>JAGRGU010000145.1 GCA_020445335.1 Gammaproteobacteria bacterium
GCACCGGTAAGACGCTGCTGGCGCGTGCGATTGCGGGCGAGGCTGGTGTGCCGTTCTTCACCATTTCGGGGTCGGACTTTGTTGAGATGTTCGTGGGCGTCGGCGCTTCCCGTGTGCGCGACATGTTCGAGCAGGCGAAGAAGCACGCGCCCTGCATCATCTTCATTGACGAGATCGATGCGGTCGGACGCCATCGTGGTGCCGGTCTGGGCGGTGGCCACGACGAACGCGAACAGACCTTGAACCAGCTGCTGGTCGAGATGGATGGCTTCGAGGGCAACGAAGGTGTGATCGTCATAGCCGCCACCAACCGGCCCGATGTGCTCGATCCGGCGCTGTTGCGACCGGGCCGTTTCGACCGCCAGGTGGTGGTACCGCTTCCCGACGTGCGTGGTCGAGAGCAGATTCTCAAGGTTCATCTGCGCAAGGTAGCCTTTTCCGAGGACGTCAAACCGTCGCTGATCGCACGCGGAACACCCGGCTTTTCCGGTGCCGATCTGGCCAACCTGGTCAACGAAGCGGCACTGTTCGCTGCGCGTGCCAACAAGCGTCTGGTCGAGATGCTGGATATGGAGAAGGCCAAGGATAAGATCATGATGGGTGCGGAACGTCGCTCGATGGTGATGAGCGAGGATGAGAAGCGGCTCACCGCCTACCATGAAGCGGGCCACGCCATTGTCGGGCGGCTGGTGCCCTCGCATGATCCGGTGTACAAGGTGAGCATCATTCCGCGCGGTCGCGCGCTAGGCGTGACCATGTTTCTGCCGGAAGAGGATCGCTACAGCGCCAGCAAGGAGCGGCTGCAGAGCCAGATCTCGAGTCTGTTCGGCGGACGTATCGCGGAGGAGTTGATTTTTGGCAAGGACCGGGTGACGACGGGTGCGCAGAACGACATACAGCGCGCCACAGAGATAGCTCGCGGCATGGTGACCAAGTGGGGGCTGTCGGAGAAACTCGGCCCGCTGATGTATGGCGAGGAGGAGGAGGAGGTATTCCTCGGCCGTTCCGTTACGCAGCACAAGAATGTCTCGGACGAGACCGCGCATACCATCGATGAAGAGATCCGCATGTTCATCGAGACCAACTATGCGCGAGCCGAGCGTATCCTTACGGAACATATGGATAATCTGCACCTGATGGCCGATGCGCTGATGAAGTACGAGACGATCGACAGTGATCAGATCGACGACATCATGGCCGGCAAGTCGCCGAAGCCACCCAGGGATTGGGAGGATGATTCGGAGCCGAAATCGGGCGCCGGCGCCGACTCTGGACTCTCTACCGAGTCGGAGAAGAGCGATGAAACCGGCTCCGAGGGGCCGATCGGCGGTCCTGCCGGGCAGCACTGAACTCCGTGGCGGCGGTGGATACTGCGGGAGGGCTTCCACGGCTCTCCCGGCCCCGTGTCATGGGGATATTGAATGTAACCCCCGATTCCTTTTCCGATGGAGGTCGCTTCGACTCCGCTGAAGCGGCTTTTCGGCGGGCGCGGGAGATGCTGGACGAAGGTGCCGATATAGTCGACATCGGTGGCGAATCGACCCGTCCCGGCGCAGCGCCGGTTCCCATCCAGGTTGAGCTCGATCGGGTGATCCCGGTGATCGAGCGGGTCACCGCTGAGTTGGACGTCCAGGTTTCGGTCGACACCAGCAAACCCGAAGTGATGCGCGCCGCAGTGGCGGCCGGAGCATCTCTGGTAAATGATGTCGATGCGCTGCGTCAACCAGGCGCGCTGCAGGCGGTCTGCGAACTCGATGTACCCGTCTGCCTGATGCACATGCTCGGGCAGCCGCGCAGCATGCAGGATGCGCCTCGCTATGACGATGTGGTCGCCGAGGTCGGGGTTTTTCTGCAGCAGCGGGTGGCGGATGCGGTCGCTGCGGGGGTCGACCGGGCTAAGATCTGGATCGATCCGGGGTTCGGTTTCGGTAAAACCCTGCAACACAACCTGAAGTTGCTCAAGCGGTTGGATTATTTTGCCGATATGGGATTGCCGCTGCTGGTCGGGCTCTCACGCAAATCTATGATCGGGGCCATACTCGGCAATGCGCCGGTTGAACGGCGGCTTTACGGCAGCCTTGCCGCGGGTGTGATGGCATTGGAACGCGGGGCATCCATTCTGCGTGTACACGACGTGGCGGCAACTGCTGATGCGGTTAGAGTTTTTACGGCGGTCCGTAACTGCGATCGTCCCGATTTGGTTGCATCCGGAAGTGACGGATCCAGACAGTAGACAGGTGGCGCTGAGTGAAGAGGAAGTATTTCGGAACAGACGGCATTCGTGGACGGGTCGGCGAGGGAAACATCAACCCCGAATTCATGCTCAAGTTGGGGTGGGCAGCGGGGCGTGTTCTCGGTAAAGAGCGGGGCAGCAAGGTACTGATCGGCAAGGATACGCGGATATCGGGTTATCTGCTGGAGTCGGCCCTGGAAGCCGGTCTGGTTGCGGCGGGGGTCGATATCCATCTGATCGGACCGATGCCGACGCCGGGGATCGCTTACCTGACGCGCACCCTGCATGCGCAGGCGGGAATCGTCATCAGTGCATCGCATAATCCACATTTCGACAACGGCGTGAAGTTCTTCTCCGGAGATGGGGACAAGCTGAGCGACGACCTGGAACTGGCCATCGAGCAGGAGATCGACAAACCGCTGGTCACGGTCGCTTCGGAGCGTCTGGGAAAGGCCTACCGGGTGCAAGACGCCGCAGGGCGTTATATCGAGTTCTGCAAACGGTCGATTCATTGGGAGATGCACTTTCGTGGCACCAAGATCGTCGTGGATTGCGCCAACGGGGCTACTTACCATATTGCGCCGCACGTCTTCGAGGAACTGGGGGCGGAAGTCATCACGATCGGCGCTCGCCCCGACGGGCTGAACATCAATGCCGGTGTCGGTTCCACCCATATCGGTGCACTGCAGCAGGCGGTACTCGAGCACCAGGCCGATCTGGGTATCGCACTGGATGGTGACGGTGACCGCTTGATGATGGTCGACGCGGATGGGGAGGTGCTCGACGGCGACGATATCCTCTATATCATCGCCAATTCGCGATTCAGCCAGGGGTGCCTGGAGGGGGCGGTGGTCGGTACCAAGATGACCAATCTTGGGCTGGAGCATGCGCTTGAGCGCCTCGGCGTTCCACTGGAACGTACCGATGTCGGCGATCGCTTCATCATGATGAGACTACGCGAACAGTCCTGGGTGCTGGGTGGCGAGCCTTCCGGGCATATCATCTGTCGCGACAGAACCACCACCGGCGACGGCATCATCTCCGCATTGCAGGTGTTGGCGGCGATGTTCGAGAGCGGCAAGAGTCTCAAGGAGTTGCGCAGCGGTCTGGTCAAGTATCCGCAGTTGCTGGAGAACGTCCGTCTGGGCGAGCGTCGCAGTGCGGCCGAGGTAATGGCATCCAGCCGGCTCAGTGCCGCCTTGAAAGAGGTGGAGTTGGAGTTGGGCGGCGAGGGGCGGGTGTTATTGCGACCCTCCGGCACCGAGCCTCTGATCCGGGTGATGATCGAGGGAGTCGACAATAACAAGGTGCGTATGCTGACCCGCCAGCTCGCCAGTGTCGTCGAGCAGCTCGCCTGATCTGTACGTTGCCTTCGCGCATCAATCCTTACAATCACGATTGATTTCGTCACCGCCTGCCGGTAACATTGCCGGTCGTTTTTAGCGGTAGTCAAGGAGAGTGAGATGCGGCAGCCACTCGTGGCAGGAAACTGGAAGATGAATGGTTCGCGGGCGAGCATCGAGGTGCTTCTCAGCGGGCTGAAGAGTGGTGTCCAGGCGGTAAAGGTGGCTGAAGTCGCCGTTTGCGCGCCTGCTGTGTATCTCGCCGATGTACAGTCCCAATTGAGCGGTACAGCTATTGCCTGGGGTGGGCAGGATCTCTCTACCGAGGCGTCCGGTGCTTATACCGGAGAGATTGCAGCCTCGATGCTTAACGATTTCGGGTGCAAGTATGTGATCGTCGGTCACTCCGAGCGACGCGCGTACCACGGTGAGAGCGACGAGACCGTGGCGAAGAAGTATAAGGCCGCCCGCGCTGCCGGGCTGGTGCCGATACTCTGCGTAGGAGAGACTCTGGAAGAGCGCGAGCAGGGAATCACCGAAGAGGTTGTGGCGCGCCAGCTGGATGCGGTCATCGAGCTGGAAGGCGTCGATGCGCTGGCCGATGGTGTGGTCGCCTACGAGCCGGTCTGGGCGATTGGTACCGGCAAGACCGCTACACCCGAACAGGCGCAGGACGTCCACGCGTTTCTGCGTTCCAGGGTGGCAGCGCGGAGCGAGGCAGTGGCGGCCGGGCTGCGGATACTTTATGGCGGCAGCATGAAACCGGGCAACGCAGCGGAACTCCTGGCCAAAGCGGATATCGACGGGGGGCTTATCGGTGGCGCGTCGCTGAGCTCAGATGATTTTCTGGGTATCTGCACGGCGGCAAACAGCTGAACCTCGGACTTTTTTGACTTTAATATCGATTGAAATGGCGCTGCTGCGCAGAGTTGAAAGCGGCGCCTAGTAGATCCGGAACCAAGTGGCATGCAAACAATACTGGTGGTTTTCCATCTCTTTCTCGCGCTGGGCCTGATCGGCTTGGTGTTGATGCAGCACGGAAAGGGGGCGGACGCGGGCGCGGCATTTGGGTCCGGCGCTTCCGGAACCGTGTTCGGGGCCAGTGGGGCAGCCAATTTCCTGAGCCGCGCGACAGCGCTGTTGGCGACGCTGTTTTTCGTGACCAGTCTGGTACTGGCATGGTACGCAATGCAGGCTACGGATCGAAAGGGACTAATGGAGGAGCAGCAGGCTGCACCGGCCAGCGTAACAGTGACTCAGCCTGCGACCGAGATTCCGGATATCCCGGGCACTGGGCGCGCGGCTGATTCCGGGGCAGGCTCGGTTCCGAACATACCCGCTTCGGCGAATCAGGATGGAGTGCCGAAACCGGCGGAATAGTCCGCAGCAGTGGGGTATAATTCAAACCTTATTTGCCGATGTGGTGGAATTGGTAGACACG
>JAGRGU010000027.1 GCA_020445335.1 Gammaproteobacteria bacterium
AGTGGGAAGAGCTTAAGGCTTCCGCGCAATAAATGAACCTTTAAAGGACACGGCCCGCGATGCGGGCCGCGTTCCGACAGCAGCAGACAGAATCCTAAAATTTGGAGGCAACAATGGCAGAAGCACCCCGCATGCCCATTGAAAGTGGCGTTCCGGAGATGGACAACTATCTCCATCCGGTTTTGAAGAAGAATTACGGCGCCTGGAGCTATCACGAGCGTCCGCGTCCGGGCGTACTGCACCACGTCGCCAAGAGCGGCGACAGCATCTGGACCGTTCGCGCCGGTACCCAGCGGCAGATGGATGTCTACACCATCCGTAAGCTGTGCGACATCGCCGACGAGTTCGCCGAAGGCTACGTCCGTTTCACCATCCGTTCCAATATCGAGTACATGGTATCGAAACAGGAGATGGTTCAGCCGCTGATCGACAAATTGAACGCCGAGGGGTTTCCGATCGGCGGTACCGGTCCCTCGGTATCGATGATCTCCCATACCCAGGGCTGGCTGCACTGTGACATTCCCGGCACCGATGCTTCGGGCGCAGTCAAGGCGTTGATGGACGAATTGCACGATGAATTCATCAGTGAGCAGATGCCGAACCGTGTGCGTCTGACCACCTCCTGCTGCCAGATCAACTGCGGTGGTCAGGGTGATATCGCGATCAACATCCAGCACACCAAGCCGCCGAAAATCGATCATACGCAGGTGGCCAACGTCTGCGAGCGTCCGTCGGTCGTGGCCCGCTGCCCGGTTGCAGCCATCCGTCCGGCGATGGTCAACGGCAAGCCTTCGCTGGAAGTGGACGAGAAAAAGTGCATCTGCTGTGGCGCCTGCTTCCCGCCCTGCCCGCCGATGCAGATCAACGACCCCGAGCACTCCAAGTTCGCGATCTGGGTGGGCGGCAAGAACTCCAACGCCCGCTCCAAGCCGACCTTCCACAAACTGGTCGCTTCCGGCGTGCCCAACAACCCGCCGCGCTGGCCTGAAGTTTCGGAAATCGTGCTGAAGATCCTGCGTACCTATAAAGAGGATGCCAAGGATTGGGAGCGTATCGGCGAGTGGGCTGAGCGTATCGGCTGGCCGCGGTTCTTTGAGAAGACCGGACTGCCTTTCACCAAGTACCACATCGACAACTGGCGGGGTGGGCGGTCCAATCTCAACGCTTCCGCGCACATTCGTTTCTGATCAGGTTAGCTACCTAAGGACGAGCAATGAAGTTTGCGATTCAAATCAACGAGGGGCCCTATCAGCACCAGGCGAGCGATTCGGCCTATCTCTTCACCAAAACGGCGCTGGAGAAAGGGCACGAGATATTTCGTGTCTTCTTCTACCACGATGGTGTCGGCAACGGCACCCGCCTGACCACGCCACCGCAGGACGACCGGCATGTTGTCAATCGCTGGGCCGAACTGGCTGAAAAGCACGAGCTGGACCTGGTGGTCTGCGTCGCCGCGGCTCAGCGTCGCGGCCTGGTGGATGACGGGGAAGCCGAGCGCAACGGGAAGGATGCGACCAACATTCACCCGAAGTTCCGGATCTCCGGTCTGGGGCAGCTGATCGAGGCGGCCATTCAGGCGGATCGTCTGGTCGTATTCGGCGATTGAGCACAGGAGCCAGAGACATGTCCGAAGATATCAAGAATTTCCTCTATCTCAATCGCAGAGCACCCTACGGCACCATCTACGCATGGGAGTCGCTGGAGGTGGTTTTGATCGGCGCGGCATTCGATCAGAAGGTGAGTCTTGCATTCGTCGATGACGGCGTATTCCAGATCGTCAAGGGTCAGGATACCTCCGCTATCGAAATGAAGAACTTCTCACCGACCTACTCCGCCTTGGGCGACTACGATGTGAATCAGCTCTACGTGGAGCAGGAGTCACTGGAAGAGCGTGGGCTCTCGGTCGATGACCTGATGCACCTTACCTGGGAAGACGAGGATGAGGACTGGGCGGAGAAGGATTCCATCCGTGTCGTCAGTCGCGCCGAGTTGAACAAGATCATCGAAGCGCAGGACGTCGTCTTCAGCTTCTAATGGGAAGAGTGCAGCCATGAGTGAATTGCATACTGTAAATAAATCGCCTTTCGAAAAAAATTCCTTCGACTCCTGTCTGGGGCATGTTCTGGAAGGCAGTGCCGTTCTGTTGTACGAGGATGGCGTATACGCGGCGCTGAAAGGCACTGCGACTGAGGGGAAGGTGAAAGCGGCTCAGGGCGTGAAGTTCTATGCGCTGGGACCGGATCTCAAAGCCCGTGGTTTGGCGCAGGATCGGGTCAGTGACGGGATCGAAATAATCGATTACGCAGGCTTCGTCGATCTGGCGACCGAACATGACAAGGTTGTCGCCTGGGTCTGACGTCTCGGCGTTGTTCTGAATTACTAACTTAGCTTTTGGAGAAAAACGATGGCTATCGAAATTGACGGCAAATCATTTGAAACTGATGAAGAGGGTTACCTGGTCAATCTGAACGAGTGGATTCCGGCTGTTGCTGAGGCGATGGCGAAGGAAGACGATCTGGCGCTCACCGACGAGCACTGGGACATCATCAACTTCCTGCGTGAGTACTACGAAGAGTACCAGATCGCGCCCGCTGTCCGCGTACTGACGAAGGCTGTCGGCAAGAAAATGGGCAAGGAGAAAGGCAACAGCAAGTACCTCTATGCGCTGTTCCCGTACGGACCGGGCAAGCAGGCCTGCCGTTTCGCCGGCCTGCCGAAGCCGACCGGTTGCATCTAACCGCTCAGACTGACCGGCGGAGACAGATTTGCTCGTCTCCGCCGGATCTGCCGTAAACAGACAGAGGATAGCAGCAACATGTCGTTATTTTTTTCACTGCTGTTCATCGTAGCGACCCTGGTGCTGGTGATAGGTCTGGCGAGAAAGATATTCCAATATGCCAGAACCCCTGCTCCGTTAAAGATTCCGACCATGCCGGCTCCGATCAATCAAGCGGGTGTGGTCATGCGTTTGTTCCGCGAGGTGGTGTTCTTCGAAAGTCTGTTCAAGAGCACCAAATGGACCTGGCTGTTCGGCTGGATGTTCCACCTCGGCCTGCTGCTTGTGCTGCTGCGCCATCTGCGTTACTTCATGGATCCCGTCTGGCTTCCGATTCAATTGATCCAGCCGTTCGGCAAGTATGCGGGTTTCGCCATGGTGATCGGTCTGGCCGGTCTGTTGGTGAGAAGGATATTTGTCGACCGGGTACGGTATATCTCCTCGCCCTCGGACTACCTGTGGCTGGTGATACTGATCGTAATCGGATTCAGTGGCCTGATGATGAGTTTCGTGGTGCACACCGACGTCGTAATGGTGAAGAGCTTCTTCGTCGGTCTGCTGGGGTTCGACTTCGGGACCCTGCCTCTGGATCTGCCCCTGATGGTTCATCTGCTGCTGGTAGCATTGCTGATGCTGCTGTTCCCGTTCAGCAAATTGCTGCATGTGCCAGGGCTGTTCTTCAGCCCGAGTCGTAATCAGGTGGACAACCCCCGAGAGAAGCGCCACATCGCCCCCTGGGCGAAGGCGATGGAAGATCAGCAGAGCTGATTCGTAGCGAGCCGAAGAGGGTAGCAAATGGCCAAGGCGGATTTTGAAACTCCGGAACTCCATGAATATGTGGACGTGCCGGCAGTCACCGAAGGTACGATGGCGCACCTGAGCCCATTCGTTGCCAAACCCGATCACAACACCGATTTGAATTTTCCACCCCAGCTGGTGGAGGATTGGCATGCAAGGGCACTCGACAAACTGGACGACCTGCGCAGCCGCTACCGCGGATTGCAGGTCTATCTGGATTCCTGCGTCAAGTGCGGCTCATGTACCGACAAGTGCCACTACTTTCTTGGTACCAAGGATCCCAAGAACATGCCGGTGGGGCGGCAGGATCTGCTACGCAAGGTCTACCGCCGTTATTTTACCTTCGCCGGTAAGTATTTCCCCAAGCTGGTCGGCGCCGAGGATCTGACGCGTGACACCCTCGACGAGTGGTACAGCTACTATCATCAGTGTTCGCAGTGTCGCCGTTGCTCCGTGTTCTGTCCTTACGGTATCGATACGGCCGAGATTTCGATGGCGGCGCGCGAGATTCTCGACAGCATCGGCTATGGACAGAAGTACTGCAACGAGATCATTGCCAAGCTGAACAAGATCGGTAACAACCTGGGGCTGCCGGGACCGGCGTTGCAGGATACCCTGGAAGGTCTGGAAGAGGATGTCGAGGACGATACCGGTGTAGCTGTCAAATATCCGCTGGACCAGAAGGGTGCCGACATTCTGCTGGTGACCCCTTCCGCCGACTTCTTCGCGGAACCCCACGTCGACGGCCTGATCGGCTACGGCAAGGTGTTCCACGAAGCGGGCGTCAGCTGGACGCTCAGTTCCTACGCTTCGGAAGCGGCCAATTTCGGCATGTTCATTGGCAGCTATGAGAACATGCGCCGCGTTTCGCTGCGTATCCGCAAGGCCGCGTTGGACCTCGGCGTCAAACGCATCGTGTTCGGTGAGTGCGGGCATGCCTGGCGCGTGGCCTATTCGTTTCTCAACACGTTGGCCGGACCCTTCGATTTTCTCGATCCCGACTACCCGGTACCGCAGCATATCCTGGAGTTCACCTGGGATCAGATCCAGAAGGGCAACCTGAAATTCGACAAGTCGGCCAACGACGACAAGGTGCTCACTTTCCACGACTCCTGCAATGTGGCGCGCGCCACCCGCATGGGCAACAAGCCCGGCGGACAGTTCGAGATCCCGCGCAACGTGATCAAGGCGGTCTGCAACAACTACGTCGATATGCACCACGAAACGATTGGCGAACGCACCTTCTGTTGCGGCGGCGGTGGTGGGTTGTTGACCGACGATCTGATGGAGATCCGCGTCAAGGGTGCCCTGCCGCGCATGACCGCCCTGCGGAATGCGATGGAAGAGGAGGGCGTGACTCACATGGCAGCGATATGCGCAATCTGCAAGAGTCAGTTCACCAAGGTTCTGCCGTACTACGGCATGGACATGGATCAAATTGTCAGCGTCCATCAATTGGTCAGCGACGCCATCATTCTCACCGGCCAGGACGACGATGAGGATGGAGAAGAATCGGAAAACGAGGGGGAGGCGTAGCCCGCAGGTTGCCGTTTGCGCCCCTGCATACGCCGCACCGGATAAATCAAGACTTTCAATATAGGAACAAGGAGACAGAAGAGCATGGCGACTCCTACTGAAGAGATGAACACAAAATTGAGCTTCCGCCGTTTCGAAGACGGTGACAAAGAGTGGGACAGCTGGGGGGACAAGATTTTTGCACAGGACTCCTCCTACAAATGTCCGACCTACATCCACAAAACCCCTCCCTGCCAGGGCAGCTGCCCTTCCGGTGAGGATATCCGCGGCTGGCTGGCGATCGGGCGTGGCCAGGAGAAGCCGCCGGAGGGTGTGACCTGGCAGGAGTACATGTTCCGCCGTTCGACCGATGCCAACCCTTTTCCGGCGATGATGGGCCGTGTCTGCCCCGCGCCTTGCCAGGACGGTTGCAACCGCAATGACGTAGACGACTTCGTCGGTATCAACGCCGTCGAACAGTTCATAGGCGACAATGCAATTGCCCAGGGCTACGCATTCGAAGCCGGTGCCGACAGCGGCAAGAAGGTTGCAGTGATCGGTGGTGGTCCTGCCGGCCTGGCGGCCGCCTACCAGCTGCGCCGCAAAGGCCATGCCGTTACCCTGTTCGAGGAGAACGAAGAGCTGGGCGGCATGATGCGTTACGGCATTCCTGGCTATCGCATCCCTCGCGACAAGCTCGACAGCGAGATCAAGCGCATCACCGACATGGGGGTGGATATCCGCGCCAAGACGCGCGTCGGACGCGAGATCTCCATCAAGGAGGTCGAGGACGGTTACGACGCATTGCTGTGGGCGCTCGGCTGCCAGAGTGGCCGCGGCCTTCCCATCGAGGGGTGGGAGGATACGCCCAACTGCGTCAGTGGCGTCGCTTTCCTCAAGGCATTCAACGAAGGTCGCATGAAGGTGACCGCTGACAAGGTGATCTGCATCGGCGGTGGCGATACTTCGATCGACGTGGTCTCGGTCGCCCGTCGCCTGGGTCACGTCAAGCACCAGAATCCGACCGATCGTCCCGAACTGGTAGTGCACGACGGTTTCGTCGCCCACGATACGGCGATGACTGCGGCTGCGCAGGGTTCGGATGTGACCCTCACCTCTCTGTTCAAGAAAGACAAGATGATGGCGGCCGAGCACGAAGTGATCGATGCCACCACCGAGGGTGTCACTATCCTCGATGGTGTAATGCCGCTCGAGGTGATCAAAGGCGAGGATGGCCGTGCGGTAGCATTGCGAGTCTGTGACTGCACCATGGACGGCATGAAGCCGATCCCGACCGAGGGCACCGAGCGCGTGCTCGAAGCCGATCTGATCGTTGCGGCGATCGGCCAGGGCGGTGACATGGCCGGAATCGAGGAGATAGCTAACGACCGCAATCTGATCGATGCCGACAAGTTCTTCCAGGTTCCCGGAAAGGTGGGCCATTTCGTCGCCGGCGATATCATACGTCCGCACCTGTTGACCACCGCCATCGGTCAGGCCTCTATTGCCGCCGATAGCATCGATGCCTTCCTCAAGCAGCAGGAGCTGGCCAAGCGGCCAAAGGTCGACGTACACCACTTCGATCTGCTGCGCAAGCTGCACGAAGCCGGTCTGGATCCCGAAAGTTTCGACGTCAACACCGGCGATCTGCGCGGGACCTCGGCGGCCAAGTTCGCGGTGCACAACTACGAGGACCGTTCGGAGCAGGAGGTGATCGGTTCGAGCGAACTGTTCCTCGGACACTTCTCCTACGTGGCGAGAATCGAACGCACCGAAGACGTTCCCACGGCGGAAGAGGTACTGGGCCACTTCCATGAACGTCTGAATCCGCTGGAGGAAACCCAGGCGGTTGAGGAGACCAAGCGTTGCATGAGTTGCGGCATGTGCTTCGAGTGCGACAACTGCGTGGTTTTCTGCCCGCAGGATGCTGTATTCCGGGTCAAGAAGAACTCATCCACCACGGGGCGTTATGTCGATACCGACTACCAGAAGTGCATCGGTTGCCATATCTGCTCCGATGTTTGCCCCACCGGTTACATCCAGATGGGTCTTGGTGAATAGGAGCTGTAATGCATAGTTCAACCGGCATTGTCCGGGTTGCTGGCGTACTACTCGCGGGGGCTTTGACGCTGATTGGCGGCCTGGCCTCCGGCGACTCCGCGGTAACTCCCGGATCCAGAGCGGCGGGTATGGATGCCTGTGTGGCGCCGACGGACGTGATGCGTCGAAACCACATGGAGTTCCTCAAGCATGATCGCGACAGGACGGTGCGCAAGGGTGTGCGTGATATCGAGTACAGTCTTGCGGCCTGTATCGGCTGCCATGCGGCCGAGAAGGGTAATGGCGATTATCACCCGGTCAATGACGAGGGGCAGTTCTGCAGCGGTTGCCACGAGTACGTTGCGGTCAGCCTGACCTGTTTCCAGTGCCACAGCAAGAAGCCCGAGCAGAAGATGTCGACGCTCGGAGCGCTGCAGGGAGAGCTCGACGGTGACCGCTTTTCGGGTCTGCAGCCGGGTGCGGCAGCGATTATCGACGAGCAGTTGCAACGACTGCACGCCATCTCCCGGGAGGTTTCACGGTGAAGCACTGTAAAGAGCAACCCGAAGATCTGAAACGGCGCGAGTTCATCGGCAAAACCGTGCTGGCGGCCGGAGCGGCAACTGTCGCACCGGGAGTTCTGCTGGCAGTGGCCAACGCCGGATCCGACAGCGAAGGCGTCAATGACGGCGTACGTTGGGGGATGCTGGTGGACAGCAACAAGTGCGTCGACGGCTGCACCAAGTGCGTCGAGGCCTGTGAGTCCGAAAACGGTATCGATCGCATGCAGCGGCCACCGGGACAGGACGATGCGATGTGGGATGCGCAGCGGCCGCAGTGGATCCGCAAGGTCAAGTTGCGCGACAAGCAGACCGGAGAGATAACCAATCTGCCGATGATGTGCCAGCATTGCGAATTTCCGCCTTGCGTCGATGTCTGCCCCACCGGTGCTTCGTTCAAGCGTGCCGATGGGATCGTCATGGTAGACCGGCATACCTGCATCGGTTGCCGCTATTGCATGATGGCCTGTCCGTACAAGGCGCGTTCGTTCATCCATCAGAACGTGGACAATCAGTCGATTCGTACGCCGCGCGGCAAAGGCTGCGTGGAGTCGTGCAATCTCTGCGTTCATCGGATAGACGCGGGAGGCTCCACCACCGCCTGCCAGGACGCCTGCAGCAAAGATGGACACCAGGCGATTCTGTTCGGTGATCTGAAGGATCCCGACAGCGATTTGTCCAAGGCGCTGAGGGCCCAGAGCAGCCGGCAGATCCGTGCAGACCTGGAACTGAATACCGGTGTCCGCTACACCAGCGTGTGAGCGGAAGTGAGGAATCATCGATGAAACGTCTACACTACTCCGAGCTCTGGTGCAGTTCGCCCAGGTACTGGGCGGGGCTGGCCGCGCTGGTTTTCGTCATCCTGATCGGCATGCTGTCGGCCTATTACATGGAGCACAGCGGTCACTGGGTCACCGGCATGAGCAACCAGATCGTCTGGGGATTGCCGCACGTGTTCGCTATCTTTCTGATCGTTGCCGCTTCCGGTGCGCTGAATGTCGCCTCCATCGGTTCGGTATTCGGTGGTCCGCTGTACAAGCCGCTGGGTCGCTTCTCCGGATTGCTTGCGATCGGATTGCTGGCCGGCGGACTGGTGGTGCTGCTGCTTGATCTGGGCCGTCCAGAGCGCCTGCTGGTGGCGATAACCCACTACAATTTCAAGTCGATCTTCGCC
>JAGRGU010000028.1:0-23879 GCA_020445335.1 Gammaproteobacteria bacterium
CATGCCCTCGACCACGTCGAGTTCGTTCTCCAGCGCGTTGCCCTCTTCGACGGTGATGACACCCTCTTTGCCGACCTTCTGCATCGCCTCGGCGATGATGTCACCGATGCTGCTGTCGGAGTTGGCGGAGATGGCGCCAACCTGGGCGATCTCCTTGTCCCCGCTGCAGGGCTTGGACATCTCCTGCATGCTACCGACGGCGGCCTCGACCGCCTTGTCGATGCCGCGCTTGAGATCCATCGGGTTCATGCCGGCGGCAACCGCCTTCAGACCCTCGCGCACCATGGCCTGTGCCAGTACGGTCGCGGTGGTGGTGCCGTCGCCGGCGATATCGGAGGTGTGCGAGGAGACCTCTTTCACCATCTGCGCACCCATGTTCTCGAACTTGTCGGAGAGTTCGATCTCTTTGGCGACGGAGACGCCGTCCTTGGTGATGGTCGGAGCACCGAAGCTCTTCTCCAGCACTACGTTACGGCCCTTGGGGCCCAGGGTGACTTTGACCGCGTTGGCCAGAATGTTGACGCCGGCCAGCATCTTTTGACGGGCGTCATCTCCAAATTTGACTTCTTTTGCGCTCATTTCTCTCTATGTCCTCGGAATTCAGTTTGCGACAGGGTTCACTGGAGGGGCGATCAGCCCTCGATGACGCCCATGATGTCCTCTTCACGCATCACCAGCAGCTCTTCATCGCCGATCTTGACTTCGGTACCGGAGTACTTGCCAAACAGCACCCGATCGCCAACCTTGACGTCGAGCGGACGGGCCTGGCCGCTGTCGAGCACCTTGCCGTTACCGACGGCGACCACCTCGCCCTGCACCGGTTTTTCCGTAGCGCTGTCTGGCAGCACGATACCGCCGGCGCTGGTGCGCTCCTCTTCCATACGACGAATGACCACGCGATCTTGCAGCGGACGAATATTCATCTACTGAGTTCTCCTGATTTTCATGATTGATATTGCTATGTAGTGAATCCGCGGGGTGCAACTTGTTAGCACTCACCCAGATTGAGTGCTAATAATAGGGTCGGATTCCTGATAGTCAAGGGAGCGGGCAAAAAAAATCTCTCATGCGCCCCGCCCTCCCCCTTTGGTGGCAGCTCAGTCGGGCGTCACCGCCACCGAAGAGGTGCATGACCGCTCACTCCAGGTGGTCGTTGTAGCGCTCCATCAGATAGCAGAGACAATCCTGGCGAACCACGCGATGATCGAGCGTAAGCATCGAGGGCATGACCGGAACCCGCAACCTGAGCTCGCGACCATCGAGCTCGAAATAGCGCGCCCGCACGTCTCTCCCCTGTTCGTCGATGACATCCAGACCGATCTCATCACCCGTCCGCTGCCAGCCGAACCGGGTACCACGCGGCAGTTCACGGAAATTGAGATACTCCAGATCCACCTCGAAGCGCAGGTCGACATCATCACCCTCGGTAAAATCGAAGCTGCTCTGCCGAGGCACCTTGACGGTGGCGACGGTGTGGAATAGATCGATGTCTTGGTGGGCGACGGGGTGGGTCGGGTGCTCCGCGAGATGGAGGCAGGCATCGAGATAATCGCGCGCATGTTCGACGCCGTTGCGCTGCCCGGGCTTGCCGCACTCCAGCGTCACTGACGGGCAGATTCTTGACATCGCCAACGACTGCACACCGCAGGGGCGTATGAAGTAGACCACGGTGCGCGCGAACATGGTTGCCAGATGGAGAAAGCGGTTGTCTATCAGGTTGACGCAGGCATAGTGGGGATTCAGACCTGTATTGTTGTGCACGTCGACGCTGGCGAATACCTGCCGCCGACGCATCGTCTCCAGCACCTGCCGCATCAGTGCGTGCTCTTCCGTGCCGGAACTCTCGCACCCCGGCCAGACCCGATTGTAGTCTGGCTGGCCGTCGAGCCTGCGCAAACCGGCGGCGGCGGCGGAGACATTGCTGATGAACAGGCTCAGCGCACGCGGCAGCAGATCGCCGCCCTGCGAATATGCCTTCAGCAACAGCCGTATCGCCTCCCAGCCGGTGGTTTCGTTGCCATGCATCAGCACACTGACCAGCAGCGGCGCTTCGCGCCTGCCCGGCAGATGAATCAGGGTAGGCCCGCCGAGAATCGACTCGAGCCGAGTCGCCTCCGCATCGAGCAATCCGGAGGGAATATGATCGAGTTCCTGAAGTTTCAACACGGCCTGCACAGCGGGAGAGACGCCAACCCCTTGTTTGAATTCTCTCTGATTATAACGCCCATCGGCGCTCCGGCGGCACTCGGATCGAATCTGCGCGGGACATTGCTTCAGCGCCCCTGGCGCAACTCGAGATCCAACTGCCGCAGCCGCTCGGGTGTACCCACGTCGGTCCAGGCACCCAGTAACCGCGCGCCGCTCACACGCCCCTCGCGCATGGCTGTTCGCAGCAGCGGTGCAAGCGGGAAAGCGCCCGCCCGGCACCCTTGGAACAGCGCCGCGCGATAGACACCGATCCCCGCAAAGGTGAGGAGTTCATCTCCCGTTTCGTGAACTCTACCGCGAGTGAGGGCGAAATCACCCTGCCGATGGTGCGGCGGATTCTCGACCAGCAGCAGATGGGCCCAATCCTCGTCGGAAATCGCTAGATCGGCGTAATTGCAGTTCGACCAGACATCACCATTGACCACCAGAAATGGTCCCTCGCCCAACCGCCCAAGCGCATTGAAAATACCACCGCCCGTCTCCAGCGCACCAGGGGGCTCGGGAGAATACTCGATCCGCACCCCCCAGCGACTGCCATCGCCCAGGTCGGCCTCGATCATCGCGCCCAGATGCGCATGATTGACCACGACCCTGCCTATTCCAGCTTTGGCGATACCCTCCAGATGGTAGTGGATGAGCGGTTTGTCCCCCGCCTTCAGCAGCGGCTTGGGAAAATCGTCGGTCAACGGTCGCATACGATCGCCGCGTCCTGCGGCGAGTATCATCGCCACTTGTGGTCTCTGCAGACCGCTCATGCCTCTCCCCCGCCCGCCAGCCGACTGCCCCCAACCGAAAGAGGCCGCCCCTTGCGGGTAGCGGCCTCATCAAGTATGACCGAAACCGGGCTCAACGCTTCATAGAGTCGAAGAACTCCTGGTTGGTCTTGGTGGTCTTCAATTTGTCGTAGAGAAACTCCATCGCGGCAAGCTCATCCATCGGATGGAGAATTTTCCGCAGGATCCACATTTTTTGCAGTTCGGCCGGCTTCATCAGCAGATCTTCGCGTCGGGTACCCGAACGGTTGATATTGATCGCTGGGAAGATACGCTTCTCGGCGATGCGACGATCGAGGTGGATCTCCATATTGCCGGTGCCCTTGAACTCCTCGTAAATCACGTCGTCCATGCGTGATCCTGTCTCCACCAGTGCAGTGGCAATGATGGTGAGGCTGCCTCCCTCCTCGACGTTGCGCGCGGCACCGAAAAACCGTTTCGGACGGTGTAGCGCATTGGCGTCCACACCACCGGTCAACACCTTGCCCGACGAGGGAATCACGGTATTGTAGGCGCGCGCCAAGCGGGTGATGGAGTCGAGCAGGATCACCACGTCGAGTTTATGCTCGACCAGCCGCTTTGCCTTCTCGATCACCATTTCCGCCACTTGTACATGGCGCGATGCCGGCTCATCGAAGGTCGATGAGATCACCTCGCCGCGCACCGAGCGTTTCATCTCGGTCACCTCTTCCGGCCGCTCGTCGATCAGCAGCACGATCAGGTAGCAATCCGGGTGGTTTTGACCGATGGATTGCGCGATATTCTGCATCAGCATCGTCTTGCCGGCTTTCGGCGGCGAGACGATCAAGCCACGCTGACCCTTGCCGATCGGCGCGCAGAGTTCGATGGTTCGCGCGGTGATATCCTCGGTGCTGCCATTGCCCATTTCGAGCGTGAACTTCTCATTGGCGAAGAGCGGTGTGAAGTTCTCGAACAGAATCTTGCTCTTGGCATTTTCCGGCTTGTCGAAATTGATCTCGGCCACCTTCAGCAGCGCGAAGTAGCGTTCGCTCTCTTTCGGCGGTCTGATCTTTCCGGAGACCGTATCTCCGGTACGCAGACTGAAACGTCGTATCTGACTGGGAGAGACGTAGATATCGTCCGGGCCCGCAAGATAGGAGCTGTCGGCGGCGCGCAGGAAGCCAAACCCGTCCTGAAGTATCTCCAGTACACCGTCGCCGTAGATGTCTTCGCCATTCTTGGCGTGGGATTTGAGTATGGCGAAAATCAGATCCTGTTTACGGGATCTGGCCATCCCCTCAAGCTTCATGGATTGGGCCAGTTCAACCAGTTCGGTAACCGGCATTTTCTTCAGTTCGGTAAGGTTCATGGGCTTAGTGCAAGTTCGGAAAAGAGAGTGTAAACGGGCCAGAGATGCCCGTTGCGCGGGATAATGGTTCGGATTATTCGGTAATACTGCTGTAGCTGAACAGCTGATCTTATTTTTTCGGTTTCAGCATCCCTGCTGGTTTACCGGCCAATCTCAATGGAATGGCATTTTAACAGTCTCGTCTAGATGTTGCTGTCAATGAATGCCGTCAACTGGGACTTGGAGACTGCACCGACCTTGGTCGCCTCCACCTCGCCATCCTTGAAAATCATCAGCGTCGGGATGCCGCGTATACCGTAACGGGGTGGCGTGTTGGGGTTGTCGTCAATATTCAGTTTCGCCAACTTGATCCTGCCTTCGTACTCCTGAGCGATCTCATCCAGCACCGGGGCTATCATTTTGCAGGGTCCGCACCACTCGGCCCAGTAGTCCACCAGCACAGGCACACTGGATTGCAAGACTTCGGTTTCAAAAGAGTCATCACTAAGATGAACGATCTGCTCACTCACTAGAGTTTCTCCAGGTTTGATTCGATTTTGTTCAGGGAAGACCGCCGATTGGCACGGAATCGCGCCAGCGCTTCGATCATATCATGGCCTACCAGGATCGGAACTACAATACTCCGGATTCGCCCGGCATATTTCGATAGCAGAAGGTTATTTCAGCGCAAACACATCATTAATGCAAGTCCGGTGGACGGAATTGCGGTATCCTACGCCGCCATGACAAAAAAACACCTTACAGATACACGCTTCGACAGCTTCGGACTGCTACCCGAAATTCTTCAGGGTGTAGCCGATGCTGGATTCACTTTCTGCACACCGATTCAGGCCGAAACGCTGCCCATTGCACTCGACAACCAGGATGTGGCCGGCCAGGCGCAGACCGGTACTGGCAAGACTGCGGCGTTTCTGCTGGCGATCTTTCAGCGCCTGCTGACCCGCCCCGCCGACGAAAAACGGCGCGCCAACCAGCCGCGCGCACTGGTCATGGCACCAACACGGGAACTGGCAGTACAGATCCACAAAGACGCCGAGGTCCTTGGCAGCCATACCGGCTTCAAACTGGGCCTGGTTTTCGGCGGCACCGGATATGACAAGCAGCGCCGCCAACTCGAGGAGGGGGTCGATATCCTGATCGGTACTCCCGGCCGGCTGATCGACTACCTCAAGCAGCACGTCTACGACCTGAAGGAGATCGACACCGTGGTCCTCGACGAAGCCGACCGGATGTTCGATCTCGGCTTCATCAAGGATATCCGCTTCATGTTGCGGCGTTGTCCACCTCCGTCACAGCGGCTGGGGCTGCTCTTCTCAGCGACGCTTTCGTTCCGCGTCAAAGAGCTTGCTTACGAGCATATGAACAACCCGGAGTCGGTCACCATCGAGGGCGACAGGGTCACCGCGGACAACGTCAATCAGACCTGTTACATGACAGCCAATGAGGAGAAGATCCCGCTGCTGATCGGCTTGCTGCGCACGCTGGATAGTTACCGCGCGATAGTCTTCGTCAATACCAAGCGCGGCGCGGACCAGGTATGGGGCTTCCTCGAGGGCAACGGCATCAAGGCCGCGGTACTCTCGGGCGATGTGCCGCAGAAGAAGCGGCTGGCGCTGCTCGGCAGTTTCCAGAAGGGTGAGCTGCCGGTGCTGGTAGCCACCGATGTGGCTGCACGCGGACTGCACATTCCCGGCGTTACCCACGTCATCAACTACGATCTGCCGGATGACGCCGAGGACTATGTGCACCGTATCGGTCGTACCGCACGTGCCGGTGAAAGCGGCAGTGCGATCAGCTTCGCCTGCGAAACCTATGCCTTCTCGCTGCCGGACATCGAAAGCTATATAGGTCACAAGCTACCGATGGAATCGGTTGGCGTCGAACTGCTGGCCGAGATCGATCCCGGTAGCCGGGTGCGGGTGCAACGTCCTCCGCGCAAGGATAACCGCAGAGGCGGTGGACGGCGTAACGAAGGCGCCAGGAAAGAGGAGGGCGGCGAGAACAACGAGGGCGTCAAGCGACCTCGTAGACGACGCAGAAGGCGCCCCGACTCCACGCCCTCCAGTTGAAAATCCCACTGAAGAACAAGTGCAGCCGCTGCCAGGGGTCGACCTGCTGTACCTACATCACCGAGCCACTGGGTGCCGCACCGCGCTCGAAAGCGGATTTCGACCACCTGCTATGGCAGGTTTCGCACCGGGGAGTCTCGCTCTACAAGGATAGCGACGGTTGGTTCCTGCTGTTCGAGGGGAGCTGCGACCATCTGCAGGCCGACGGCGGGTGTGGGATTTACGACCAGCGCCCGCAGATCTGCCGTGACTATGACAACGACTGGTGCGAATACGACGAACCGGCCGAAAAGGGCTTCGAGCTCTACTTTCGCAGCTACGATGAGCTTCTGGCTTACTGCAGGCATCGCTTCAAGCGCTGGGACCGGTGATGCCGTCGTCGGCGACCGGAAGCAGCTCGGAAAAGTCGTGGATGGCCGGATACCCCTCCGTCGCACGCACCTGGCCGCGGGTATCGGGTCTGAGAATCTGCAGCAGCCAACGCAGTCCATAGTCGCGCGCCGAGCGGAGTACGGCAGGACTGTCGTCGACGAACAGCGTTCGTTGCGGATCGAAGGGCTCTACGCTTTGCAGGCGCCCCCAAAACTCCGGGTGCTCCTTCGGCAGACCGAGATCATGCGAACTGATCGCGCCATCGAGGTAACCGTCAAGCCGCGTTCGCTTCATCTTCAATGCAAGCGATTTCTGGTGTGCGTTGGTCACCAGCACGCAGCGCTTGCCTGCTTCACGCACGAAGCGCAGAAAATCGGTCACGTGGGGATGCACCGCTATCAGATGCTCGATCTCCTCCTTCAACAGCGCGATATCGAGCTCCAGCTCGCGACTCCAGTGATCGACGCAATACCATTCGAGGGTTCCCTCAATACTCTTGTAGCGGGCATAGAGCTCATCCCGCGCATCCTGCAACACGATACCCCGCGCCCGCGCGTAGCGAACCGGAACATGGTGCAACCAGAAATGGTTATCGAAATGGAGATCCAGCAAGGTTCCATCCATGTCCAGCAGCAGCAGGTCGATTTGGTTCCAGTCTATCATCGGTTTAAAGTGGTATTGTTCGACTACGGGGTCAGTCTAACCGATCCGCGGAACAATTTGCGCAGAGCTGCCGCATGAGAGAGAAACCGATCGTCCACCAGCGTCGCACGCTGGGCGAAACCGGCATTTTCCATATCGAGGAGATGGAGCTGGAGTTCAGTAACGGCGCGCGGCGAAATTATCAGCGCCTGCGAGGCTCAGCGCAGGGCGCGGTAATGATCGTGCCGTTGCTGGATGCCGATACCCTGCTGCTGGTTCGCGAATACGCTGCCGGTATGGATCGCTACGAGCTGGCCTTTCCCAAGGGGCGGGTGGAAGCCGATGAGGAGATTCTCATCGCCGCCAATCGCGAACTGCAGGAAGAGGTCGGCTACGCTGCTGAGAGGATGCAACTGATCGCAGCCATGACCGTTGCCCCGGGTTATCTCTTTCACGAGACGCACCTGGTACTGGCCCGCAGCCTGCACCCCAGTAAACTTCCCGGTGACGAACCAGAAGAGATCGAAGTTGTGCCATGGGGACTCGACCGTCTGGCGGAACTGCTGCAACAACCCGACTTCACCGAAGCGCGCTCCATAGCTGCCGCCTATATGACCCGCGACCTGTTACAGCGGGAATGCGACTGATATGTCGGCACTCCTCACGTTGAGAGTGAAGTTCTGCGGCGCACTGCTGCTTTTGCTGCTTCTGCGGGCTCTCCCGTTGGCCGCAGAAGCCACCTCTGAAGAGCCCGACGCCGCATTCGAGTTTGACGACTTCCCGTTGCAGCAGCCGCTCGAGCATCCCGAGTGGTTCAAGCACAGCTTCCTCGACCTGCAAGAGGATTTGCGGGAAGCGGTCGACAGCGGTAAAGCGGGCATAATCGTCTACTTCGGCCAGCGCCGCTGCGCCTACTGCCAGCTGCTGATGCGGGTCAACTTCGGACAGCCCGATACCACCGCCTATACGCGCAGCCATTTCGATATCATTCCGATCGATATCTGGGGCATAGACGAGCTGACCGACCTCGATGGAAAGACCCTGATAGAACGTGAATTCGCGCTGCGCGAGCAGACCAACTTCACACCATCGATGATTTTCTACGACCGTGAGGGGCACGAGGCACTGCGCCTGCGGGGCTACTACCCACCCTACAAATTCCGTGCTGCACTGGAGTATGTCGCCGACGGCCACTATCAGCGGGAGTCCTTCAGCGCTTATCTGGAGCGCGGATCGGGAGCGCTGGCATTCGAACCCGGCGAGCTGAACGACGAGCCCTTTTTCGCTCCCCCCCCATTTGCATTGGATCGCAGCCGGTTTCCGGGCGAACGACCGCTGGCAGTCTTCTTCGAACAGGGTAGTTGCCACGCCTGCGACGTCCTGCACTCGCAACCACTGGGCGAGCTCGACATCAGCGACCTGTTCGGCCAACTGGAAAACGTGCAGCTCGACATCTATGCCGACACGCCGCTCATCACCCCCTCCGGCAAGCGTTCCAGCGCCAGCAGCTGGGCCAGGGATTTGGGACTGTTCTACACCCCTTCGATTCTGTTTTTCGACCTGCATGGCAGGGAGATCATGCGCGTGGACTCCGTGGTCCAGTTCTACCGTTTGCGCAACGTACTGCGCTATATCGCCAGCGGTGATTACCTGACGCAACCGAACTATCAGGCATGGCGGGTCGGCAGCGGCTTCTGATCGCCAACGAAGAAAATTCAGCGGCAGAAACGGCGTAAATACTCCTGCAGCTCTTCACGCTGTAGGCGCAGCTCACGCCCTCGCTTGAGCTTGTATCCATGCCGGAGCTCACTGTCGATGCGCTTGATCCCGCTCTCTTTGCGCCAACAGCGCCGCCGCTGTGCAGAAGCAACTCCGGCGCTCGGACTCCCGGACTCAACCTCCCGTTCCGACAGATCCTCTTCCGCGGTAACCGACCGGTGCTGCCGACGGTCAGATGCATGCGGCCTGACCCACCCGATCCGCGGATTCTCGATGCGGATGGTCTCCCGCACCCCCGCGCTGCAGCCGGTTTGACTGAACGACACTTTGCCGTCCGGGTCGGTGCACTTGATGATACGATCCGCCGCACTGACCTCCAACAGCACCAGCTGCCCAACAGCCAGCCAACCCAGGCAGACCAATGTCGCCCATACCACTCTCCCACCACCAGAATCCAGCATGAATATCCTCCCTGAATGACAACCGCTCTTCCATGAACAAACTCCCGGATACCGCAACTGCGAGCCACCGTGCCAGTCCGGCACAAAACGAATTAAAGGCCACCTGTGTACCGCCGATACGCTGCTTATGCCCCACCCCCAGCCTGAATCGTCCCCTATGTCAGCAGACGCGGAAATTCGCCGGCTTCGCCAGCAACTCGCTACGCTCACCGAGGAGGCAAGACTCAGCGAGGAGACATTTCACCGCTGTCATAATCGCGAACTGACCCTGCTGGCGGCGGAGGATCTTCCGCACCTGCTCGAGGCGTTGACGCTGGGACTGCAACACTCGTTTCGCCTTCCCGCCATCAGCCTGGTACTAGGCGACCAGGACCATGAGTTGCGCCACCTGCTGATGGGAACAGGCCACTCTCCCTTCGACAACGACAGCCTTTTCCTGGTCGACGAACTGCTCGACTTCAGCCCGATCTACCGGCATCTTCGCGCTCCGCGGCTGGGACCCTACCTTGGCGAAGAGCACGGCAGGCTCTTTCCCGGCTGCAACATGGTGCGCAGCGTCGCCCTGCTGCCCTTTTATCTGCGCGGGCGGATGATCGGTGTCCTCAATCTCGGCAGTCAGAATCCCAAGCGATTCACACGCTATCACGCCACGGACTTCCTCGAGCGGTTGGGGACCATTGCCGCCGTCTGCCTGGAAAATGCCGCCAACCGTGAACACCTGGTGATCAGCGGCCTCACCGACGCCCTGACCGGCATGCACAACCGCCGCTATCTGGAGAAACGGCTGCATGAGGAGATCGCCCGCAGTAAAAGGTATGGCTATCCGCTGAGCTGTCTCTTCATCGACGCAGACCACTTCAAAAGAGTCAACGACCTCTATGGCCACAACGCCGGGGACATGGTGCTGCGGGAAATCTCGCTCAGGGTCCGTGAGTGTCTGCGCGCCTCTGACGTAGCCACCCGTTTCGGCGGTGAAGAGTTCGCCTTGCTGCTGCCACAAACGGACACCACCGAGGCATTCGGGTTGGCGGAGCGGATTCGGGAACGTATCGCCGCGCGTACCATCCCGGTCGATCGCGAACGTGAACTGGAGATTACCGTCTCAATCGGTGTAAGCGGACTGAACGCGCGGCAAACTGAGGATCCGGGCGCCCAGCTGCTGGCCGAGGCCGACGCCGCCCTCTATGAAGCGAAACGGTTGGGCCGCAATCGAACCCTCAGGCCGCTCCCAGGCGGCGGCTGAAACTCCCCCCGCTACGACCCGGAATGACACCCCCTTGCGTGGGCGCAGCCATTTCCTGCCCGAGTCTGGTGGCTTCATCGATCTGCAACTCGGTCAGCTGCTCGAGCAGCTGCTGACTCAGGAACAACAACTTTCCATAGCGCGCAATGAGCGAACGCTCTGCGGTGATGCGCGGCTTTCCGAGCGCCTCGACCCGGGCATTGATAGTGCTGATCTCTTCCATGAGCCTGAATCTGATCAATTCCTTGTAGTGGTTATCCATAACGCAATCGCCTTGAATTGAAGGTATGAAGGAATACTTCGAATACTCCTTGAAGCAATGGAAAGCCTAGCCGCTTTTCATCGCCCCTACTAGAAAATTATTTACTAAATGAGAAGGGATTCTCCTTTCCAGCCCCATTCTCGGAAGTAATGAAGTTTTGGCTAAAATTAGAAGTAACATGTTAATTTATATGGATAACTATCTGATGGAAAAACCGAATGTCTCGTCCAGAACCCCACTTTCGCTGCCGAAATCTGGTGCCTGCAGGCGACCGCTCAATTCCATCGTAGGAAGCTTGTATCTCTGGCCGGGTTCGTTCCTGTAATGAAGAGGACAATCCCGCCAGCCCGCGGCAGTAGCGCCTTCAGGTACGAAACCTGGATATTGCTCCTCGCTGAAGAAAAAATGGGCATCTCCGGGTCTACTAGCGGACAGGACACGAAAACAATCTGGGGGGTTTCAATGGATCATCTCTATCGCGCTGCTTCGCTCTCGCTACTTTTTTCTCTGGTGCTCTTCCAATCCGTGCCACAGGCCGCCCCCGCTGCGGAGCTTTGGAGCCACTGGCTGCCGTCAGCGCAACGCGCTTCTCTGCAGGTGGATCACAGTGCCTGGCAGAACTATCTACAGCAACGGGTGACGAAGGGGGGTGATGGAATCGCCCGCGTCGACTACCGCGCCACCTCGGTCGACGAGCAGCGCCAGATCGATGACTACCTCAACCGGCTGCAGCAGACGCGGGTCGCATCGCTGACCAGGGCACAGCAGCGCGCCTTCTGGATCAATCTCTACAACGCGGGCACCGTTGCGGTCATACTTCAGCACTTCCCGGTGGCTTCCATCCGCGACATCGATATTTCGCCGGGACTCTTCTCGGACGGTCCCTGGGGCAAAAAGCTGTTCACCATAGAGGGACAGAAGGTGAGTCTGGATGACATCGAGCACCGCATCCTGCGGCCGATCTGGCGCGACAATCGCATCCATTACGCGCTCAACTGCGCCTCGCTCGGCTGTCCCGACCTGCAGTCAACAGCCTTCACAGCCGACAACACCGAGCGTCTGCTGAATGAGGCCGCCAAAGGCTTTATCAACCACCCACGCGCAGTGCGGATCGTAGATGGAGCGCTAAAGGTCTCGAGTATCTACAGTTGGTTCGAAAGCGACTTCGGCAACAGCGAACGTGGGGTTATTCGGCACTTGCAGCAATATGCCGAACCAGCTCTGGCATCGAAACTGAGCGGCTACGATGCGATTGACGACCACGGTTATGACTGGTCGCTCAACGCCGTCAATTAGGGCCTGCCTGTTAACGCTATGCGGATATCGATGGTGTAAGCCCTGGCGAATTCTGAACGGCCAACGCCGCTCTGCTCAATCGACCAGATCTTTGTGGCTACCGTCGCAAAATGGCGGTGTTCCGGTCATTTTGCACTGACAGAAGGCGAATGTTCCGCTCTTGGCCACTTTATGCCGTAGCGGTTCGAAATCGGTCGTGCGATGGGACCCGTCGCAGAAGGGCTGATCTTTCGATTTTCCACAACTGCACCACCAGACTTCGTCTCCGGCAGCCAGTGTGACCGCCTTTGGCACAACTGCCGGGATATCCGGTTTACTCATAACGTTTACTCGCTTGAATCAAAGCGTAAAAGCGGCGCCGGCTCTCCTTCGCCAGCAACCGCAGGCAGGGTTCGACTGAGCACGCCTCAGGAGTTGTCGACACGCTGTAGGACCTGGTTCAGGCAGTGTATCGACATTTGCCGGAGACACACACAATCGGCTGTCCGGTAATCAGGCGCCCTTCTCTTCCACTGCCGCGCCCGGACCGTCACTCTTCAACTCGGCGATTGCGCTATCCCGATCAGCCGCCGTGGCAAACATCGTACTGGTTCCGACGATCTGGCCATTGGAAGCCTTTACGTTGAAGTAGAACTTTCCGTTCTTGGCCTCTTTCATCTCGTAGCGGGCATCGTTGGTGCAGTTCTTCTTGACCGACTCAATTCCGTTGACCGCGCTCTTCTTCGCTTTGTAGTTCTCGCTCTTCACCACGGTCTGACCGGCCGCGCTGATGAAACTGAAGCTGAAAGGCTCCTGCGCCTGGCTCTCCTTCAAGACAACTTGCATTTTTTATCTCCTGATGATGTTGTTTTTCCGCCCGAATCGCTCACCGCAATACCTCTCGGAGAGATGGACAGATGGGAGAATAACGCCTTCCCGGAGGCGCGGCAATCGCTGACACAAAGCGCTACAATGCCAACGCCTCGACAGCCGGCGTGTAGCTGTAACCGAGCGCTTCCGCCACCTCACGACAGGTCACCTCGCCACGATGGACATTGAGCCCCGCCAACAGGTGGGGATCGTCGATCAGTGCCTGTCGGTATCCCTTCTCTGCGAGATTCAAAACGAAGGGCAGGGTAACGTTGTTGAGCGCGAAGGTGGAGGTGCGTGGCACCGCGCCGGGCATGTTGGCGACGCAGTAGTGGATGACGCCGTCGACCTCGAAGATAGGATCGGCGTGTGTCGTCGGCCGTGAAGTCTCGACGCACCCGCCCTGGTCGATTGCGACATCGACCACCACAGCACCACTCCTCATCTCCCTGACCATCTCCGCGGTGACCAGTTTGGGCGCCGCCGCACCGGGAATCAGAACCCCGCCGATCACCAGATCCGCCGCCAGTACATGCCGTTCCAGCGCATCACGGGTGGAAAAGACGGTATTGATCGAACGTCCGAACTGCGTCCACAGATCCTGAATCACATCTACGTTACGATCCAGTACCCAGACATCGGCGCCAAGCCCGACGGCCATGTGCGCAGCGTGGCGCCCGACCACACCGCCGCCCAGGATCACCACCTTGGCCGGGTCCACGCCAGGCACCCCGCCCAGCAGCATGCCCATCCCTCCCTGGGCCTTTTCCAGGCAGTGAGCTCCCGCCTGAATCGACATGCGACCGGCGACTTCCGACATCGGTGCCAACAACGGCAGTCCGCCGCGCGCGGAGCTGACGGTCTCGTAGGCTATGCAGATCGCACCGCTCTCTACCAGGTCCCGGGTCTGGTCGGGATCCGGAGCCAGGTGCAGATAGGTGAACAGCACCTGGTCCGGGCGCAGCATGGCGCGCTCCACCGCCTGCGGCTCCTTCACCTTGACGATCATCTCCGCCGCGGCAAACACCGCTGCGGCCGAAGGGGCGATCTCCGCCCCGACCGCCCGATAATCCTCATCCGTCATGCCGATACCGGCACCGGCGCCGCGCTCGACCAAAACCTCATGCCCATGAGCCACCACCTCTCTGACACTCGCCGGCGTCAGCCCGACCCGGTACTCATGAACTTTTATCTCTTTGGGAACCCCCACCAGCATGTGGCTAACCTCTAGTGCGTTGGATCGAATGCTGCTTGCCGGATCGCCCGACCAGTTGAAAGTGTAGATGCTATTCGCTGCAACAGGGTTCGCCGGAGCGGAAAAAAGAGGCATAATTCCGAGTTGCAGGCACTTTTGCGAGTGCTGCGACTGCCACTTGGATCAAACAGCGCTGGAGAGTAGATCGATGGAGAGGGTGCAATCGCGCGAGGCCGAACCCAAACGTCTGGGCTGGCTGCAACTGACTCTGATCATTCTCTTCGCCATGGTCGTCACGGCCGGCGCCACGCTCTGGCTGGTGAAAACCTATCTTTTCCCCACCCAGTTCACGCCGGTGGCGTTGAGCAGTGAAGAGCAGCGGACGCTGACCACCAAACTGGAGCGACTGGAGATCAGCACCCCAGCCGGCGCTGGCCAGTCGGGAGAGGCGCTGCAGCCACAGGCCTACTCCGAGGCAGGCGCCTCGCGCGACATCCGCTTCAGTGAACGCGAACTCAACTCATTGCTGGCCAAAAACACCGACCTGGCCAGGAAGGTGGCGATCGACCTCTCGGACGATCTGATCAGCGCCCGCCTGCTGCTGCCGATGGATCCGGACTTTCCGGTGTTCGGCGGCAAGACACTGCGTGCCCGCGCCGGCGTCGAGTTCGCCTACGAGAACGAGCGACCGATCGTCAAGCTTCGCGGCGTCACCATCATGGGCGTGCCTATTCCGAACGCCTGGCTGGGTGGACTCAAAAATGTCGACCTGGTCAGCGAGTTCGGCAACGACGCCGGCTTCTGGAAGGCGTTCGCGGATGGCGTCGCCGCCGTCAAGGTCGAGGAAGGCGCCCTGATGTTGCAGTTGAAGGAGTGACGACGGCAATCTCTCCAGCGATCACTTCGGGCAGTCGCGTCTCCCCCTTCGAGCAGGGCCGGCCGCACTCCACCTGCTCATGCTCCTTCCATGACACGCCTTCAGGCCAACCTGCTGCTGACCTTCACTGCCATCATCTGGGGCTCCACTTTCGTGGTGCAACAGATCGGGCTCGGAGAGCTCGGACCGATAACCTTCACCGCCAGCCGCTTCCTGCTGGGCGCACTGGTCGTGCTGCCACTCGCACTGCGGCAACTGCACCGAGTCGCCCACGGCGTGAGACCGCTACGGCTCAACGATCTGCTCTGGATATGGCTGACCGGCCTGGTATTGTTTCTCGCTGCCGTGCTGCAACAGGTCGGCATCCTCCACACCAGCGTGACCAATTCAGGGTTTCTGACCGCGCTCTATGTGCCGCTGGTACCATTGATCGCTCTGCTGGCGTTACGCCACAGAGTCCACTGGTCAGTCTGGCCGGCAGCGACCGCGTGCCTGATCGGTACCTGGCTGTTGGGCGGCGGCGACAGGTTGTCACTCTCCAGCGGCGACCTCTGGGTGATAGCCAGCGCGCTGTTCTGGGCCGTGCACGTGCTCCTGGTGGGCTACGTCGTCGTCAGGACGCAGGCCCCACTGGTGGTTGCAGCCACGCAGTTTCTGGTCGTCGGCACACTCGGCATGCTGGTCGGAGCAATCGCCGAATCACCGCAGCCCGCCCACTTCATCTCCGCCGTTTACGGTATCCTGTACGCGGGACTGCTTTCGGTGGGACTGGGTTTCACCATTCAAGTGATCGGCCAGCGCTATACCGAACCGGCCGATGCGGCGATCATTCTCAGTTCTGAGACGCTGTTTGCGGCGATCGGTGGCCTCCTTCTGCTCGGAGAGCGGCTCTCTCTGATCCAGGTGGCGGGGGCAGCATTGATACTCACGGGTATTCTCGCCGTGCAGTTGGCGCCGCTGTTCAACGGGAGCGAAAAACCGGCCGCAACGGTTGTCCCCGAATAGAATGACAGCGCCGACCGCGCATGCATCGAGGGGAGCCGATTCGATAAAGAGAGGCTATCCCTTTGCCCGCGCGAAGCGCGCGGCGAGCATCGCGTCCCAGAACAGCTGCAGGAAGTGAAACAGGATGCAGACCAGTATCGCGACTCCCACTGGCTGCGCCATTGTCGATAGCACGCCAATTGCCACCGGCAGCGTTTTTTGCGAAGCGGTGAACAGCAGCGCCAGTGTTTCCGCGCGCGCCACCCGGTAGCAACGTCGGCTCGCCCAGCAGAACAGCTGCAACAGCAGATGTACCAGAATCGAGGCCAACGTCAGCTGCCACAACAGCGTCATGTCCACCCGTGCGATGCTTTCCACGGATGATGAAAGCGACATCCAGACCGTACCGATGACGCAGGACGATGGCAGGTACTTCAGCAACGGCTGTGGTACATCGAACCAGGCCATACGCCGCATCCACATGCCCAACAGAAAAGGCAGCAGCACGATCAGAATCAGCTGCCTCAGCAGCAGCCAGGGGGAGAGTTCGACCACATCCGAGCCACCCAGGGTCATCTGCAGCGTCAACGGCAACACGAAAACCCCAAGCAGATTTAGCAGCACCGTCAGAAAAAGCGCGACCAACGCGTCACCACCCGCGAGCTGGGTCATGACGATTCCCGATGAGAGCGTCGCCGGTACCGACGCCATCACCACCAGCCCCAGCACAGCCTCCTGCGGCAGTTCCAGCCAATGTGCCAACAGATAGCCGATCCAGGGGCTGATCAGCAGATTGATTACCACTGCCACGAACGTGGTGGCGAGCAGCGTACCGGCGCGCGGCATCTGTCGCAAACTGATCTGATAACCGTTGACCACGAAGATGATGACGACCATCCACGGGATCAAACCCCACTGATCGAGCAGGCGTCCGGGAGCCGGCGAAACCAAAGACCCCAGAAGTGCCAACACCAGCCCCAATGGAAGAAAATAACCGCTCATGACCGGCCTACCGGAAAAGCGAACCAATGGAAGCGCAGTCTATCGCAGTTTGGCACTGAATCGTCCGGGCAGGTGCGACACGAGGCGGCAGGAGGGAAAAATCGGTGTCTAAGCACGGCATTTTGAGGTCATTCCAATAACCGAGTCACGTCGCAAGAACAGAAATCCGGAGGCCTGTTAGGGCAACCCCGGTCGAAGCGGCTATAATCTCCCGCGATCAGCACGATATAGGCGGGCAAACCCCGATGGTGAAAAAGGAACAGAACGCAAAAGAATTTGCCAGGCGCCTGAAAGAGGCAGCGGGCGAAGCGGGCATCTACTCCCCTCGCGAACTGGCGCGACTGCTTGACGTCCAGCTGCAGACCGTAAAGCAGTGGTACAACGGAAGCTCCAGTCCCAACGGTAAAAACCTGACCAATCTGCTTGCACTGCTACGCGTCGACAGCGACTGGCTGCTCGAGGGTAGAAACTCTGAGGAGTCGGTCGAGACCACTGCGGTTGCCAGCAATCCTGCCGAAGCCTTCCGCGACGCCATTGCCGTTATCAACGGCATGGGAGGACTGCTCTCCGGTCGAACTGTCGATATCGCCCTGGCTGACGCCAACAAGATCGGCCGCACCATAGGCAAAGCATCCCACAACGCCGAACAGGCCTTTCAACAACTCGCAAAACTCTACGCGGCAAAGTGCAAATCGCAGGAGAAAGAGTCAGCCTAGCGTTTGCCGTCGTGTTATCTGCCGCCACAATCCATCATTGCCCCACGACATACCGAATCGCCATACGGATTTTCCCACCGCTGCAGATACAGCGGTGAAATTCCCCTGCCGTGACGACGGGGAACCTTGACCTGAGCCAAATTACGGAGTTTTGCATGAAACCAACCTTCCGCCTCATTCTGGACTGCCCGGACAGGGTGGGAATTGTCACCTGTGCGGCCGAGTTCATCACCCGCCACAACGGCTGGATTCTAAAAGCCTCGCACCATTCCGAAGAGGAGAGCAACTGGTTTTTCTCCCGTGTCTCGGTCGACGCACGGTCGCTGCCGTTCGGCATCGAGGGATTCCGCAATGAATTCGCCCCCATCGCCCGCGAGTTCAAAATGAACTGGCGCATCGTCGACAGCTCTGTCCCCAAACGGGTGATACTGATGGTGAGTCGGGAGTCGCACTGTCTGTCGGATCTGCTGGATCGCTGGCGAAACAGTGAGCTCGAATGCCAGATCCCCTGCGTCATCTCCAATCATGAGCATCTTCGCGGCCTGGTCGAGTTTTACGGTATTCCCTTTTTGCACGTTCCGGTGACCAAGGAGAACAAGGCAGAGGCGTTCGAGAAGATGGTCGCGTTGATCGAAGAGCACCGGGCCGACACCATCGTCCTGGCGCGCTACATGCAGATCATTCCCGAGTGGGTCTGCGAACGCTACCCGACCAGAATCATCAACATCCACCACAGCTTTCTCCCCTCTTTCGTCGGCGCCCGTCCCTATCACCAGGCCTCGACGCGCGGCGTGAAACTGATCGGCGCCACTTGCCACTATGTGACCGCAGACCTGGACGAGGGACCGATCATCGACCAGGACGTGGTGCGCGTCAGCCACACCGACCGGGTAGACGATCTGGTCAGATTGGGCAAGGATGTCGAAAAAGTGGTTCTGGCGCGCGGTGTGCGCGACCACCTCGAGGATCGGGTGATGGTCCACGGCAACAAGACCATCGTCTTCAAGTAGCCGGGCGGAATGAATTAAGGGCTCAGACCCAGCGGGTCTGAGCCCTTAATTCTGCAGGCACATCAGCTGTAGTATCGCTCCGCCGCCGCCACTGTCTGCGCGATCAGCGTGGCAATGGTCATGGGACCGACTCCCCCAGGGACCGGCGTATAGGCGGCGCAGTGCTCACGCGCAACCGACAGCTCGATATCGCCGATGCCACCAGGATGGTAGCCGGCATCGACCACCACCGCGCCGGGCTTGATCCACGAGCCCTTCAGCAGCTCGGGTACACCGACCGCGCCGATGACGATATCCGCCTGCCTGACCAACTCCTCGAGGTTGCGGGTCCGCGAGTGGCAAATGGTGACTGTGGCATGCGCATTGAGCAACATCATCGCCATCGGCTTGCCGAGAATCGGGCTACGCCCCACCACCACGGCGTGCTTGCCTTTCAACTCGATGCCGTAGCGTTCCAGGATGGTCATAATACCCGCGGGGGTCGCCGAGCCGTAGGCTGGTACGCCCATTACCATATGGCCGAAGCCGAGACAGGTCACGCCGTCGACATCCTTGGCAATGTCGATGGCGTCGAAACAGCGACGCTCGTCGATCTGCTCCGGCACCGGGTGCTGCAGCAGAATGCCATGCACGTCGGGATTGGCATTCAGCTCGGCTATTTTTGCCAGCAACTCCTCGGTGGTGGTCTGCTGCGGCATCTCGATGCGTTGTGACGCCATGCCGACACGGTTACAGGCGTTACCTTTCATCCGCACGTAGGTAGCGGAGGCAGGATCCTCGCCAACAAGAATGGTTGCCAGTATCGGCGTATGCCCCCTGGTCCGTAGAGCTTCGACCCGAATCCGCAACTCCTCTTCGATGGTCGCGGCGAGTTGTTTACCATCCAGAACTTTCGCTGACACCTGATCTCATCCCCCGGCGGTAGGCTTGACCGAAGGCGCGATTATAGCAGGGCCGAAGCTGGCTACCAGTGACCAGCCGGGAAGCCCGAAGTCATGTTCTGTTCCGGGTTGGCAGCCGAGCGCTGCCCCAACTCCCCGATCAGTGCCAAGATACCTGCGCCAACCCGCACCGTTTCGAACACGTGCGCCATCCCGCCGGCGACCAGCATCAACACCATCGACACCCAGCTGAACATTGTGCACAACCCGCCTGGCCTAAATTCACGCCATGACAGGAGTGTCCGACGCGGCCGGATATCGTGGAAATCCGCCTCCCTTCCCTGCCCCCAGGCGCAGGGGGCAAGGGCACCTGGAATCAGGCGGAGAGCGCCCCGTAGAGCGCCTCGAACTCTCCTGTCAGCTTGTGACGCGGATCGAAGTGGATCATCGGCTTGGCGTTCTGGTGCGACTCACGGATACGGATCGAGGGAGACAGGTAGGTGCTGAGAATCGGCAGCCCCTCGCCGATCAGCTCATCCACCAGGGCTCTCGGGAGCCTGGCACGGGACTGAAACTGGTTGACGACTATGCCCTCGATCTCAAGCTGATCGTTGTGGTCCTGCTGGATCTCGCGCACGTTCTCGAGCAGCGCGTAGAGCGCTTGACGCGAGAAATCGTCGCAGTCGAAGGGGATCAGGCAGGCATTGGCGGCGATCAAAGCAGAGCGGGTGAAGAAGTTGAGCGCCGGCGGCGTGTCGATGTAGATTTCGTCGAACCCCTCCAGCGCCTGTAGCGCGTCGCGCAGCTTGAACATCTTGTAGCGCGCTTCGAGCTTTGCCTGCTGCTCTTCCAACTCGGGATGCGCCGCCATCAGCGAAAGCCCGGCAAACTCGGTCGGCACTATGTAGCCGGTCGTCCCTTTGTTGTTGAAACTGAAGCTGAGCATCTCCTTGAAAAAACCGGCCAGCGTCTCAGCCGGATCCTGCGGATTGCGCCCCAGCAGATAGCGCGTGGAGTTGCCCTGGGGATCCAGGTCCAGCACCAGTGTGCGCCTGCCCTGCGCGGCGCTGATCGCGGCCAGATTGCAGGTGATGGTGGATTTACCGACGCCACCTTTCTGATTGAACACCACACGTCGCATCGTCATCGCCGTCGACCTCGCTTCACCCGGAGTGGGTAAGAGTTTAACGAGCCGGATTGTGCGCCGCAATATTCAGATCCGGTCAGAGTGCTGTGATTCGCGGTTGTGACGGCAAAAGCGGCCGGAATAGAATGGCTGCGGAGAAAACAACCGGAAACCGAAAAACGATGCTTGAAGAGCAACTGATCAAGGCTGCAAAGGGCCTCGCGCTGATCGTCCCCGCAATCTTTCTGCTGCGATGGTTCCTGAGCCGCAAAGCGGGCTCCCCGGAGGAGTGGGGTGAGCGTCATATCGAGGATCTGAAGCGACGACTGGCGAGCGGAGAGATCGATCAGGAGAGTTTCGAACGGCAGGTGCGTGATATCCGCGAGAGCTGACAAGAGAGCACGCGATGATCGATCTCAACGCGATGGTCGTCTTTGCCAGGGTCGTCGATGCCGGTTCGATCTCCGCCGCCGCGCGCGAGATGGGCCAGCCCAAGTCCACCGTCAGTCGACGTGTGCGCCAGCTGGAGGAGGAGCTCGGTGTACGTCTTCTGCAGCGCACCACCCGCTCATTGAAGCTGACCGAGCTGGGCGCAGCCTTCTACGAGCGCTGCAAACGGGTCGAAGCCGAGGCCGACGAAGCCGAGCGTTCGGTCAGCGCGGGGCAGGAGCACCCCCGCGGCATCCTGCGTATCTCGGCGCCGGTGGAGACCGGCCTGACAAGGCTGGGCACCCTGATCGCAGACTACTCGGCGCAGTACCCGGAAGTGAATGTCGTGATCGATCTCTCCAACCGTTACGTCGATCTGGTGGAAGAGGGTTACGACCTCGCGATCCGCGCCGGGAAGCTCGAGGATTCGTCGCTGGTCGCGCGCAGACTAGGCGCCAGTCGGCTGCTGGTCTGCGCCAGTCCCGCCTACCTCGGGTGTCACGACACACCGCGTACCCCCGAGGCCTTGAAACAGCACCGCATCGCTCTCTACGGCAACCTGCTGCAGCGGCAGACATTCCTGTTCCGCGGTCCCAGCGGCATCGCCAGTATTCAGCTGGACCCCGACCATTGCGCCAACAGCATGATGGTGCTGCGCGATCTCGCCAAGGCGGGCTTCGGCATCACGCTGATTCCGGACAGCCACGCCGAGCAGGATCTGCAACAAGGACTGCTGGTCGAGCTGCTGCAAGAGTGGAAACTGCCGCAGCACGGCGTCTACGCGGTCTACCCCTCGCCGCGCCACCTAACCCCGAAAGTGAAAAGCTTTCTCGACTTCCTGTCAGCAAAACTGGTGCTGAGATTCTGAGTACCGTTCCAAATTTGGAACAGTGAATTCTGAAAAGCGGGTCTAGTCCCACCAGGCTAGCACACCTAGACTCTCTCACAACAGTCAAACAGCAACCCCGAGGCGACACCATGTCCAACAAAATTCTTCGCATCGACTCCAGCCTGAACAGCGACAGCTCCAACTCGCGCCGGCTGGGCGACCGTTTCCTGCAGCAGTGGCTGGCTGCTCATCCGAACGACAACGTCACAGCACGTGATCTGGCCAGCGACCCATTGCCGCACATCGGCCAAACGCTGCTGCAGGGCGCCACCACCGCCGCAGAGGCACGCACCCAGGCCATGCACGATGCGCTGCAGCGCGTCGACGAACTGGTCGAGGAGTTTCTCGCTGCCGATGTCATCGTCATCGGCGTGCCGATGTACAACTTCGGCGTGCCGTCGACACTGAAGGTGTGGATCGATCACATCGCCCAGGCCGGGCGCACCTTCCGCTACACCGAAGCGGGACCCGTGGGGCTCGCCGGCGGCAAGCGGGTCTATCTGGTCAGCACCCGCGGCGGCGTCTATGACAACAGCCCGATGGATCATCAGGTCGCCTATCTGAAGACCGTCCTCGGTTTTCTCGGAATAGACGATATCCAGGTGATCCAGGCCGAGGGGCTCAACCTCAGCGCGGAGAGCAGGCAGCAGAGTCTCGCAGCTGCGGAGCGGCAGATCCACGAATCGATAGCAGCGACCCGCGCCGCGGCCTGAAGAGAGAGCCATGCAGATCAAAAACGACAAACGGGGCTGGGGGCTGCTCAGCATCGCGCTCCATTGGCTGGTCGCGCTGACGGTTTTCGGCCTGTTCGGCCTCGGACTCTGGATGACCGGGCTCGACTACTACCACGCCTGGTACAAGCAGGGGCCGGACCTGCACCGAAGCATCGGCGCGGTACTGTTTGCGGTACTGCTGGTCAGAGTGGCGTGGCGGGCGGCCAACAGCAATCCGGAGACGCTGCCCAATCATCGCCGCTGGGAGGTGGGCCTGGCACACACGGTGCATCTGCTGCTCTACCTGCTGCTGTTCGCGCTCGTCACCAGCGGCTACCTGATCTCCACCGCCGACGGGCGCGCCATAGAGGTCTTCGGATCGCTGCAGATTCCCGCCTATCCGCTCGGCATCGAGAACCAGGAGGATATTGCCGGTGCGGTCCATTGGTACTTGGCGCTGACGCTGATGACGCTGGTCGGACTGCATGCCGCCGGTGCCGTCAAACACCATTTCATCGACCGGGACGAAACTCTCAAACGTATGCTTCGTCCAAATACAGACAACTGACACCAACCAAAGAGGAGTTATCCATGTTCAAAAAAACCCTGTTCGCCTCCGCCATCGCCCTCGGGCTGCTCGCGGGAACGACCGTCAACGCCGCCGACTATGTGATCGACACCCGTGGTGCGCATGCTTCGATCAAGTTCAAGATCTCGCATCTGGGCTACAGCTGGCTCCACGGCCGCTTCAACACCTTCAGCGGCGGGTTCAGCTACGACGAGAACAACCCGTCGGCATCGAAAGTGTCGGTCGAGATCGACACCGCCAGCGT
>JAGRGU010000028.1:24027-67541 GCA_020445335.1 Gammaproteobacteria bacterium
TGCATGGTGTTACCAAGCCGGTCACCATAGATGTGGTGCAAGTAGGTGCCGGCAAGGACCCATGGGGCGGCTTTCGCCGCGGCTTCTCCGGCACCACCATGCTGACGCTGAAGGATTTCGGTATCACCAAGAACCTCGGCCCCGCTTCTGCGTCGCTGGAGATGATTCTCGACGTCGAGGGCGTACGTAAGTAGTCAGACTCCCCACCGCCCGCTCCCGATAATCGGAGCGGGCAATATTGCGACTCTTCAATTTGAATACTGTCCGCCGAGCAGAATCCTGCCCCCCCCCGCCAACCTCCCGGCACTAATGATTTTTCAGACGACACTCAACCCCACCAAACCGGTGGTTGGCAGGAACAGGAGATCTTGCTACAAAACTTGCTCAGACTCTGAAAGATCCAAAAAACCACGAATACGGTAACGAAAACCAAAAAATATGGCGAAAGGGCACCTGCTATTCGAGCCCCATTCCGGAACAACCCAGACAGTCTTGCTTTAGGCTTGTAGCTGCTCGTTTCTGCCGAATTGCGAAAAAACTCTCGATCGCCGCGCTCACATCCGCATTGAACACGCTCCCCGCCAATGCGAACTGCCGATGTGCTTCGTGGAAACCATTTTGAGCCAAGGGAAATGAGATGATCATTGTCGGTTACAGCGGTATCGATAACTCAGTCGAGTTCGCGCGAAATAATCCAGACCTCAGACCAGGTGAGGAACGCATGGTTCAAGGTCTCGACAGTGCAGCGACGCTGGTTGTCGATGGCAAAGTCATAGCAGCAGCCGAAGAAGAACGGTTCTGTGGTCAAAAACATACTGGAAAGTTCCCGTCAGCCGCCATCTCCTTCTGTCTCCAGGAAGCCGGCTTGAGCATGAACGATATCGACTTTATCGCACACGGTTTCAATTACCGGCTGGCCGCGCCTTTCTATAAAAAATTCGATCCCGCCATCTACGAGCATGTCTACAAGCCGGAGTTGCAGCTACGCCTGTGCGAGAGGAGCTTGGGCCTTCGAAATGCGGCAGAGCGCTTCATCTCCGTGGGGCATCACCTCGCACACGCCGCGAGTGCGTATTTTCCAAGCGGATACGACAAAGCGTTATGTGTCGTTTGTGACGGCATGGGTGAATTGGAGTCCTTCACCGCATTCGAAGTTGACGGTGGCGAGTTCAAAAAACTGGCTCAGGTTACTATCCCCAACTCTATCGGAATTCTATACAGCCTGGTCACCCGACACCTGGGATTCGATTTCAACGCTGACGAGTACAAGTTGATGGGACTTGCGCCTTACGGCGACCCGGTCCCTTTTCGTCAGTTCTTCAATGACTTTGTAGTTCTGGGCGAACAGGGAAAGTTCGAGATAAGGTACGAACTGCTCACCAAAAGCGATGTGCGAGACGCGCACTTCCGTGATGTGCTGGCCAGTTTTGCCGAAATCATCTCCTCGCCCTCGGACATGGATGAGATGAAACAGATTCACTACGATTTTGCAGCTGCAGCGCAAGAGTGCGTCGAGCGCGTGCTTCTGCATGCAATTGGATATTGGCAACAAGCAACTGGTTTGAAGCAATTCTGTATGGCGGGCGGGGTCGCGCTCAACTGCACCTTCAACGGCAAGCTTATCGAACGAAACATTTTCGATCGCATCTACATACAGCCTGCTGCCGGCGATGATGGTACCTCCTTGGGCGCGGCTCTGTTCACCGCGAACCGGAAAGGAGAGGATGTCACGGCCAGCCGCAAACAGCAGATGCCCTTCTATGGTCCCAGTTCAACGCATGATGAAATACTGAGGGCGGTCGAGAAGTTTCGCGACAAAGTGATCGTAACCGAATTTGACTCCGTTGAGGAAACCGCCTGTGATGCAGCTGAGGGCGTAGCGGACGATCTGGTTCAGGCATGGTTCCAGGGGGCGATGGAATTCGGCCCGAGGGCGCTTGGCAATCGCACGATTCTGGCCAATCCCGCAAGCCCGGATATCAAATCCCGGGTGAATATGATTATCAAGTTACGAGAAGGCTTTCGACCTTTTGCTCCCGCGGTAAACGCAGAGCACGCCGCAAAATACTTCGATATCGACATTGACGCAACACCCTTCGAGTACATGCTTGCAACCTGCCAGGTGAAGCCTGAATGGCGCGATAGGCTGCCGGGAATCACACACGTTGACGGCTCCGCGAGGGTACAGACTGTTTTCGAGCATCGTAACCCCGGTTTCTATCATCTTATCAATGAAATCGGCATCCGCACCGGTGTTTATTGCACGTTGAATACATCGTTCAACGTGATGTCCCAGCCGATGATTGCACTCCCTGATACCGCTGTTGAGACGTTTCTAAGAGTAAAGATAGACCGCCTTTACATGGGACGAGTCCGACTCAGCAAGCCGGAGGAGTAGAACAGTAAGGCTTACTGACAACCAAACGACATCAAGCTGGCAATATTGATAATTCTGGAATAATGAGCAGATTCGTAGCTAACGAACACGGCATAAAAGTTCTTGCGATGCCGCCTCCGTATAAAGCCTGGTTTGCACTCTGCAATGACCCTGACTACTCAACCGCCGAGTCATGGGACGAGGTTCATCACTACATCTGGGAGGAATTGAAACTTCCATTCGGTGACTCGTTCTTCATTAGCAACTGGAACCAGCAGTTACCCGACCAGGTAAATCTAACGGAGCATCCCCATCGTATTGCCGCCCACTCTCACGATGCAATCCATACCTGGGGGGACTTCGCGCTATCGGGAAAACATCGCTTCACTCGGGAAGACGCACTTTCAGCACTGGAGTTACTTAGAGCACACGATATCAGACCTTTGGTATGGACCGATCATTCTAATTTCATCGGCAACCTCATGCACAGGACAAGCAACAAAATCTTACCCAGAGTACGTGACTCCTCCGGGCATGAATACATCAATGACGTCTACACAATGGACCTGGTGAAGGCAGCTGGTATTCGCTACGTCTGGGATGGAAGCCTGACCAAAGGTGTCATCGGACAGGATCGCCCGGTCGGCCGGATGGAGTGGTATCGTCAGTCGACCAGAAAATACTCCCGCCGTACCCGCGCGATGATCGCCATTGCCGACAAGCTTTCCGCGCCTTTCTCCGAGTTCAAAAATAGCTCGATATTCAACTACGGCAAGAGTTGCAACCGGCAGTATGCCCCCGTCAGGTTTCCCGATGGCAGCCATGTCTACTCCTTTTCACGCTATGGCAGCTGGGGGCTCGGTGATATCGACGGTCTTGCCAAAGCGATTGCCAAACCGGTGCTTCGTGAATTGTCACGAAATGAAGGAACGATGGTGTTATACACGCATCTTGGAAAGCGGAATAAAAAGGGTGCGGACAGATCCGTGCATATTCCGAATGCCACCAAGAAGGCATTGATGGGCTTGTCCGATGCCTATCTGAGCAAAGAGATAAACATCTCTTCGACATCCACTCTGTTGGACTATCTGGTGTTGAGGGACAACCTGAAAATCGAGAAATCGGCAGTTCATTTCAGAGCCGATGGCATTCGCTACGAAAATCTCGTTCGCCAAGATCTCGACGGCCATATGTTCGGCCTGAGCTGCAACTGTTCGGACTTGAAGATCTATTGTGATGGTATTCAGGTCGAAGATACGGAAATCCTGCAGCAGGATGGCGGACTGCTGCTTAGGTTTCCATCGCACGAAACTCCTGCCAAAGGGGGTCACCAATGTCCATAGAGATAATAGATGCGGACGATCCCGACAGGGAAATGTTGGTGCGGTTTATCATCGAGACACGGGAGAACCATTGGAGTCCGCAGCAGATTCACGATTTCGTCGAGTGGCGCTATTTCGGTCGCGAGCATTCGGTGCCGGTAATGGCGGTCCGCGACGGCCAATGTCTTGCCTTCGTGGACAGTCAGGTTCGACACTACTTTCTAGGCGCCAACACAATCCCGCTGCAGGAGTCCTCGGAGTGGTTCTGCATGCCAAAGTACCGTCCGATCGGCCTGGGTATCCGGGTCATGCAGAAGTTGATGGAACGTGAAACGCCGATCATTTCGGTCAGGGGTACTGTTGCGAGTCAACAGCTGGTGCAGAAGCTGGGCTGGCGGAAAATCAGACCGGTTTACCTGTTCAGCAAGATGGTCAACTGGAAATCACGCGTTCGTGACCACTGGAGACGGCTCTCCGACACCAACAGAGGATCGGAGCTCACCGTTGTCAACGAGGCTCCGGGCGGTGAGCACCCACCACCGGACGATGTTGCCTCCGACTGCCTGAAGACCCGATTGGAAACCTGGGAGATCCGCTGGTTCGACGCGGCTCCTGATTTCATCGGTAAGTTCCATTGGCTCAGGTTCTATCTGGACGACAGCTGCTGCGGATTCGCCCTGGTTCGCATATACCAGGGCGCGGAATATCGGCGCAGCCAGATCGTTCATCTGGAGTCGACGACAGACGACCGCTGGACGAATCTGGCAATCGTCGAAAAGACATCCGGGTTTCTGGCAAAATCCGGAGCTTTGCGGATAATGGCGCGCGCCTCCTCACCCGCCGTTTGCCGTGCCTATGAAGATGCCGGATTCGTGAACGATGGACCACAACCCGGTTTTTTGTGGGATCGGGAGAGAAGCTTACCGACCGATAGCGATACCGATCTCAGTTACCTCAGGGGCGACGATTCCATTCGGCCTTTTTCGCACCAGGCGAACGCTTCACAGACGTGGAACGAATAGATACCGCATGAACCGTGACTCTATAGTCGAACTTTTTTGTAAAAGCGTCGATAGTGGGCCAGAGAGAATCGCGCTCGTCGCCGACGGCCGATCGTTCAGCTATTCGGAGCTGGCGTTTTTGGCACTGAAACTTGCGAAAACACTCGATGGAAGGCAAGCGTCACGTCGCATTGGCATATACGCTCATCGCACCGGCGTCGCCTACATGGGAATTCTCGCCGCGCTTGCATCCGGTAGAACCTATGTTCCGCTCAACCCACGGTTCCCCCCTGATCGGAACGACTCCATCGTCCGCAGCGCGGGCGTTCAACAGATCATTTTGGACAACCGCTTTCTCGGCGATGACTTTATCGCCAAAACGAACGCCGAACTGATCGGCGTGGATCTGGAGAGTGAGGAGTCCTCGGACCACGATGATAGTCTGGAAGAGAGTGCCACGCTGGGCGCGGTTCTGAAGGAGCATCGCAAACAGCACGAATCACACGCCTATATCATGTTCACGTCGGGCACCACCGGGGTACCCAAGGGAGTACCCATCACCCACGCCAATGTCATTGCCTATGTCGCCAACATACTTGACCTTGCCGAGCTGTGCAGCACCGATCGCTGCTCGCAAACGTTTGACCTGACCTTCGATCTCTCTGTACACGACATGTTCGTCTGCTGGGCGGCGGGCGCGAGCCTTCATGTCCTGCCCGAAAAGGCGGTGATGGCACCGGCAAAGTTCATCAAGGAGCATGAACTGACCGTATGGTTTTCGGTCCCCTCGACAATTGGATTCATGAAGAAGTTGCGCACACTTCGCCCTAACGCCTTCCCTTCGCTAAGGTGCAGCTGGTTTTGTGGTGAAGCACTACCCGCCGAAAGTGCAGAACACTGGAAGGCAGCGGCACCAAACTCTTTCGTAGAGAATCTCTATGGACCAACGGAGGCCACCATAGCCTTCACAGCCTACCGCTGGTCGGGGGATGAGGAGGTGGCACATTTATCCGGCGGCTATGTACCCATCGGTAAGCCTATGGGCACTCTGGAAACCATAATCCTCGATGAAAACCACTCTCCCGTGGAGTCCGGCAAGCCAGGCGAGCTATGCCTGGGTGGCAACCAACTGTCGCCAGGGTACTGGAACAATGAGGATAAAACCGCAGAAGTTTTTTTGCAGAGAACCTTTGAAGGTCGCCGACACGAACGGTGGTATCGAACCGGAGACCTGGTAAAACTCAATATTAATGGCGACATAGAATTCGTCGGACGCATAGATAATCAAGTTAAGATACTGGGGCATCGGGTCGAACTCGGAGAGATCGAACGCGCGGTACGACAAGCCGCAGGGACCGAGCTAGCGGCCGCGATCGCATGGCCCCGAATGGGTTCGACCGCCAGTGGAGTGGTTGTGTTTACATGCGGCGGATCGGATGATGTTAATCAGGTGATGGTGGATTGCGCAAAAACGCTCGCACCTTATATGGTTCCGAAAATAATCAGAAAGATCGATACTTTTCCGATGAACGCCAACGGGAAAGTCGACCGCCGGGAACTGGAAAAACAGCTACAGAATGAGAACAAGAATGGACGAGAGTGAAATCAAGACGATCCTGAGAGAGCTTGTTAATGGGAGACTGACAGCTCAGGGAAAGGCTACCGATATCCTCGATGACAATGTCAGCCTGGTGGATATTGGGGTGATCGACTCTTTCGGCTTCCTTGAACTGGTTGCCGAGCTTGAAGAAAAGACCGGCGTGTTTCCCGATTTCGAGGATGCTGACCCTGATCAGTTCACCTCGATAAACGGCTTGGCGCAGGTCATCCTGGAGACCATGAAGCAGGCATAGCGGTGGACAAAAGCCGCCGATCTTATCGATGGATGTGTTGGTCGGGAAGGTCTGCCATCCTGCTAGATATCGACATAGTACATTTTAGGCGAACCGGAATCGCTATTGGACGATAACTTGTAATACCCCGATTGAGACGTTTGCAGACCTGACGATTCCAGCAACTGGAATGTCACCGGGCGTGTCACAATGAGCGTGTTCCACGTCACCCTGTCTCCGAACCAGCGGACCGAAATCGATCGGGAGTGATATCCTCTCTATTCGTTCAGCGCTATATCGCCCAATCGTGTAGCAGACAGCCTACTGTGATAACTAAATCATTCAATCTGTTTCTGATATGTTTTATGGGGCTGACGTTCAACATGCCATCCAACTCCGCATCCGGCAGCGCATATGTCAGCGAGCGTGATGACGATCTCACCTTTTGGAAGAGCGCATCTATTGCGCCACCCGCAATTCCCCCCGAAGGGGTTTACTCCCTGCCAACGGTTCAATACGCTCAACATCCAATACCGACACTTTCAACTTTGATCGGAGAGGGGTCTGTAAACAACCAGGCTCCGGCAGCTAACCTGGAAGTGGCTGCTAATCAGGGCAAACTGTCCGGGTCGGCATTCCCGCCAAAGAGCGTGGACGCGCGGTTTGCAACTCTGCTTCGCAACGAACACCTGCACGACGCGCTCGCCATGAATAGCGACACGGAGGTCTGCGCGAACACGCGACCCTGCTTGAACAGAGGGCTGAAGAACAAAAACATCAGCTATGATCAGAACGAAAACGCATTCGCGGTGAAACTCGACAAGGTGAGTCTAGACCCGCGCTGGCAGATTCGACGGTATTTTCCGGAATTGAACCAGGATAATGCCAGCAGCATCTCGTTCCAGTGGGAGTTCAAGTATTCCGCCGCCTACCTATCAACCGGCGCTCTGCACACCTACAAGGCATTCCAGTTATCCAGCATATCGGAGAATCTTATGTTTGAATTGCAGCACCGATTCTCCAGAACAGATGAGACAGCGGTCGCATTGCCTACTATCCGCTACTACATGACCACAGAGCACTCGGAAGCCACCGACAGCGACCCGCTGTCAACAGACGGACCACAGATTTCAAGTATCACGGGCGAGCCAATCGACAACTGGCAACCGGGCGGCAACACCGCCGCCGCCTATAGGGACGCAAAAATACGCAAATACAAAGCATCGGACCATTTAAGCAGCGAGACTTTTCATTCGCCCTACATCATCCGTGCGAATCTTTGGACCCGTGTCACGCTGGAGTTCGAGTGGATACCTGTCGGCCGCGCCAAGGAGTTGCGTCTGCGCATGTGGATGAGCGATGAAGAGACGCCACCCACTCTGGTTATCGCCTCGGTCAAAGAGCCTGGAAAAGGCTTCCTGCTATCAAACGACGCCTCCAGGCAGAGCTTGAGCTTCCAGAACTGGTGGCTGGAGATGAACTCATCGCAGAGGGGGGTGCTACCCACACCGGGGACTGTCTGGGTGAAAAACTTCATCGTCTACAAGGATGCGACCATTCCGCTTGAATAGCGGCTCGATTCAAAGACGAAGCGGCTAGACTCTCTTCCTTGCAAATACAATGGTTCCCTCAACAAATAGATAGAGCAGAGCTCTCATCGCGGCGTTCGATCTTGCGGCCTTCACGATAGATGCAACCAATTGCGGCTTATGCTCCAGAAACATAGCGTCAAATCGGTCGAAGGTTTCGAATCCACGCTCCGAGAGTTCCTTGGAAAGATCAAAAAAATTAAACCAATTGACCGCTGGGAAATCTGAATAATTGGCCAGCTCAGGCTTTGTGGTGACCGCGAGGCGCTCCATTCTCCGTTTGAGCATTCCTGGCCACCAACTATAAAGCGGCAAATTGAACTCACTCTGTTTTGGGCATATCGTGTTTGTGGTTGTAAGAAGCAATACGCCACCCGGTTTGACCACCCGGCAGAACTCGTTAAGACAGCTCTCCCAATCCGGTACATGCTCAAGCAGTTCGACCGACAGACAAACGTCGAATACCCCCTCATCCCTGGGTATGTCGACTGCGCTTCCGGTTATCCACTCAATATCCAGGTTATCCTGCTGCGCAATCTCTTTGCCGACCTTCTGTAGATCGCCATCGATATCCATTGCGGTAACTGAGTAGCCGGCATTGGCCCAGAGCAGGGATTGCACACCCATTCCGCATCCCACATCCAAAACCCGGGTCTCACCATTCTCCGGATTGAGATGGAAGAGTTCTTCCATATGCAGCTTCAAACCCTCAAACCTCGCCGAGAGTTCAGGCTTATCAAGCCTTTTCCTGGTATGTTCGAGGAAGGCTTCATGCACTTCGGTCGACTCAGCCATTGCTAGTCATCTCATATTGATATCTAAAGTGAGCTGTTGCTCAAACGCATTGGGCCAGTATTCTACACGTCGACCAACCCGATTCAATCCACTGCCACCACCACGCCCCCGCTGCTCTCCGAGCTTCCAGGAGGCATGCTCAGTTCGCTATCGGCATCAGGAAAAGGAAGCTGAAGGGGGAGATGAAATCCGGCACCAAGAGCAACCAGCACAAACCGCACTATCTCCTGGCTCAGCCCTCCAATATCGAATGTGAGACCGCATCGAGCAGGATCGACTCTTATGCTAATGTCACTGCAGCCCGGCATGCGCCCGCGCTGGATCGATCGGTTCGGTCTTCGATGTTTCGGCCCGGTGCGCTCGCGCCAGCCAACTGTACGCCATCGGCACCACGAATAGCGTCAGCAGCGTTCCCAGCGTCATGCCGCCGACAATCACCCAGCCGATCTGCTCGCGGCCCTCGGCACCTGCACCGGTGGCCAGCGCCAGCGGCACTGCACCCAGCACCATCGCCGCGGTGGTCATGAGGATCGGACGCAGCCGCAGCGCGGCCGCCTCGACTACTGCATCGAGCCGGTTCATGCCCTGTATCTGCATCCGGTTTGCGAACTCGACGATCAGAATTCCATGCTTGGTGATCAACCCCACCAACGTGATCATGCCAACCTGGCTATAGATACTGATGGTACCGCCGGTGAGCTTTAGCGCGAGCAGTGCGCCGCCGATCGCCAGCGGCACGGTGACCAGGATGATCAGCGGGTCGATGAAACTCTCGAACTGCGCTGCCAGCACCAGATAGATAAAGAGCAGCGCCAGCACAAAAGCGGCCATCAGGGTCGATCCGGACTCGAGAAACTCGCGCGACTCGCCCTTGTACTCGAGCTGGATATCCCCGCTCGACGCCTCATTCACCAAGTCATTGATGAAGCCCAGCGCCTCACCCAGGCTGTAGCCGGAAGCGAGGTTGGCCGAGATGGTGGCCGAGCGCAGCTTGTTGAAGTGGTTCAGCTCCTTCGGCGCCACCGTTTCGCGCAGCTCGACCAGGTTGCCGAGCTGTACCATGTGATCACCGCGCCCGCGCACATAGATATTGGTCAGATCCTCCGGATCGCTGCGATCCACGCCGGCCACCTGCACCATCACGTCGTATTGCTCCGTGCCGCGTTTGAAGCGGGTGACGTCGCGCCCGCCGAGCATGGTCTCCAGCGTGCGACCGATGGTATCGACGGCGACATCCATGCTGGCAGCCTTCTCGCGGTCGACGTCCACGCGAAGCTCCGGCTTGTTCAATTTCAGATCTGCGTCGGGAAAGACCAGTCCCTGGTTGCTGCGCGCCTTGGCCATCACCTGCTCCACCACCGCATCGAGCGCCTCGTAGCTGCCGGTGGTCTGCAGCACCACCTCGACGTTCTTCGCCATCGGGCTCTGCCCCAGCGAGAGGGGGTTGATCGCTACCGACATAAGGCCGGTGATGCCGCCGTAGAGCTGCGGCGTCAGCTCGGCCGTCACCGCCTGCGACGACTTGGTGCGATCCTCCCAGTAGGGCATCATCACGAACGAAAGCGTTTCGGTCACCACCGGCCAGCCGATGATCGTGAACATCTCGCGCGACTCGGGCAACGCGCTGGTGACCCCCTCGATCTGATGCGCGTAACGGTCGGTGTAGGCCGCCGTCGAGCCCTCCGGCGCCATGCCCCAGGTCATGAAATATGACTTGTCCTCCAGTGGCGCCAGCTCCTGCTGCAGCCCCGTGTAGAGGTGGTAGGAGGCGTAGCCGACGCCGAGCGCCAACAGCAGCATCAGCGGCCGGATCTTCAGCGTCAAGCGCAATAACCAGCGGTATCCGTTGTTGATCCCATTGAGGATGGTCTCGCCCAGGTTGTAGAGAAAGTTGTGGCTCTTTTGGTGCCTGAGCAGCTTCGACGACATCATCGGCGAGAGCGTCAGCGCGGTAAAACCCGAGACCAGCACCGCGCCGGCCAGCGTCAGTGCGAACTCGGTGAAGAGCTGACCGGTGCGCCCGGCGGCGAAAGCGACCGGCGCAAAGACCGCCGCCAGCGTCAGCGTCATCGCGATCACCGCGAAGGCGATCTCGCTCGCCCCCTTCAGCGCCGCTTCCCTGGGGTGCATCCCCTGTTCGATATAGCGGTGGATGTTCTCCAGCACGACAATCGCATCATCCACCACCAGCCCCACGGCCAGCACCATCGCCAGCAGCGTCAGCGTATTCACCGAATAGCCGAAGAAGTACATCATCGCGAAGACGCCGACCAGCGAAACCGGTATCGTGACCATCGGCACCAGCGTCGCGCGCACCGAACGCAGGAACAGGAAGATCACCAGGATCACCAGCACCACAGCTTCACCGATGGTGGTGTAGACCCCCTCGATCGAACGCTCGATGAAGATCGACGAGTCGTAGGCGACCTTCACCTCCATCCCCTCGGGGATGATCTCGAGCAGTTGCGGCAGCTGTGCGTTGATGCCGGCGGAGATATCCAGCGGGTTGGCAGTCGACTGCTTGACCACCCCCAGCGCCACCGCCGTCTTGCCGCCGAAGCGGGAGATGGTGCGCTCATCCTCGGCGCCCAGCTCGATGCGCGCCACGTCGGCGAGGCGCACCAGGTAGCCGTCGGCGTCGCGCAGAATGATGCGACCGAACTGCTCCGGCGTCTTCAAGTCGGTCTCGGCCAGTACCGTGAACTCTCGGTCGACGCTCTCGATGCGGCCCGACGGCACCTCTATATTCTGCGCGCGCAGCGCCTGCTCGACCTCCTGCACGGTAAGGTTGTAACCAGCCAGGCGCACGCGGTCGATCCAGATCCGCATCGCGTAGCGGCGCCCGAACAGCACCATGCTGGCGACCCCGGGTACCGTCTGCAGCCGATCCTTGACCACTTGGTCGGCCACCTCGGTGACGTCGAGGATGTCGTGCCGGTCGCTGGTCATCGCCAGCCAGATGATCGGCTCGGCGTCCGCCTCCACCTTGGAGACGATCGGCTCGTCGACGTCGTCCGGCAATTGGCCGCGCACGCGGCCGACGCGGTCGCGCACGTCGTTGGCGGCCGCATCCGGATCACGGTCGAGCTTGAACGTGGCGGTGATCTGGCTCACTTCCGAGCGGCTGATCGAGGTGAGGTAGTCGATGCCCTCGATGCCGGCCAGCGAATCCTCGAGGATGGTGGTCACCTGCGACTCCATGATCCTGGCACTGGCGCCCGGGTAGCGCGTTTCAACGGTCACTACCGGCAGGTCGATATTGGGATACTCGCGCACCGCGAGCCGGTCGTAGGCGATCAGCCCGACCAGAATCAGCAGCAGGTTGGCCACCGTCGCCAGAACCGGGCGACGTATGCTGGTATCGGTGATCAGCATGGCTCAGCTCCCCTTCGCCTTCGCCGGCAACACCGTCACCGCCATGCCGTCGTGAATCTTGAGATGCCCGGCGGTCACCACCTGGTCTCCTGCTTTCAACCCCTGGCGAACCTCGACGCGACGTCCCTGGCGCAAGCCGCGCTCGACCTCGGTCCAGACCACTTTGCCGTCTACCACCTTGTAGACGAACTGTTTGTCGCCCTGCGGTACCAGCGCGGTCTCGGGCACGGTAATCGCCTCGTGATCGCTCGCCAGAACCAGTTCGACGCGCGCGAACAGCCCGGCACGCAGCACCCCCTCCTCATTCGGAATGCGCGCGCGCAGCAGCAGGCTGCGGCCATTCAGGTCGACCTGCGGGTCGATCGCATAGACCCGTCCTTCGAAATGCTTGCCGGGATAGGCATCCAGCGTCACCCTGATCAGCTGCCCCACGCGCACCCTCGAGACATGGATCTCGGGAATGCGGAAATCCACCTTCAGCACGCTGAGATCGAGCAGGCTGACCAGGTCGGTGCCCGGCTGCACGTAGTCTCCCTCACTCACCTTGCGCAGGCCAAGCACTCCGTCGAACGGCGCCAACAAGCGGGTCTTGGCCAGCCGTGCCTGCGCCAGCGCCACTTCGGCACGGTTGACGCGCAGCTCCGAGGCGGTGCGATCCTTCTCCTGATCACTCCCGTAACCCTGCTTCTTCAGCGAGTTGGCACGCGTATAGTTGGTCTGTCCCAGCGCCAGCCGCGCTTCAGCCTGCAGCAGCTCGGCGTTGTAGATCGACTCGTCGAGCCGCACCAGTACCTCGCCTCTGGTCACCCGCTCACCCTCTCGGAATTCGATCGCGGTGATTCGCCCGTCGATCTCGGGTCGCAGTACGATAGACTCGTTGGCTCGCAGGTCTCCGACCGCCTCGACCTTCCACTCCAGAAGGCCGGCCTCGAGCGTCTCGGCCTCCACCGGCAGTGCGAATCCGCCCTGCTCCTGCGCCGCTGACTGCACTGCGCCCAGCAGCAGGATTCCGCCGCACAACAGATTCCGGGTCGATCGTGATCGAACGCTCATTCCACACTCCAATGACAACGCAAAGCACCACCGCGCGGATAACCGCACAGTGGTCCTCACTGTTCTGAAAATTACCGGGTCGGTAGTGCCGGGATACCCGGGAAGTATAGCCTCCCGCCGTTCAAGCGGGATGACACAAGCACCAACAAGACTCCCCGTGCCGCCCGATATCGGGGCGGCACGGGAGAAAAACAACCTCAACGGCCGCGTCTGCCGAACATCGGCCCCAGCCCGTCGGCGATCTTCTGCTGTTCGGGGGTCAGCTGCGCATAGAGATTGTCGATACCGTCGGCCAGACTCTTCAGGTCCGCGGAGCCTTCGCGCATCAGCTTGACCTTGTCCTGGATGGTGAAGCCGCCGTCACGCATGGCGGCAAAATGTTCGGCCTTGTTGGCCATCTTCTGCTTCAGGCTCTCGGTCAGCGCGGTCCAGGCCGGCTCCTGTTCGGCGGTGATCTTCAGCTTGTATTTCATGTAGTCGATGCGCTCTGCCATGCGCGACTCCATCCGCTCGAGGCGTGCCGCCGGATCCATGCCGAATCCACGCTTGTGCATGCCGCGCTCACCACCGAAACCGCGGCTCATCTCGCCGTATTCGCCAGCGCGACCCATACCATAGGGACCGTCACAACCGCTCCAACCGCCTCTGGCGGCGACCAGCGAGAAGGAGGCCGCGGTAATGCCGACAACCGCAACCGTGGTAACCAGTACTTTCGTAGCTTTTTTCATGATCTCTGCCTCTTTGGTCCACCAGGGCACCGCGCCCTGTGTGACTGTCATTGAAGCAAGTCAATGTAAGCGGGGGATTTCGGAGAGAGGCTTTTTTGTAAGCGAATGTTGCCGCGGTGAGTGCATAAACGCTGGGTTACAGAGACACGGCGTATCAGATCAGCGCGGCAACCTCCGACGCCAGCGCCTCTCCCAGCATTCCGTGCTGGTCGGCATCCAGGTGTATCCCGTCGACACGACTGGCCGAGGTGACGGCAGCGGCATCGAAAAACGCGCACCCCAACTCCCGCGCAAGCGCGCGGTAGGCGTCGGCAAGTCCGATGCATTTGTGCTCGGCGCCGGCAAACTTGGGGGCGATCGTCCCTTTGGGCTCCACGATCGGCGGCGGCGCGACGATCATCAGCGGCGGCACCGGCATACCCGGTTCGATCGGCGCCTTGCGCACCGCGTCGACCAGCGCGGCCATTCCCTGCGCCGCGTGCCAGGCGTTGTGCGGATGCATCGACTGAAAGTCGTTGCTGCCCAGCATCAGCACCACCAGCGCCAGCGGCGAATGCATCTCGACCGCCTGCGCCAGCCCCTGCAGGCCGTTGCGGCCGGGCTTGTAAGGGTCTTCCCAGACCGTGCGGCGACCATTGAGGCAGTTCTCGATCACCCGCACACCACCCCCGCCTTGGTTGAGCGCGCGCTCCAAAACTCCTGGCCAGCGCTGTTCGAACGGCAACCTGGCGCGCGTATCGGGAATGATCCCCCAGGTGAGCGAGTCGGCGTAGATCAGGATCTGCTGCATGCTGGGCTCCTATGGTTCAGAGCAATGAGAATAGCCGGCCGACTTCTTGTGACGCAACAGCAGCAACGGACACTCCCGCCGCAGAGTGGTATCCTCTCTCTCCCGCGTCAGAGACGGAAAACCGACATGCCCGACCATACCGAACTGACCACCCGGATAGACGCCGCTGTGGCGCGCATCTGCGATCTCGGCTGCAGCCGCGTCTATGGGACTATCGCCGAGTTGGAGCTCGGCCGGGAGACCGAGGAGACCCGTGGGCTCCCGACCGCGGTGCGCAGGCGCGTGCTGCAGGAGCTGAAAGCGGTCATGGCGGTCTACGACGCACGCGAAGGCGGTCCAACCTGTAAAACCGAGTAGCGCTATCCGATGAAGAGCAACCTCGAAGATGAGCGTCGCGAGTACATCCGCTGCGGACTGTCGCGCACCGACCTGGATTCCGACCCCCTGCGCCAGTTCGACCTCTGGATCACCGCAGCGCTGGATGCCGAACTGACCGATGCCACGGCGATGAGTCTGGCGACCGTTGGCAGCGACGGGCAGCCGACGCTACGCACGGTGCTGCTGAAGTATTACGATAGCAACGGCTTCGTCTTCTACACCAACCTCGAAAGTAACAAGGCAAGACAGATCGGCGAGAATCCGAAGGTGGCGCTGCTCTTCTACTGGCGGGAGTTCGACCGGCAGGTGAAGATCACCGGCAGCGCGGGCAGGGTCGCCACCAGCGACTCCTTGAAATACTTCCTCACCCGCCCGCGCGACAGCCAACTTGGCGCTTGGGTCTCGGCGCAGAGCCGGGTGATTGGATCGCGCGCGCTGCTGGAGCAGAAATTCGAGGAGATGAAGCGAAAATTCGCCGGCGGGGAGGTTCCGTTGCCATCGTTCTGGGGCGGCTTCCGTGTGCTACCGCAGACGATCGAATTCTGGCAGGGACGCGTCAGCCGCCTGCACGACTGCTTCATCTACCGACGCCAGGCGGACGACAGCTGGCTGATCGATCGCCTGGCTCCCTGAGATGCCAGACGATCGACCTCTTTGCAGAACTTGGAGCGAGCAATGCATATCCCGAATCACCGAGGTCATATTCTGTTTGCCGCCCTGTTGTTGGCAGTGACCACACTGCCGCTGCCGGCAGCCGAGGTGAGGCTGAAGCTGCAGCACTTTCTCGGTGCCGAGTCCATCCCCCACCGCCAGCTGATCGAACCCTGGGCGAAACGGGTCGAGACGGACTCCGGTGGGCGTATAGCCGTGGAGATCTATCCGGCGATGGGTCTCGGCGGCAAGGCGCCGCAGCTGATCGACCAGGTACAGCAGGGCGAGGTCGATATCGTCTGGACCGCCGCCGCTTATACTCCGGGACGCTTCCCCCGCACCGATCTCTTCTCGCTGCCGACGGTACACCGCGGCGATCCGGTCGCCACCAATCTGGCGATCCGGGAGATGCTGTCCGGGGCGCTGGCCGCCGATTTCCCGAAGCTGAAGCCGCTGCTGGTGCACGTGCACCAGGGGCACGCCTTCCACATGGGAGGCAAAGAGGTAAACGGCATCGATGGCTTCGACGGGTTGGTGATCCGCCCACCCGGACGCGGTATCGGCGCCTGGACCATCGAGTCACTGGGCGCGGAGACCACCAAGAAACGGCATCCGAAACTGCCCAAGGCGATCGCCGGGCGGCAACTCGATGGCGCGCTGATGTCGTTCAATCTGGCCGAATCGATGGGCGTGATCGAGGCAGCCCGCTCGCACACTATTCTCGCCGAGGAGGAGTTCTTCGGTACCAGCATCTTTCTGTTTCTGATGAACGAAGCGCGTTATCTGGCACTCCCCGAAGAGTTGCGCGCGGTTATCGAGCGCAACTCCGGCGCCGAGCTCGCCGCCGAGATGGGGCGCGTCTGGCGCGATGCCGGGATGGCCGGTATGGCAGCCGCACGCAAGCGCGGAAACCGCATCAATCAGCTGCGCGGCGGCGATGCCGCGGCAGCACGCGAGCGTCTGCAGCAGGTGGTCGCAAGGTGGCGCGAATCGCGTGCGCGGATGGCGATCGACAGCGACGCACTGGTCGAGCAGGCGCGGCAGGCGATCGCCCGTCACAGCGCTGACTGATCTCCACGAACAGCCTGTCAGGGAACGTTGACATAGAACCATTTCGAACCCAACAGCTCGTCAACGAACTGCGAGGGGTTCGGGTGCTGGTGAAAATGGAGGTAGGATTTCACAGCAAAACGCTCCGGCGCAATCGCCATGTAGATACCGCTGATGACATCCCCCGACTCCCAGGGACCAACGTCGGCCACGCGAATCACCTGCTCCCGTCTCTCCAGCGGGAGTACTGCAAGCTGGGTGACATGGGCCAGGTACTCCTGGGCGGCCATGCCGATCGGCAGCGGCGCGACCCGGCTGTGCTGATCGAGCAGCGCATGGGCGATCTCGTGCGCGACGATCCCCGGATAGTGGTCACCGGTCAGCGCCTGCCCGTACATCTGGGGCTCCGGGTTGGTATGGGCGATCGCCTGCGGCGACATCACCTGCACCAGGCCTGTTCTGCTGTCAAAGCTGCCGAACGCGGAGTAGCTTCTGTTCTGTAGCGACAGCTCCACCACCTCGACCCGAATCGGGCGCTTGGGTTCAAGATCGTAGTGGGAGAGGAAGTCGATGGCCCGTGCAGCTGCCACGCAGATCTCCTGCCGCAGGTGCTCATCCCCACCCACCACCGCCACACTTTGCCCGGGGCAGAGAGACTCCTCCGCAGCCAGCGGGGAAGAGAGTTGGAGCGCCGCAAACAACAGCAGCAACAATCCCCAATTGCGCTTACCGATTGACCGGCTCATGAGACTCTGGTCACCCTCGCAACGAAACGTTATCCGCTGCACGATCCGTTACACCCGACGTCGATCATCCGTTAAACCCCAACTCCCTGTCAGGGCCTGAACAGCCAACCTGAATAAAGCATAAATAACTGTATTTTATATGCTTTTACAAACATTTCAGAAGTTGGCACAAGCTCTGCAATATTTCCAGTCAAGCGATACTGCTTACAACCAAATTTTAGACAACTGGAGAGATACCATGAAAAAAACCATCAGCATCACCGCCACCCTGATCGCCGCTTCGCTGTTCGCGGCTTCCGCCTCCGCCGCTGGCGACAAGCAGGCAGAGGATATCGTGCACGGACATGGCAAGAGCCCTTCCAGCACAGCCGAGATGTACGTGCAGTTCGAGGCGGCACCCAAGGAGGTCGGAGACTTCCTGCTCTGGAACCTGAGCCGGAGCGAAGGCGTCACACGCTCCGACGTCTACGTCCAGGGCCGCAGCAACCAGGACAACCGCGACGATCTGAGGGACCGCGTCTGATCCACACCGTTGCGGTAACGAGCGAGGCCGGCATCCCAAGGGATGCCGGCCTCGATATTACACCCAATGTCACCGCCTCAATAGAGAGCGGTCATCATCTTCCGCCGGTAGCGCTCCACCAGCGGGTCGTCGCCGAGCATGGCGAACAGCTTCAGCAGCGTGGTACGGCCGATATCTTCGCGAAAGCTCCGGTCCTTGCGCATCAGCACCAGCAGATTCTCCATTGCCGGCTCGTAGGCACCCGCATTGACGTCGGCCACTGCAAGCTGATAGAGCGACTCCAGGTCGCCGCCGTCGGCCTGCCGCTGCAACTGCTCACGCGCCGGCAGGTCGTCCGCTTCGCCGGAGAACTGCAGTCGGGCGCGCAGCGCGACCACCTCATCACCCACCTGTTCGGCAATCGGCAGCTGATCCAGCATCGACTCGGCACCGGCAAAATCCCCGACCTCGGCCAGCAGCCCGGCGTAGCCAAGCGTAATGCGACTCTTCTCCGGCTCCATCTGGTGCGCCCGCTCCATCAGCTGCAGTGCCTGCTCCCGATCGCCCCGGCTGAATGCCTCCAGCGCCGAGGCGAATACCCGATCCGACTCCCGTTCGATATGTCGATCCAGAAATTCGCGCAGCTGCCCCTCCGGGATTGCGCCCATGAACTCGTCGACGGGCATCCCGTCCCTGAACAACTTCACGGTCGGCAGGCTGCGCACGCCGAACTCCAAGGCCAGCTCCTGGTTCTCGTCCGAGTTGACCTTGGCGAGCAGAAACTGCCCTTGAAATTCCTCCGCCAGTTTCGCCAGCAACGGCATCAGGGAGCGGCAGGGGGCGCACCACTCGGCCCAGAAATCAACCAGCACCGGCTGCCGATAGGATGCCTCGATAACCCTGCTGGCAAAACTGCTCTGGTCGACTTCGAAAACGTAATTTGATTCGCTCATTCCTGCGGTCCGCTGGTTGCTGTACCCAATCTTTGTGTATGTGGGTTCGACAGTGCTGAAATCAATGGCTCAAAGCAGCGCCGGCATGCTCTCGGGACCCTCGTGCAGCAGTTCCAGCAGCAGATCAAGCCCTTTCACCAGCTGCTGCCGGTTACCCGCGGCACTGACCGAGATACGTACCGCGTGCGGCACAGCCCCCCGTCCCACACAGAAACTGGAGGCGCCCAGTACCATCACGCCGCGCGCCTGAGCGGCGGTGACAAACTCATCCTCGCGCCAGGGTTCAGGCAACTGCAGCCAGAGGTGGAGCCCCCCTGGCTGGCTGGATAGAGTAAAATTCCGAAGTCGTTGCAGCGCGATCCGCATGCGCGCCGCGATCTCCTCGCGCTGTGCCGCCAGCAGCCGCTGCGCGCTGCCATCGCGAATCCACTCACAGACCAGCGCCACCATCAGCGGGCTGACCATCCAGCAGCTCGCGCGCACCGCCGCCCCCAGACGACTCTGCAGGCGCACCGGCGCCACCAGGTAGCCGACCCGCACGCCCGCCGCCAGGGATTTGGAGAAAGAGCCGATCAGCAGCGTCCGCTCCGGCGCAAACGCCGCCAGCGGCAGTGGCAGACCCTCGGCCAAGCCGACGCTGACCTCATCCTCGATCACGATCAGTTCGTGCCGTCGGCAGATCTCCAAAACGGCCTTCCGGCGTGCCGGCGACATGGTTGCCGTTGTTGGATTCTGCAACGAAGGGGTGCAGAACAGCACCCTCGGCGCCGTCTGCCGGCACACCGACTCCAGCGACTCGGGGAGAATTCCCTCGCCGTCCATCGCCACGCTGCGCACCTGCAACTTCAGCTGCCGCGCCGCAGCCGTGAAACCGGGATAGGTGAGCGCCTCCGCAAGCACCGTATCGCCCGCCCGGGTCAACGCCATCAATGCCACCAGTAGGGCGTGCTGCCCGCCGTTGCTGATGACGACCTGCTCCGCTTCCGGCCGCCAGCCGTCGCGTGCCAGCCAGTCGCAGATGGCACGCCGATGCGCCTCGACACCGATATCGGGCTGGTAGTCGAGCAGTTGATTGATCTGCGCCGGATGCGTTGCCAGCGCGCGCATGGCGCGGGCGAACAGATCGGCACGATCTGTCTTCAACGGCCGGTTCAGGTGCAGCTCGATCAGGCCTTCCGGCTGCTCTTCGGTGAAGCGCCACTCCCGCCCCCCCGCCTCGGCACCGCGCACGAAGGTGCCGCTGCCGACGACGGCGTAGACCAGACCGCGCCGCTCCGCCTCGGCGTAGGCGCGGGTAACGGTGCCGGTGGTGACGCCAAGCGCATCGGCCAGCGCGCGATGCGTCGGCAGTTTCTGGTCAGGGTTCAGCCGGCCCTGCTGAATGTCCCTCGAGATCGCCTCTGCGATCCCCTTGTATTTAGCACCACGCCACTCGGTGAGCTCGGGAAGCCAAATTGTACTCATAACAATAAACCTATTGACTCGGATAATTGAGTGCTTATGCTAACAATTGTATGCAAATATTTAGAGTAATTATTTAATTGTATCGGTACATTTTGTCTGAATCAACCTTCGAGGTCAGTTCAATGCCTTTCGATTGGAGTGGATACCTGTTACCGCTGTTTCTCTTCGCGCTGGCGATGGTCGGTTCGCCCGGCCCCAACAACCTGATGCTGACCGCATCGGGCGCCAATTTCGGCTTCAGGCGCACGATACCCCACATCCTGGGCATCATGCTGGGAATGGTATCGATGCTGATGGCGGTCGCAGCCGGGTTGGGCGCACTGTTCGAAAGCTGGCCCCTGTTGCAGAGACTGTTGAAGATCGCGGGCGCGCTGTTTCTCTTCTACCTCGCATGGCGCATCGCCAACGCGACGCACCGCCCGGCGCAGTGCCAAGGTGACAGCCAGCCCCTGAGCCTGTGGCAGGCACTCGCCTTCCAGTATGTCAACCCCAAAGCCTGGTTGATCAACATCTCGGCTATCGCCACCTTCACCGTCAGCGGTCCGGCCTACTGGCACTCGGCGCTTGTCATCAGCGTCGTCTACCTCCTGGTGATGTCCAACACGTTGCCCTTCTGGACCGGATTCGGGGTCATGGTCGGGCGGCTGCTCGCGACCGATCGCGCCCGGCGCCACTTCAACTGGAGCATGGCATTGCTGACCGCCGCCTCGGTGGTAATGATGTTGGAGTGAACGACTGTGGTCGGGGCGGAGTGTGCGCTGACCCGGATTTTCCAGCCCGCCTCGAAAAACATTTGCTTTTTAGCGTCTGCCGGTATAAGTTGCGCCACCCGCAGAATCCCGCTCCCGCCAGCCACGCCGCCAATGCGCTCTCTTCCCGATAGCGACAGCCGCGTCGCTCTGCGGTGATCAGGTGAACACTCCGCGGGGATTTTCCGCTCTTCGAGCGGGTGTTTTTTATCGATATCAGGTATTCAAAAATGTCCGAAAGACAAACAGGAACCGTAAAATGGTTCAACGACGACAAAGGCTACGGATTCATTCAGCGCAGCTCCGGCAAAGACCTTTTCGTTCATTTTCGTTCCATCGTGGGTGAGGGCCGCCGTTCGCTGATCGACGGACAGAAGGTCGAATTCACCGAAGTTCCCGGTCAAAAAGGGCCACAGGCCGATCAGGTCGTTCCTCTGTAGCCGATCCGTGCATGGCTGAATCCTGGCCGGAAGGCGGGATTCGCCATGCATCATCCCCCAGCGGCGCCGGGATACCGATCAGACCCGCAGCGGACAACGAGTTCGTCGACGCTGACCGACTCCATCCCGATAGCGATATCGGCGCGTTCTCCTTCCCCCTCCCGACGCAAGCGATGCACGGCGCATACAACTGGTCGTCGCCGCGATCGAGTCGATATTCGCGGAGAGCATCCAAGCCGTGCAAAATGGAAGACATTGAGGCTAGTGCACGGTGCAGACCATGCAGGGGTCGAACGAACGTACTACGTGCTGCACTGCCACAGGCTCCCTCTGCGACGCCGGTGCCGGCGTCCCGACCAGCGCCTGTTCCAGCGGTCCCGGAGTCTGCTCCCGGTCCCGTGGCGAGAAGTTCCAGGTGGTCGGCGCGACCACCTGATAGTTAAGGATGCGCCCGTTCCTGATCCTGAGCCAATGGCCGAGACTTCCGCGCGCCGCCTCGGTCAGACCGAACACCTCCGCGGCATCTGGCAGCGATGCCCGCTGACAGAAGGGTGCCTCGGGCTGAATTTCATGGCACCACCGCTCCATAGCCAGCAGAACCCGTGGGATCTCTATCAGTCGCGCGATAACGCGATTGCGAACATTGCTGCCGGAGCAACGAACCAGATCTTCGACCAGCGGGTTTCCGTCGACCAACTGCCGTGCCAGCGCACCCACCTCGACCACCTCACCCGCCAGCCGCGGCGCTTTGCACCAGCTGTACCCTGTCGCGGGGTCGGCAGCCGGCAACGTCACGCCCTGAAAGGGGTGGCGAGGCTGCTGTTGTCCCTCCAGCCAGCTGTGGCTGACATCCTCGGTTATCTCCGCGGTATGCAGCGTCGAGTGCTCGCCGCCTTTCCAGCTCCCCGCCCGAAACAGGGGCGCCTTCTGCTGCGGATAGACCCCGAAGCTCATCAACCGGGTATCCGTCCTCCCCAGCCGATGCAGTGCCAGATCGTCGGACAACATCAGAAACAGGCGCAGGTCGCTCTTCCCCGGTTCTGCCTCCTCTGCCCAGCCGAGAAGTTCATCCTCGCTGCCGAGTGCCGCCACCCGTTCGAGCGAATCGCCGAAAAGGTGCCGTTCGAGGTAACGGCGAAAACCGTTTAGGATCTTCATCAGCCGGATCTTTTCCTGCGCCGCCACCGCGCGCGTCGAGCCACCGGGCTGAAGCGCGAGCGAATGGGGCCACTTACCGGCCAGCAACCCCAGCAGATGCATGAACCGCGCGCGCGCTTCCATCGCTGCCGGGATCCCCTCCCCGCGCAACGCCTTGAAGCGGCTCGCCACCAGCTCGTACCAGGCATGCCGGCGATACAGGTCGCGGGCAAAATCGGGCATGAAGAAGAGGTGGAAGTGAGTGAAGTGATCTGCCAGGTTTTCACAGGCGTGAATCAGGTTTATCGCCAGCTGACCGTTGTAGGGCCGCTCGATCCCTGCCGCGGCGCGCAGCATCTCGGCCGCAGCCACCGACTGGGAAACAGAGCAGATGCCGCAGATCCGCGGCGTGAAGACCAGCGCGTCGTAGGGATCCTTGCCATGCAGTATCTGTTCGAAGCCGCGATACATCGGCGCTGTTACCCAGGCCTCCGCCACCTCTCCGTCACGGGTTTCGATCCGCACCTCGAGGTCGCCCTCGACACGGTTGAAGGGACCCAGAATACGTCGGCTCACTTCGGCTCCCTCTGCCGGTTCCGCGGCGGTTCGATGATATGGTCGGAGAGTGCGTTGTCGCGCAGTCGCTTGGGGGTGGCGGCCTTGGAGAGCGAAGCCAGCGCGACGAACCAGGCCTTGGGCATGTCGCTCGGCAGACCGATCGGAATGCCGGCGATTTTCGGTGTCTCCTGGAATCTGTGCCCCGGATCCTGGAACCCCGGCTCGGTGCAGTTGATGCAGGCGTAACCACCTTTGACGCAGGAGCCCCCGCCGTTCCAGGCACGCAGGTTACAGTCTGCGTGCGCCTGCGTGCCGAGGCATCCCATGTGCTCCATCATGCAACCCAACTGGGAGTGCTCGCAGGCGCTCGCCTTGAATTCGTAGAACTCGTTACGCGGACAGCCGTGGTGCACCAGGTGGTCGCTGTAGCTCCTGGGGCGCCCTAACGCGTCCAGTTGTGCGTCATGGAAATCCCCCATCGCCAGCTGCGCCAGGGTCTCCGTCACCCAGTCGGGATGGATCGGACAACCGGCGATGTTGATGACGGGCAGACCGCCGCTGGAGCGATATTCCGGCCCCAGCAGACCGCCTCTCCGCTCACCGGAATACTGTAGCCCGCAGGCATCGGTGGGATTGCCGCCGCTGCTGGTGATACCGCCGAACGCGGCGCCGTTACCTATCGCCAGCGTATAACGGGCGCGTTGCGCCAGCTCCTCCACCCACTGCATCATCGGCCGCCCGCTACCGGCCAGCAGATGGAAACGCCCGCTCCCTTTAGGCCCTCGTTTCACCGCGCCCTCGACGCAGAGCGCATCCAACTCTATCTCTCCACTGCGCGCCGCCTCCAGTATATCGAGCATCTCTGCGCCGGAGGCTTCGCTCAGCATCGGATGCCAGAGAACCTCGATGCCGGCATCATCCAATGTGGTCTGCAGATCCGGGGATTCGGCGCAGAGCAACGACAGACTGCAGCCGCCGCAGCCGCCGGCCTGCAGCCAGAGTAGATTGAAGCCTCCAGCGTTGGTCTTGTTCATATTCATGCGGCCTTCATCGACAACACGAAACGCGCCCCGCCGGCAGGCAGGTTCACCGCCTGCAGGTCACCGCCCTGGTCGGTGGCCAGGCCGTAGCTGATGTAGAGCCCGAGCCCGGTTCCCTTGCCCACCTCCTTGGTGGTAAAGAAGGGGTCGAATACCCGCAGCAGATCGCTCTGCGGGATACCGGGACCGTTGTCGCTCACCTCCACCAGGACCCGCTCCGCCTCGCGGCGACAGCAGACGCAGAGACGGGGATCATCACGATCCTCCAGCACATCCACCGCGTTCTGCAGCAGATTGACCAGGATCTGGTGAGTGGAGCCGTTGTTGCCCTCCACCGAGAGGGACTCATCGAGCCGCAACTCCACCCGAGGCTTGTCGCGTGCCGCCTTGATCACCCAGTCGACCGCGGTGCGCACCAGCGGGCAGAGCTCGAACACCTGCTGCTGTTGCTGCTGGTTGCCGGAGAAGCGCCGCAGATCCTGCACGATGTTGCTGACCCGTTCCGCGCCCTCCAGGGTGCCGTCGATCAACGAGCCGATATCACCCAGGATACGGTCGATGCGCAGCTCCTCGCGCAGTGTCGCGCAGGCTGCGGGATCGTCGCCCCCGTGCAGTGCCTCGAGGTAGCGCTTGATGCGCTCACCGTAACCTTTCAGCGCGTGCATGTTGCCGAAGACGAAGCTGATCGGATTGTTCAGCTCGTGCGCCACACCCGCCACCAGGCGGCCTAGCGACGCCATTTTTTCGGAATGGACCAGCTGCCGTTGCGCCTGTTGCAGTTCATTGTGGGTCCGATGCAGTGCCTCGTAGGCACGCCGCAGTTCACCGACCGGTCGTCCGATCAGCACCATTCCCACCAGCTTGCCCTCGTGATCGAACAGCGAGTTGCAATTCATCGCCAGAGGCGTGGGCGCCCCGTCGCTGCCAAGCAGATTGACCTCGCAGTCGTAGACCGTCTCGGAGCGGATCTTTTCTGCGAATTGCGCCACCAACTGGCGTGAGTCGGACTCGAACAGCGCGCTGAACGGCCGTCCAACCAACTCCTCCGCAGCGCACCCGGTCAGTTGTTGCAGCGCACGATTGGCCTGCTTGATATCACCGTTGATATCACAGACGATCAACACATCGGTCATCGAGGTCTGCACATTCTCGATGAAGTGCTGCGCCTCCTCCAGCGCGCTGTTCTTCTCCTCCAGTTCAACCTGGTAGTGGACCAGATCGGCGTAGACCTGATCCATCTTGTGAATCACTTCGATCCAGGCCGACTCTCCACGCTCCGCATCGCTCGAAGCATCCTCCGCGCCCACCCGTTGCAGCAGACCGTCGCCGATTACCGATTCGCCCGCCATCAGTCGCCTTCCTCAGTGGATCGTTCGACTCTCTCAAGACCGTAACGGCCCAGCTTGCTGCGCAGTCCGACCCGTGAGAGCCCCAGCTCCCTGGCCACCTTGCTCTTGTTCCAGCGGTGGCGAATCAACGCTTCGCGAAGAATGCCTGCCTCGATGCTCTCGATACGCGACTTCAGCGGGCCGGGCTGTTCGCCGACGGAGATCCGCTGCAGGGGCGCCTCTTGTTGCCCGGCCATCAGGACCTTGGCGGATAGCAGCTCCGCGCCAAGCCTGGCCTCGTCGCTCATCACCAGCATGTGCTTGATCTCGTTCTGCAGTTCGCGCACATTGCCCGGCCAGTGATACTCCCGCAGAGAGGCCAGCGCCTCCTCGCTGAAGCCGTCCACCTCGCTGCCAAAACTCTCCGCGGTCTGCCGCAGGATCGCCTGCGCCAACGGCACTATATCCCCGGAACGCGCCCGCAGCGGCGGCAGCTCTATGATGAACGAGCTGAGTCGATAGTAGAGATCCTGGCGAAACCTGCCTGCCGCCACCTCCGATTCCAGATCACGGTTGGTGGCGGCGATCACGCGCACATCGACCTTGCGGCGTTGCGCCGAACCGAGCGGCCGGATTTCGCCCTCTTGCAGCACGCGCAAAAGCTTCACCTGGAAGGCCGCTGAAACCTCGCCGATCTCGTCGAGAAAAATAGTTCCGCCACTGGCGCGCTCGAACAACCCGGCACGATCCTCCACCGCGCCGGTAAAGGCGCCCCGCTTGTAACCGAACAGCTCACTCTCCAGCAACTCATCCGGAAGCGCGGCGCAGTTTTCGACCACGAACGGCCGCTCGGAACGTTTGCTGTTGTAGTGCAGCGCACGCGCGCAGAGCTCCTTACCGGTGCCCGATTCGCCTGCCAGCAGCACGGTGACATTATAGGGCGCGACCCGCCTGATGCGGCTGCAGACCGCCTCCATCGGACTGCCCTGCGCACGGATGATGCCGTCCTCGCGCCGATAATGCTCGCGCAACTTCTGCCGCTTGCCACTGATCACCTTCTCGAACGCCTCGGGGTTACTCTTCAGCTCGATGTTGAGCAACTCGTTCTCGCGCTGCAGCTGGAACAGCTGCGCGGCGTTCTTCAGTGTCAACCGCAGATTTTCAGGATGCCAGGGTTTGGTGATGTACTGGTAGATCCCCGCTTCGTTGATCCCGCGGATGATCTCCTCGGCATCGGTATACCCCGACAGAATGATGCGCACGGCGTCCGGCCACTGCTCGCGCACCCTGGTGAGGAATTCCACACCGGTGGTGCCGGGCATCCGTTGGTCGCAGAGCACAAGATGGACCCACTCGCGTTCCATGATCGCTTCCGCTTCGCGCGCACTGGTCGCGCAGCGGATCTCGAACTCATCTTCGAGGATGCGCTCCAATGCCTCCAGGCCACGTACCTCATCGTCGACGATCAGCAGTGTGGGCCGCATCCAATATACTCCACGGGCAACACCCGGCTACTCAGGCAGCTTCCGCTTGTCCCGGTGCCGAGCGATGGTGATAGGTGTGCGGGACTTGGGAACCTTGTAGACGAAATTATAGCGGGCGACGTGATAGCTGGGATCAAAGCCGTAGAAGTTGCGCTGCATGCGCTCGAGTTCGGCTTGGCGGTAGGCGGCCAGTGGCTTACGGCGCTCATCCTCGGCCCGGTGCTGCGCTTTCTCCCGCAACCGGCGCTGCAGCCCGGGATCCGCAGCCAGCCGCTCTGCCTCGCGCTCGACCTCGGCGACGAATCCCTCGTTGCTGCCGCCAAAACAGGCGTCCACCAACCCCAGTTCGCGCGCCTCCAGGCTGCCCATCGGCAGTCGCCCCTGGGTGATCCGCTGCGCCCTCGCCTCACCCACCCGTCCGGGCAGCAGGTAGGTCCAGTACTCGGAGCCGTATAGGTTGCCCATGTCCTTGTAGTGGGGATTGAGGATCACGCCATCGCGCGCCCATACCAGATCGGCGGCACGAGCCAGGAAGACTCCGCCCGCCCCGGCGTTGCCCTGTAGCGCAGAAATCGTGATTTGCCTGTTGCTGGTGATGATCTCCCGCGCCAGGTCGTTGATCGCGTTGATGTTCTCCCAGGAGCAATCGGCCGCGCTGGCAGCCGCCTCGATGACGTTGAGATGCAGCCCATTGGACCAGAAGTCAGGCCCGCCGAGCAGCACGATCACCCGGGCGCTACCACGACATGCCTGGCGATAGGCTTCCAGCAGACGCTCGCACTGCACGCTGCTCATGGCACCGTTGTAGAAGGCGAAACGCAGATAGCCGACACCGCTGCGCTCGCGGTATTCGATCTCCGGATAACCGGCAATCTCTGGAAGCCCTGCTGACTCCTGCCGCAGCACCTGCACCGCCGGCAACTTGAAGGGATGGCTCCCCTGCCGCTCGCGCAGATGGCCGATCCAGACAGAACCATCGACGGTGGCGCGGGCGACCGCCGGACCGGAGCGAGCCAGCAACTCTCCGGGTGCCCCCGACAACCCCGCTGCCGGGTGGGCATCGTAGAGAAAGCAATCACGACCGCAAAGCCGATCGAGAACTCCGGGGACACCGTCACCGCTGCGGATCTTGCGCAGCACCGTAGCGGTATCATCGCGCTGCCAGTCGATTCGCCGGTCGGACTGCCGCAGCAGCGGCCGCAGCCGGCCACGGACCGCTGGATGGGAATAGTCGAGCGGCTCCGGCACGACACTGCCGTGCCGCCAGCACTCGAGCGCATCCAATACCACGCTGACCGCCGCTTCGGTCACCTCGTGGCGATATATGCTCGCCTTGCTCGCCGCACGCAGCGGGAACTCGACGCTGGCCCAGATATCCCCCGCGTCCATCTCTGCGTTGGCCTGCAGCAGCGTCACCCCCCAGCTCGATTCACCATTCAGTATCGCCCAGTCGAGCGCCGAGGGGCCGCGGTCGCCACGGATACCGGGGTGCACCACCAGGCAGACGTGGTTGGCCCAGATCGACTCGGGAATGGCCCGCTTCAGAAAGGGGGCGACGATCAGATCGGGTCGAAACAGCGCCACCGCCTCGATGCTGGTCTCGTCGTTTATATCGAACTCGACCGAAAGCTCGAACCCGCGCTGCCGCAGTTCCACGAACAGGCGCTGGCTCAGACTGTTGAAAGCGTGGGTGAGGAGCAGAACTCGCATCGGGCGCTCAGCAGATACGCGGCAGCTGCTCTCCTGCCAGCCAGTCAACCACGCGGCTACCGCCGAAGCTGGTCTCCATCGTCACGAAGCCATCCTCATCCTCGACCACCTCGCCGACGAGCGCGGCCTCCGTGCCGAGCGGGTGCGCCCGCATCACCGCCAGCAGCTGATCCGCGTTCCGGCGTTCGCAGATGCAGATCAGTTTCCCTTCATTGGCGACGTAGAGAGGGTCGAGACCGAGCAGTTCGCAAGCGGCATTGACTTGCGGCCTGACCGGAATCGCCCTCTCCTCCAGCCTGATGCCGACGCCCGACTGCAGTGCCAGTTCGTTCAGTGTCGTCGCCAGCCCACCGCGGGTGGGATCGCGCAGGCAGTGGATATCGGGTACCGCCGCCACCATCTCCGCCACCAGCGTGTGCAGTGCGGCGGAGTCCGACTCGATACTGGTTTCGAACTCGAGATTCTCGCGGCTGGACATGATCGCCACACCGTGGTCGCCCATGGTGCCGCTCAGCAACACCGCATCGCCGGGGCGTGCCCTGTCGCCGGAGATGTTGACCCCATCGGGCACCACGCCTATGCCGGTGGTGGTGATGAATACACCGTCCCCCTTGCCCTTTTCGACCACCTTGGTATCGCCGGTAACCACCGGCACTCCGGCGCGGCTGGCCGCGGCACTCATACTGGCGACCACCCGCTCCAGATCGGCGAGCGGAAAACCCTCCTCGAGGATGAAGCCGACCGCCAGATATAGTGGACGGGCGCCCGACATGGCGACATCGTTGATGGTACCGTGCACCGCGAGCGAGCCGATATCACCGCCGGGGAAGAAGAGCGGCGAGATGACATGCCCGTCGGTGCTCATCACCATGCGCCCGCCAGGCACCTGGAACTGCGCCTGATCGTTGGCCTGGCGCAACAGCTCGTTGTCCAGATGCCTGACGAAAAGCTCATCGATCAACTGCGCCATCGCCCGCCCGCCGCTGCCGTGGCTCATATCCACGGCGCCCTCTCTAATGTTCAGCCGCAAGGGAAATCGTTTCGACATAGGTCGCTACCGGATGGGGGTTGCAGAGAATAAGAGCGCTTCAAGCGCTGGCGGTTCGGGCGCTGCCGGCCTGCTCGCGGACACGGCCGTAGCTCCAGTAGGCTGCACAGGCGCCCTCGGAGGAGACCATGCAGGAGCCCATCGGGTTCTCCGGCGTGCAGACGCTGCCGAAGAGCTTGCAGTCGGTCGGTCTCTTGGCTCCCCGCAGGATCGCCGGACACTCGCACCCCTTGACGTCGGGCGAGGAGATCTGCGCCATCGCGAAGCGCTGTTCGGCGTCGAAACGGGCGAAGGGCGCCTTTATCTTCAGCGCACTGTAGGGAACCAGCCCCAGTCCGCGCCACTCGAAGCTACGGCGCAACTCCAGCACCTCGGCCACCAGCCGCTGCGCCTTCAGGTTGCCCTCGCGCGTCACCACCCGGGTGTACTCGTTCTCCACCTCGTGGCGCCCTGAGTTGATCTGGCGAATCAGCATCAGCGCCGACTGCATCACGTCGAGCGGTTCGAAGCCCGCGATCACTACCGGCTTCTGGAACTCCTCGGCGAAGAATTCGTAGGGCATGCTGCCGATCACCGAACTGACGTGCGAGGGGCCGAAGAAGCCATCGATCGACACTCGCCCCAGTTCGCGTACGTCGGGCGATTCGAGGATGTTCTGGATAGCCGCCGGCGTCAGCACATGGTTGCAGAAGACGCTGAAATTCTCCAACCCCTCCGCCTGTGCCTGCTTGATCGCCACCGCGGTGGGCGGAGTCGTGGTCTCGAAGCCGATGGCGAAGAAGACCACCTGTCGGTCTGGGTTGTCGCGAGCGATCCCGAGCGCATCCTGGGTCGAGTAGACCATGCGCACATCGGCTCCTGCCGCTTTCACCTTCAGAAGACTGCGCCGGCCGCTGGCCGGCACCCGCATCAGATCGCCGTAGGTACAGAGAATCAGGTCGTGCGTCTCGACCAGCTGGATGGCGCTGTCGATGCGGCCGATAGGCAGCACGCAGACCGGGCAGCCGGGGCCATGCACGAAACTGACGTTCGCCGGCATCAGGTCCTGTACACCGTAGCGGAAGATGGCGTGGGTGTGACCGCCGCAGAACTCCATCAGATGATAACGGCGCGTCGAATCGACTTCGGCGGCGATCGCCGCCGCCAGCTTTCTGGCCAGATCCTGTTGGCGGAACTCGCTGATGTACTTCACTCGGAGAACTCTGTCAGGCCGGCCTGGGCGAAGAGCTCGAGCGTACGCTCAGCCTCCTCCTCACTCACCTTGTTGAGCGCATAGCCGACATGGATCAGCACGAAATCGTTCACCGTGACATCCTCGACCAGCGCCAGCGAGACCCGCTTGCGCACGCCATCGAGCTCCACCACGGCGCTGTCGCTCTCGCCATCGACTTCGACCACACGGGCCGGCAGGGCCAGGCACATAAGCGTCTCCCCCTCAGGCGCTCGCCGCCAGATCGGGACGTTCGATCAACGCCACCTGACGAGTCGCACGGATCCATTGGTACCAGCTCGCCATCCCCTCGCCGCTCCTGGCCGAGAGCTGCAGTACACGGATGCCCGGATTGACACGCCGTGCGTAATCGATGCACTTCTGCACATCGAAATCAAGATAGGGGAGCAGGTCGGTCTTGTTCAGCAGCATCAGGTCGGCGGCGTGAAACATGTCCGGGTACTTGACCGGCTTGTCCTCGCCTTCGGTGACGGAGAGGATCGCCACCTTGTGCGCCTCGCCGAGATCGAACGCCGCGGGGCAGACCAGGTTACCGACATTTTCGATAAACAATACACTGCCGTCATCGGGCTGCAGGCTCTCGAGCGCATGGCCGACCATATGGCCGTCGAGATGGCACCCCTTGCCGGTGTTGATCTGCACTGCCTTGACTCCGGTGGCGCGAATGCGCTCGGCGTCATTGGCGGTCTGCTGATCGCCCTCGATGACGCTAAGCTTCAGCTCACCCTTGAGATCATCGATGGTACGCGTCAGCAGCGTCGTCTTGCCCGAACCGGGACTGGAGACCAGGTTCAGCGCCAGCACGCCGTGTGCGTTGAAGTAGCGCCGGTTGGCCGCTGCGTACTCGTTGTTCTTTCCGAGGATGTCCTGCTCGATCTGCACCATGCGCGACTGGCTCATACCGGGGGCGTGCGCGTGCGCCGGCCCCTCGCCATAGTGGTGGTGATCGTGGGAGTGATGGTGCGCATGGTCGTGATCATGCATATTGGCGTGACCATGCTCGTGCTCATGGTCGTGCCCCTCGATCCGGGTCTCGCCTTCACCGCATCCGCATACAGTACACATGCTCGGTTACCTCTCATGGGCCTGCTATCCAGGCCGACGGTGGATAGCCGACAGGTTTTGATCCGGCTGTCGGCAGCAGGGATGCTGCCTTCAAACTTACAGGGACCTGTCTACCGCGTCCCGGAGCAAAACCTGTCGGCTATCTGCTCTCTCTGTTCAATCCACTTCCAACTCTTTGATCCGCATCTCGTCGCCGCCGGTGACCTGCAGCTGAAAGCTGCCGCAGTCGGGGCACTCGGCAAACCGCTGCCGTACCGCCACCTCCCTGCTGCACTGCATACACCAGGCACGCCCCGGCAGTTCGATGATCTCCAGTCCGGCCCCGTCGGCGAGCGAATCACGCATCACGACATCGAAGCCGAAGCGCATCGCTTCCGGTTCCACCCCGGAGAGTTGGCCGATCTCCAGCCAGACCGTCTTGACCCGCCTGAATCCCTGCTCCGCCGCGCTCTGCTCGATGACCCGGAGTATCGACTCGCACAGCGACAGTTCGTGCATGCTTCACCTCGAGCTTGCCCTGGGGTCATTGATCGGCATCAGAAGGCAGCATTGCACGCAGCAACTCCCGACGGCTGACCGGTCGCTCCATGCGCCGGGGCAGTCGATCCTCTGCGCCAGGCGGAAAGGCCAAACCTCCGCCGGCATGCTCCACGTCGTCCCGGCCTTGATACCCGGCGTCGCTGGCGGAGCGCTCATGCCGCTTTCCACACACCATTATACCCGCCATCACCGCGGCTGCGGTCAACTCGGCGCTTCGCTGATCCTTGAATTCGAACATCGGAGAGAAGAGCGAACAGGACTGGAATCGTCCGACATCCGCCTCTTCGCCGACGATGAACTCGTACTCCCCCGAGGGGAAGCGGTGCAGTACCTTGCTGCCGGGGTGCAGTTCCCGCCAATCCTCATGCTCACCGGGCAGCAGCATCAGGTTCATGAACCAGGGGGTCACCAGCACACCCAGCACAGAGTTCTGCCAGCCCCGGAACCCCACCGCCCTGACGCAGAGCGCGCTGTTCAGCAGTGGAATCCCCGCCATGCGTTCACGTTCGATGCGGCGGTAGAGCCGCTCGAAGCCGAAGCCAAGCTCGGCCGCCGCTGTCACCGCGCCTGCTCCAGCAACAGGAAATCCTGCTTGCTGCCATCGCAGTTGGGACAGCTCCAGTGCGGTGGAAGTTCGGCGAACGGGGTGCCTGCGGGAACCTGCCAGTAGTCGTCTCCCTGCTCGGGTTCATAGACGTACCAGCAGATTTTGCACTCGAGGCGACTGGCCGCCTCGAGGCGCGTATCGTCACCGCCGTAGGAGCCGCCGAAGAAACTGCCGCTCACCGGTAGATCTCCAGCATCTCCTGCAAACGGACGCGGCTGTCGCGGATATCCTCTGGAGCCGCGCAGGCCACCTCGGGAACTCCACCGATCTCCAGGGTATTCAGTATGTTGGCGTCCTGCGAGTTGAAGTACTGGACCCACCAGACGTGCGCCACCGCGGTGCTGCGGATACGGCAGTTGCCATAACCCCGCGAGAGGATGGAGACACCGCCTTCCCCCAGCCGGTCGGCCAGCAGCTCCAGATCCTGTTCGGTCTGCGGCAGCAGCGTAAGGTTGATCACATGTGGCCGGCGCCCCGGGCGATAGGCGGGCACCTTGTCATTGATCTCGGCCAGCAGCGGCGGCGCATTGATCACGCCGGTCGGCAGATCGTCGGTCGTGCCGTCGATGCGGTTGCACGCCTTGGCGAACGTGGCGCGCGCGACAATTGCCGGGATGGGGCCCACTTCGATGGTGTCGCGCATCAGATCGCCCGCGGCGTCCAGATACCTGACCCGCCAGACACCCGCGAGCACCGACTCCTGCATTCGTACTTCTCCCTGTCCGCGGTAGATGGCGCTCACCTCGCCCTCGCCAAGGAGCTGGTCTATCAGACCGAGTTCCGCGCCACCCAGTCCGGCCAGGTCGATCTCAGGAGGTTGCTCGACACCACCCGCGACCGTATCCAGCGCCTCTCTGAGCCGGTCGAGCAGCGCCCTCGCCCCCTCCAGACCGGTCAACGAATCCGCTTCCGGCAGCTCAGGCATCCGGTAGGTCTCCATACCCTGAGGCAACTGCAGGATCTCCAGCTCGGCCCCGTCTTGCTCGGGCGGCTGACTGCCAGGGCCGCCGCCACCCATTGGTATCGAAAAATCCTTCATCTCGTTCTCCGAAAATCTGTTCAGCGGCAGAGGGTGGAACCCTCTTCCACCAGCGGAATACCCACCCCTTTCAGCGGTGATGGTGCGGCTACCAGCAGCCGCTCCAGCTCTGCCAGATAGACCGACCAATCCTGCATGCGTGTGATCACTCCGACAAAGCGACCCTGCCGCAGCAGAACCAGCGCCGGCCACTCGCTGAAGGGATAGCGCGCACGCAGCTCCGGCTCCGACTCCGGCAGCACCACAGCCGGCTGCACCTCCGGGCCGAAATGAGCGATCAGCTCCGGCAGGATCACCGCGACGTCGTCACTCTCCGGATAACGTCGCTGATCACCGGCAAAGAAGAGCAGCAAATTGCGATGCTGCCGGCTCAGTTGGTCCAGGCTAGCCGCATCCACAGTCGGGTACCCGAGCTCCTCGGTCAGACGTCGTACCAGGTATGAGCTCATGGACGCTCTCCCCGCGACTGCACGGCTGCGCTGTGTTGACCCGGATCGCCGGTCATCGCCTCTGCCCGATACTTCTCCAGGTGCTGGTCCAACCCCACTCCGAGCCCGTCCCCCTGGAGCGCAACCGGACGGTAACCAACCCTGAAATCGGACGAATCCAGAACCCGCGCGTCGCCGTCCCTGCGCGCCTCCCGCCCCGATGGGCGCCCAGATTCGTAGCAGTCTATATCGGCAATCGCCCCGCTGGCAGCCACGTCGGCGACCAGCGGTTTTTCGCGCCGCTGCGCCTGCACGCCGAAACGCGCCAGATAAGCGAGTGCGTGGTCGATGGCCGGTTGAATCTGCGCCTTTACCTCGGCGCGCAGACTGCCGCCATAATCCTCCAGCACTACCGGCTGCACTCCGATCAGCAGCAACTGCTGCGGATAGTCTCCGAGCATCTCCGCCATCGCCAGCACCTCCTGGAAGCCGGTCTGGTGCAGGCTGACCTTCTTTGCGCCGAGAAATCTGGGCACCTGGTCACCCTCGACCAGTTTCAACGTGCCGCCGGGCAGACCGTAGTCGACCGCGTCGAACACTACCAGCAGATCGGCGTCGCGGATCTGCTGCACCAGGTAGATCCCCTGGGTGCCGCCGTCCAGCAGTCGCACGTTATCCTCAAATCGATAGTGGCGCTGCAGGTGTTCGATCGCGCGCACGCCGAAACCCTCGTCGGCCCAGAGCAGATTGCCTATGCCCAGCAGCAGTACCGAAGGCCGCCCGCTCATGGACGATCATCCTTGAACATGCGCCAACCGCTGACCATTGTGCTGATCAGGCTCTGGCGCGAGACGATATCCTCGCGGATGGCGACGTATACGTGGATCACCACGAAGATGACGATGATCCACATACCCCAGTGGTGCCAGAGGCGCACATCCTGACTCTGCCCGACCAGTGGAATCAGCCAGCCGAAGAGCTGATCCTGCCAACTCCCCAGACCGCTCTGCTCGGCGTATAGCGCGAAGCCGGTCAGTACCATGGCGATGCCACCGACGGTAATGATTGCCACCATCACCAGATGGGCCAGCGGGTTATGGCCGACATACTTCTTCGGCTCCTGCTCGAGGAAGGCGTACCAGCGCACCTCGTGCAGCAGCTCGCGCCAGAACGAGAGCCGGTGCAGTGGCAGGCTGAAGAGTTGACGCGAGTGGCTGTTGCCGACGAAAGCCCAATATATTCGCCCCAGAAAGGCGACCGCGAAGATATAGGCAGCGGCGAAATGGGCGAAGCGGATATAGCCCATCACGAAATGGTCGCTCGCCTCGCCCGGCAACGTCGGCAGCGGATTGGCGATGAACCAGCCGCTTGCCGCCAGTACCGTAATGGCGAGCGCATTGATCCAGTGCCACAGCCTTACGGGCGCCTCGTAGACATAGACCGCAGTGCGTTTGATCTCGGTATGCATTATTGACTCCTCGGCCGAAAGTTCGACCCGGTTGCACGCCTCAGGCCCGATAAACCCGGCCGAGCAACACCACGCCGGCGATGATCGCCGGAACGATGAGATAGCCGTGCTGAACGAGCAGGTGGAGGAAGCCCTGGAACAGGCTCGTATGCTGGTGGGCGCCCACATGCGCCAGAGCGACACCACTGATCGGCATCAATCCGGCCAGCGTGCTGAAACGAATCATCTTTCTCATCTCTTCTCTCTCCGAAATGGATATTGCCCAAAGGCTCGTGCGGTTCTCTTCGGGCTCGGCCCCGCTTTGCGTCTCAGTTCCATCCGGCAGGGGCGGGGCGAACAGTAACGCTTCAACGCACCTTCACCTTCGCCAGCTCCTTGCCCGTTTCGCTCATGACGTGGGTCGAACAGGCGAGACAGGGATCGAAGCTGTGCAGCGTACGCAGGATCTCGACCGGCTCTTCGGCACGCGCCACCTTGGTGTTCATCAGCGACGCCTCGAACGCGCCGATGTTGCCCTGGTTGTCGCGGGGCGAGCCGTTCCAGGTGGTGGGCACCACGCATTGGTAGTTGTCGATGCGGGTATCCTTGATGCGAATCCAGTGGCCCAGCGCGCCGCGGGGCGCCTCTGATATTCCGACACCCTTGGCTTCGGCCGGCCAGGTGGATGGATCCCAGTTGTCGACATTGGCGGTGTTGGAGTCGCCCGCCTTGATATTGGCCATCAGCTTGTCCATGAAGTAGCGCATCTTGTCGCCCGCCCAGTCCGCCTCCAATGCCCTGGCGGCGGTGCGTCCAAGCGTCGAGAAGAGCGCGTCGACCGGTACATCGAGCGTCCTCAAAACAAAGTTGATCTGCTCGGTGATCTCCTCGTGTCCCTGCGCGTAGCCGATCACGTAACGCGCCAGCGGCCCCACCTCCATCGCGTGTCCACGCCAGCGGGGCGCCTTGATCCAGGAGTACTTGGCCGCCTCGTCGATCTGCTCGATATTGGTGCTGCTGCCGCGCGCATCGGGACCAAGCTCGAAGTTGGGCTCGGTAACCCCGTCCCAGGGGTGCAGTCCCCTGGATTCGTCGGCGTACCTGTACCAGGAGTGGGGGACGAACTCCTGGATCTCATCCGGATTGCGCAGGTCGACCTCGTGCACCTCCTTGAGGTTGCCATTGATGATGGCGCCGCTGGGCATCATCAGGTTGGACGGCGAGTAGTCGTTGGCCCGATCCGGGATGTCGCCGTAGGCGAGAACGTTGCTGCCCGACAGCCCACCCCCATAGAGCCAACCCTTGTAGAACTGGGCGACGGCGAGGATATCCGGGATGTAGACGTTCTTGATGAACTCCCGGCTCTGCTCGATGATCGACGAGATCTGGTTCAGGTTGACCATGTTCAGACCGCCGACCGATCCAACCCCGTCGACGTTGATCGGACAGGGGACGCCGCCGACCAGCCAGTTGGGGTGCGGATCCTTGCCACCGAAGATGGTGCGGATCTTCATGATCTCTTTTTGGAAATCGAGCGCCTCCAGGTAGTGGGTCACCGCCATCAGGTCAGCCTCCGGCGGCAGTAGGTAGGCCGGATTGCTCCAATAGCCATTCTTGAAGGGGCCGAGTTGGCCGCTTTCGACGAACCGTTTCAGCCGATTCTGGATATCGTGGAATTAGCCCGGCGAGGATTTGGCGTGCCGCGGCGAAACCTTCTGCTGCAGCTCCGAGGTCGCCCTGGGGTCGGCCTTGAGCGCGTTGACCGGGTTGACCCAGTCGAGCGCGTGCAGATGATAGAAATGGACCAGATGATCGTGCACCTGCAGCGTCAGCTGCATGATGTTGCGGATCGAGTTGGCATTCTCGGGAATCTGTATGCCGAGCGCGTCCTCCACCGCGCGTACAGAAGTGAGCGCGTGGGTACCGGTGCAGACACCGCAGATCCGCTGGGTGAAGGCCCAGGCGTCGCGTGGATCGCGTCCCTTCAGAATCACCTCCAGCCCACGCCACATGGTACCGGTCGAGACTGCATTGCGGATGATGTTGTCGTCGTCGACGTTGACCTCGCAGCGCATGTGCCCTTCGATGCGGGTAACCGGGTCGACCACCACACGGCGCCCCGAGTCATCCAGTTTGTAGCCGTTCGGTGTCGTTTTCATGCTCATTGTTCGCGGTCTCCTCTCTTCTGTGCGGTCTTGATCGCCGTGACTGCGGCGTGTGCAGCGGCGGCGGCGCCGACTATTCCGGCGGCGGCGACACCGACCTTGTCAGCGTTGGCCTCTACGCCGAACTGGTGGGTGTCGGTGACATGCTGGTAGAAGGAGCCCTTGTCCCAGAAGCCATCCTCGGAGCAGCCGATGCAGGGATGGCCCGCCTGGATCGGGAATGAGAGACCGCCGTTCCAGCGCACCGTGGAGCAGGCGTTGTAGGTGGTGGGCCCCTTGCAGCCCATCTTGTAGAGGCAGTACCCCTTGCGTGCCGACTCGTCATCCCAGGATTCGACGAACTGCCCCGCGTCGAAGTGCGGCCGCCGGTAGCACTTGTCGTGGATGCGCTGGCTGTAGAACATTTTTGGGCGCCCCTGACGATCCAGCTCCGGGAACTTTTCGAAGGTGAGGATGTAGGTGATCACCGCCGTCATCACCTCAGCGATGGGCGGACAGCCCGGCACCTTGATGATCGGCTTGTCGGCGATACCCGGCACCTTGTGCACCGGCGTGGCCCGGGTGGGGTTGGGCCGCGCCGCCTGGACGCAGCCCCAGGAGGCGCAGGATCCCCAGGAGATGATCGCCTTACAGTGGTTGGCGGCGTGGTGCAGCTGATCGAGGAAGGGACGGCCGGCGATGATGCAGGACATCCCCTCCTGGTTCAGCGGCGGATTGCCCTCCACCGCGAGAATGAAGTTGCCGTCGTAACGTTCGATCGTCTCCTCGACGATCGCTTCGGCCTGGTGACCGGCCGCTGCCATGATGGTGTCATCGTAATCGAGCGAGATCATCGACAGCACCACATCCTTGGCCAGCGGATGTGCGGAACGGATGAAGGATTCGGAGCAGCAGGTGCACTCCAGGCCGTGCAGCCAGAGCACAGGAATGCGCGGTTTGGTCTCCATCGCCTCGGCGATGCGCGGCACCATCGCCGGTCCCAGTCCCAGCGCCGAGGCGGTCAGGCTGCAGAATTTCAGAAAGCTGCGGCGGGTGATCCCCTGCCGCCGCATGACATGGTAAAAGGTTTCGGTCATCACGCTACTCCCCCGAGAGTCGGAAATTTCGATGCGCATCTAGTTATCGCTTTGCACGCATCTGCCGGAGTAGCAGCAACTGCTATGCCACAGTTAATTAGTCAATTTAAAACAGTTACTTATATATTTTACTTTATTTTTTCCTGGTTTCTTAGCAGGCAGTTTTCTTTGAATTCCACTTAAAAATGGAAACCTTGTTTCCACATCGATAAGTCAGATTGCCAGCCGTTCCAACCACAGCGCGTCAAGTGGCGGTCGCACCGCCGACAAGGTGCGCTCCCGGACTCAAGGATGCACTACCAATCGGCGGGATCAGGAGAGGTGAGAGTCGTCGACTGCACTGCCGTAGGCGTCACAGCCGCTGCCGAAGCTTGGTTTCATTCCGGCGCTATGAAGGAGCCGCGCAGAAGATCGCGGCGCGTGAGCGCTTCCGGCTCTGCCCGAGTCGCCAGTTCCACCTCCAGCCGTTCCGGCAGATATGGATTCGCTGCGGCGCTCAGGATCCTCCCCGGCGACTCCCCGGCATATCGGTTGCCGTCCGACCCGCCCGCCTCCACCATCATCGCCCGCAGAAAGCTCTGCGCGGCCTCCCGCGCATGCTCCTGTGAGCGGAAGTCGTACATTGACGAATAGAGCGAATGGGCCTGGTAGCAGCCGATGCCATCCACTCGGTTGAGCATAAAAAGGAAATTGCTGGCCGGAAAACGATGCTCCTGTTTGCTGCCGGGCTTCAGGCCGATCCAATCCTCCTCCTTGGCCGGCAACAGGATCAGGTTCATCAGCCATGGGGTGATCAGGATACCGACAACCCGCCCCCGGTACAGCTGAAACCCGAAGCACTCCACCCGTAATCGGTTGTTGAGAACAGGTATCCCGGCCAACTGTTCATGGTGAAGACGAGTGAACGCGGCAGCCACCCTCGCGGCATTCTGTTGCGGGTCCATCAGAACACCTCGGAGGGATTACGACCGCCACTGCTGATGGCGGGAAAAAAGTGCTCTACGTCGATCGCCTGAGCACCCTGCATGATTGCCTGCAGGCCATCCAACGCCAGGTTGATCTGCCGCGCGTCGCGCCCATCGATCACTTCGCGCGCAGAACCGAGAAAAGTGAGCAACCAAACCCCCGTCGGCTGCGGGCCGACCAGCATCAGGTTGACCTGCTCACGGCCGTTGCGCCCCTCGCACAGCGCCGTCAATTCACCGCCTTCGACCACCCGGACAGGGATGCCTAGGCACATAACGCCTGTACCTCCCGCTCCGCTCTGCGCCGCCAGTTGCCGCTGCGTTCCCTGGTCATCCGCCGCGACCCGCTGCCCGGCGACTTCAGCCCGTCAACCGGCGGTAGCGGAATCTGATCGCGATCATCCACTTCCGCATCGAATGGCTTCAGACGCTTCTCCAGCCCAAAAAAATCAATATCCCTCTTTGTCATAAGGAGCTCTCCAAAGATCACTGGTCATGCCGGTAGTCGCTGTTCACTATTTCAGTACCGTGGAGAGTAGAGCCTTAGCAAACATGGGGCCATATGTGTATTTCTAAACTAATCAACCAGTTAACAAGATACCTCTGATTTTGGATCGAATATGGGAGAGCAACTGTTGGTAGCTCGTGTTTCGACTATGAAAAGTTGGTTTCCACAACATTCGGGGCAGGACCAACCAGCGGCCGATTTTCCCAGGCCGGCGGATCCGTTAAGCTCTGCTGCCAGCGGCAGGGCAGCACGCCATAATAGAGGAGCCCAAGACGATGTTCGACAGAAGCAGCCTGCTGCGCTGGATCCCTGCGCTTTTCGTGCTGATCTGGTCGACCGGATTCATCGGCGCCAAGTTCGGCCTGCGTTACGCCGAACCCTTCACCTTGTTGTCGCTCCGCATGTACCTGACGCTGGTGGTCTTTCTGCTGCTGATTCGCCACTACCGGGCACGCTGGCCGGATCGCCGCGGCGCGTTGCACTCGCTCGCCGTCGGCGTGCTGGTGCACACCTGCTATCTCGGTGGTGTTTTCGCCGCCATCAAGGCCGGCATGGCGGCCGGCATGGCGGCGCTGCTGGTTGGACTGCAGCCGGTGCTGACCGCGCTGCTGGCCTGGCTCTGGATGGGCGAGAGGATCACGCTGCGGCAATTGGCGGGACTGGTGCTCGGTCTGGCCGGCGTCGCCGTGGTGCTGATTCTCGGTCGTGCACGGCTATTCGACTTCGGCTTTCCGCCGGAGGCGCTGCTGTTCACGCTGATCGCGCTCTGCGGTATCACCGTAGGCACGCTCTACCAGAAGCGCTTCTGCGGTGGCGTCAACCTGCTGACCGGCACCTTCTTCCAGTTTCTTGCCACCGCGGTCGCCATGTCGCTGCTGTCGCTGCTGTTCGAGACGCGCGAGGTCGAATGGACTGCGACGCTGGTGGTGACGCTGCTGTGGCTGGTGCTGGGACTCTCCGTCGGCGCAATCCTGCTGCTGATGCGGATGCTCCGCGAGGGCGAGGCGGCGCGCGTGGCGAGCTACTTCTACCTGACGCCGCCGGTCACCGCGCTGATGGCCTGGCTACTGTTCGACGAGCAGCTGACAGTATGGGCCGCCGGCGGCATCCTGCTCACTGCGCTCGGGGTCTACCTGGTGGTCGCGAGAAGAGCACTGAGGCCGTAAAAGTGGCCTCCGTCGATCGATATCGGCCTAGTGTCAACAGGCCTTGGCCAACGGATCTACACTGCAGGATTAAGCGGCTTTCCGTCCGCCAGGGATAGAGGCGCGGTTACATAACGGGCTAAAGTTTCATCTGTTTTTTACACTTTGCTGTCGGCCGAAATAAGCGCGAAAGCACAAATAATTGAAATACTTACCATATTTATTAATGGTGCTATTATTGCATCTATAATATCTTCACGTGCAATCATAAAAGGACGCTTAACAGTGATCAAAAGAATAGCTGCAACCCTGCTCACACTCGCCATCGGCTGGCCCCTGGCCGCCTCGGCGGTACCGCTGGCGATTGTCGAAACCACCGATTTCCCGTCACCTGCCGGTCCCAGCCTTGGCAATATCGACGTGGGCAGCAACACCATCAGCGGCACTTTGGGACAAGATGATGTCGACGATTTCCTCATCGGTGTTCTCGCCGGTGTGAAGATCGACTCCATCCTCTTCGAGTGGCTGGCCCCCGGCGCCTTCCAAGGCACCACTCCGAGTGTCTTCATTAACTCCAGCCTCCTGGGATCCATGACCGGCAGCGGCAACCCATTCCTTCAGACACTCACCAGCCTTGGCAGCTACACCGACACCATCACCAACAGTTCGCTGACAGCTGTTCTGCTCAGAACTCAAGCCAATAACTTTGGTGCCCCGGAAGGAGCCCGTCCGGAGAACGCCACCTACCGCTGGACCATCAACGCATCCATGATCTCCAGCAACCCACCGCCCAGCGGCATTCCCGAGCCCGGCGTGCTCGCCCTGCTCAGCCTGGGGCTCTTCGGCCTGGGCGCGACGCGCAGAAGAGGCTGATAGAAGTAGGATTCGCGCACGGGTCCGGCGCCTTGCCGGGCCCGTGCTTTTTTAACCGCAGCCGATCACCGGATCGAATCTTCCGCCCCCCTTGTTGCCGCCCTTCCGGCAGAAATATCCCAGCAGGCTAACCGAGCCGCAAATTCCGTACGTGGTCCGGCAACTCGACGCCGTCGAGATTGCGTGGATCGGGCTCCGGCGTCCCCAGTTGGATACTGACCGGAACGGTCCCCGCCCAGACCGGCAGGGCGTAGTCCGCCTCGTCGTCGACCGGCCCGGCGGCGCGGATCTTCGCCGACGCCTCGTCGATCGGCAGCGACAGCAC
>JAGRGU010000029.1 GCA_020445335.1 Gammaproteobacteria bacterium
CGCACTCGAGGCCGCGCGGCGCGAGGCGAGCGCCGCCTTCGGCGATGATCGTGTGCTGCTGGAGCGCTATCTGTCGGCACCGCGTCATGTCGAACTGCAGGTTTTCGCCGATGGCCGTGGCAATGTGGTGCATCTGTTCGAGCGCGACTGCTCGATCCAGCGCCGTCATCAGAAGGTAATGGAGGAGGCGCCGGCACCCGGCTTGACGCCGGATCTGCGCGCGCGAATGGGGACGGCGGCGGTCGACGCCGCGCTGGCGATCGGTTACCGCGGCGCGGGCACGGTCGAGTTTCTGCTCGACAGAGACGGCAGCTTCTATTTCATGGAGATGAACACCCGGCTGCAGGTGGAGCACCCGGTCACCGAGATGATCACCGGGCAGGATCTGGTCGAGTGGCAGCTGCTGGTGGCCGCGGGCGAACCGCTGCCGCTGACGCAGAACCAGTTGTCGATCAACGGCCATGCGTTCGAGGCGCGGGTATATGCCGAAATGCCGGAGCGTGATTTTCTGCCGGCGACCGGCCGCTTGCGTTACCTCAAGACGCCGGTCGAAGACGGTCATGTGCGGGTCGATACCGGTGTGCGCCAGGGCGACGAGGTGAGCGTGCACTATGATCCGATGATCGCCAAGCTGATCGTCTGGGACCGCGACCGCGACAGCGCCTTGCGGCGCATGCGCAGTGCATTGGCCGGTTACCGCATCGTCGGCACCGCGACCAATCTGGAGTTCCTCTCGACCCTCTGCGCGCTGCCGGCGCTGGCGCAGACGAAGCTGGATACGGGTTTCATCGAAGCGCAGCGGGATGCGCTCTTTCCCGATCGCGGAGCGCTCCCGGACGAGGTTCTGGCGCTGGCGGCGCTGTACGAGCTTCTGCAGGCGCGCGCGTTGGTCGAGGCGCAGCGTGCGCGCTCCGACGATCCCTGCTCACCCTGGGGCATCGGCGATGGCTGGCGCATGAACGAGGACAGCTTCCACAGCTTCACCTTCCTTTCCGGCGACGAGCGCAGGGAGGTGGTGGCGCACTATCGCGAGCGGGGCTATCAACTCGATCTGCCGGGTCGCTGCTGGCTGGTCGCGGGGGAGATCGCCGCCGACGGCGATCTGCTGGCGGATCTCGACGGCAAGCGATTGCGCGCGGCGGTGATCAGACACGACCGGGAGTTGACGATCCTCCATCAGGGGCGCAGCTGGCTGCTGCAGCTGCACGACCCGCGGTTGGAGGCGATGGAGGGGGAGGAGGGGCAGAACGGGCTGCTGGCGCCGATGCCGGGCTCGGTGGTCGGCATCGCGGTGGCGGTCGGCGACGCCGTTCACCAGGGGGATCCACTGATCGTGGTTGAGGCGATGAAGATGGAACACAGCATAGCGGCGCCTTTCGATGGTGTCGTAAAGGAGCTCTGTTTCGCCGTCGGCGATCAGGTCGAGGAGGGGGACGAACTGCTGGTGGTGGAGGCCAACGCTTGAATCCGCCTGCGGCGATCAGCGAGAAAAAAATGGAGCCGTGGCAATGCCCTGTGTTAGAAAGTCATTATGTTCTGATCTTTCTCTCCGGCAGGCAACAACGATGAACCTCACCGACAAGCAACTACGCAGCCCCTTCAACCCGGATAACAACGACGCTTACTTTTTCTGGCGCGATCACAAGCTGGAGGATTACCCGATCTCGCTGGCTCAGCTGATCGTCGAGATCGGCGATCCGCGCAAGCTGACGGAGGCGGAGTTCGAGGCGTTGCACAGCCGCTGCCGCAGGGCCAACATGGTGATCTACGCAGGCAACAGCGGCACCGATCCCGATCCGCAGATTCCGCTGACCATCAGCCGGCGTTTCGGTGTAAGCGGGCTTAACCAGAACTGGCTGGCGGACGACAACGGGCTCACCTCGTTGCGGGTGGTCAACGATGGCACGCGGCAGAGCTACATCCCCTATACCAACAGGGCGATCAAGTGGCACACCGACGGCTACTACAACAGTGCCGACCGGCAGATCCACTCGCTGATGCTGCACTGCGTGCAGAACGCAGCGAACGGGGGCGAGAACGCGCTGATGGATCACGAGATCGCCTATATGCTGCTGCGTGATCGCAATCCCGACTACATTCGGGTGCTGATGCGCCCCGATGCAATGGCGATCCCACCGCGTATGGACGAGCAGGGCGAAGTGGCGCGTGGCACCGAGACGGGCCCGGTTTTCTCGATCACCCCGTCGGGCGATCTGCACATGCGCTACACCATGCGCGGGCGCAACGTGATCTGGGCCGACGATGAACTGACGAGCGAGGCACGCGAATGTCTGCGGGAGATTCTGGAGAGCGAGTTGCCGTACCTGTATCGCGGGCGACTTGAGCCCGGTATGGGGCTGATCGGGAACAACATCCTGCACGACCGCTCGGCCTTCGAGGATGACACGACGCACGCACGTCATCTCTATCGTGCACGCTATTTCGAGCGTCTGGCGGGCACCGGGGTGATGGATCCCGCGTAGCGACACGGGCAGGGTGGGGAAAGGACGGATCGGCGCGCGCGGATTCGGTCCACCGCGGGGCCGAAATGCTGAAGTGGGAGGAGTGGAGTTTTGAATTTGCCTGAGCGTGTCAAGATAGTCGAGGTGGGACCGCGTGACGGCCTGCAGAACGAAGCGGTGACGGTGCCGGTCGAGGTCCGGCTCGAATTGATCAGGCTGTTGGCCGACTCCGGCCTCGGCGTGATCGAGGCGGGTGCCTTCGTCTCGCCCAAATGGGTGCCGCAGATGGCCTCCAGTGACGAGCTGTTCCGTGCGCTGCCGAAGCGCACCGGAATCGACTACCCGATGCTGGTGCCCAACCAGCGCGGGCTGGAGAGTGCGCTGGCCTGCGGTGTCCAAGAGATCGCGATCTTTGCCGCGGCCTCCGAGAGTTTCTCGCAGCGGAATATCAACTGCTCGATCGCGGAGAGTCTCGAGCGCTACGCCGGTGTCGTCGAGCGCGCGCTGGCGCAGGGGCTGCGGGTGCGTGGCTATGTCTCTTGCGTGCTGGGTTGTCCCTACGAGGGGCGTATCGACGCGGACGCCGTGGCTGCCGTTGCCGCGCGTCTTCACGCCATGGGTTGTTACGAGATTTCGCTGGGCGATACCATCGGCAGCGGAACGCCGCTCGCCGCCGCCCGCATGGTCGCTGCGGTCGCCGAACGGGTTCCGGTCGGCGCGTTGGCGGCCCATTTTCACGACACCTACGGCCAGGCGCTGGCCAATCTGCTGGCGGTGATGCAGCAGGGGGTGGCGGTGATCGACAGCTCCGTCTCCGGGCTCGGAGGTTGCCCCTACGCTAAAGGCGCCTCGGGCAACGTCGCCACCGAGGAGGTGGTCTACATGCTGGACGGCATGGGGATCGGGAGCGGGGTGGATCTCACCCGGCTGATCGCCGCCGGAGCCTACATCTCCGATTTTCTGTCGCGCGTCAACGGTTCCCGGGTCGCGCGCGCATTGATGTCGACCGATTAACCTTTATCTGAGGCCTGCACTATGCCGTTGTCGCCTGCCGCCCCACGCGAGCACCTGCACACCCGGACCATTACCTGCAAGGGTTACCGGCGCAGGGACGGTCTGTGGGATATCGAAGCCCACATGACCGATATCAAAACCTACTCGTTCGACAACCGGGACCGCGGCGCCATTCAGGCGGGAGAACCGGTGCACGAGATGTGGGTGCGGATGACGCTCGATCTCGATTTCGAGATTCACGATCTGGAGGCCGTGACCGATCTCTCCCCATTCCATATCTGCAAGGAGGCGACCGCAGGGATGAAGCGGCTGATCGGCCTGAAGATCGGACCTGGCTGGCGGCGCAAGGTGCACGATCTGGTCGGCCGTACAGCCGGCTGCACCCACCTGGTCGAACTGCTCGGACCGCTCGCCACCACCGCCTATCAGACCCTGCACGCGGCGCTGGAAGAGCGCGCGGAGAGTCAACCTTCGCGCGACAGGCCGCCGATCATAGACACCTGCCACGCGCTCGCCAGCGACAGCCCGATCGTCAAGCTGGAGTGGCCGCGGTTCTATACCGGCGAGCAGTAATAGCAAAGGGGTCGGATCAGAGCCGGGCGGCGCCGGCGAGCCAGATCATCAGTGGCAGTGTGAAGACCGCCAGCACCACCTGCACCGTGATCAGGTTGGCCATCAATGTCGCATCCCCTCCCATCTGCCTAGCCAACACATAGGAGGAGGCGGCGGTGGGGACCGCGCCGGAGAGCACGGCGATCACCAGCGGCAGCCCCGATATGCCGAACAACCGCGCGCCGAGAAACATCAACAGCGGCATGCCGAGCAGACGCAGCAAGGCACCGAATCCCACCAGCAGACGATGGTTTCTGACCTCGCCCAGTCGCAGGCCGGCGCCCACGATCAGCAGACCCAGACCCAGCGCGCCACCACCGAGAATATCGAACACCTGATAGAGCGGCGCCGGCAGACCGAGACCGCTCAGATTGAGCAGTGCTCCCACCAGGCAGGCGATGATGAACGGATTGCGCGCCAGTTTTCGCAGCACCGAACGCAGGCTGTTGTCGCCGCTGCCGAATCGCGCCAGAACCGTAACGTTGATGATATTCAGCGGCGGGATGATGACCGCCATGGTGATGGCGATGAAGGTGACTCCCTCGTCGCCGTAGAGCAGGCCTGCTATCGATAGCGCCAGAAAACCGTGCCAGCGGGTCGCCCCCTGCAACAGACTGGTGAACGCCGGACGGCTGACATGCAGGTAGCGGTTCAACAGCGGAAAGGCGAGCAGCATCAGCCCGCTCATCAGCGAGATGGCGAACAGCAGCACGCCGCTGAAGCGCAGTACCTCAGCGCTGCCCAACTGCGCGCCAGCCAGCGTCTTCACCAGCAGGATCGGGAAGAGCACGAAGTAGCAGATATTCTCGAACCCGCGCCAGGCGGCCTCCTCGAACAGGCGTGTACGCTGCAGCACCGCGCCCAGCGTGATGATCAGAAAGACCGGGATCAGGGCGTTGATGATGGAGAGCATGATCTTCTGCTGGCGGAGGACGCGGGGGACTCGGGGATGGGAGCGGATTATAGGCGATATCGGCCAGGCAGCGGGTAAAAATCGTGCATCGAGCCGGCTGCGTGATACTGACGCAGGTCCGGCTAAATCCCGACCAGCGACAGCCGCTAACCCAAATTAGGGGCTGTCAACAGACCCTGGGAGAGATCGCTTCGGAACGGAGCGGAAAGTTTTCGCGGGTCTGGCAAGCAAAGGCGGTGGGCGATGGAGACGATGATCGGGCTGTTCGGTACGTTTGCGGCGCAGCTGTTGCTGGCGTCGCTGTTTGTGGCAACCTTTTTCGGCGTCAAGCGGTTGGTGGTGTCGCTGTTCATGCGGCGTCCGCACAAGCCGACCGGCACGCTGCGGTTCAAGCGGGAGCAGTTGCACTGAGTTGGCGGGTGCCGCGGCTGCTCCCGGCGGCTGCGGTCAGGCGCGCTCCAGCCGCTCCAGTTCGCCGATCAACCGACGATAGGCGTGATCGAGCTGCTCCCTGAGTGGCGCTGCCTCTGTGCCGCTGCACTGCTGCACAATCCGATGGTAGTCGCCGAGCGCATCGCGCAGCGGCTGCAGACTCGAAGCCACCTTCTCCGACGTGTCATCACCCTCAACGACCTCGATCATTGCCGCCCGCATGATCATCTCGGCGCTGCTGCTTCCTGCGGCGATCGCCTGCAGCGGGCCACTTTTGGTGTAGGTCCTGTCACGATAGCGAAACCGCTGGCCAATCTGCAATTGGCTGAATTTCATCTGCCGAACATCGGTCAATGGTTACGGAAGCTCGCCAGCATCGCCGCCGCGCCGATGAAAAGCGAGCCGAAAACCCTATTCTGCAGCACCTGGTGGCGTTCGCTCTTCATCCAGCGCGACATTGTCGCCGCCAGGGTCGCGTAGCCGATCATCACGCCGATGTCGACCACAATCAGGGTGCATCCCATGATCGTGAACTGCGCGCTCTGGGGCGCCTGGGTGTCGATAAACTGCGGGAAGAGCGCGATCAGAAAGACCGTCGCCTTGGGGTTTGTCAGATTGACGAACGCCGCCTGCCAGAAGCGTCGCTGGCTGCTCTCCCTCGGCAGCTCGCCACCGCCGATGCGCAACGCCGGTTGGTTCCATTTCTGATAGCCGAGCCAGACCAAATAAGCGATACCGAGCCATTTGACGATGTTGAACGCCAGATTCGAAGATGCCAGCAGAGCGCCGAGCCCGACGCCTACCAGCACGATCTGTGCGCCGTAGCCCAGCTGCAGGCCGAAGATCGCCGGCAGCGAATCCCGTACCCCGTAGCGCAGGCCGTTGCTCATGGTGTTGACCGCGCCGGCGCCGGGCGAGATCGAGATCAGCATCGAAGCGATGAAAAAGGTGATCCAGATTTCGAAGGACATCGCTTACCGCTCCCGTTGAGACCGTCCCGATTCTACGCCACAGTGGCCGCGGTTGGCGATAGCGGCGCGGCGTTCCGCGAACCGGAAAGGAACGGGGCGCGCCGCTCAGCGCTTGATGCCGCGCAGGATCGCCCGAACCGGCGCCGGGTGTCCCTCGATCGTCCGTCGGCAGTCCTGCGGATCGAGAAAATCGGCCAGCGATTCGAACCGCATCCAATCGGTGCGGCGCTGCTCGGCGACGCTGGTGGGGGTGATATCGACAATCTCGACCGCGCGGAAGCCGCAGCGTCGCAGCCAGCCGGCCAGCGTTTCGGCGCTGGGGATGAACCAGACGTTGCGCATCTTGGCGTAGCGTCCTTCGGGGAGCAGCAGATTGCCCGCGCCGCCGGCAATAACCAGAGTCTCCAGCAGCAGTTCGCCGCCCGCGCGAAGGCAGCTCTTGAGCTCCAGCAGGTGGTCGATCGGGGAGCGTCGGTGGTAAAGCACCCCCATGGAGAAGACGCAGTCGAAAGCTTCCGGATCCGGCGGCAGATCCTCGATCCCCAGCGGCAGCAGGTAGACCGGCCACTGCTCGCCCAGAAAGTGCTTCACCGCCAGAAACTGAGCCAGGAACAGCTGCGTGGGATCTATGCCGATCACCAGCTCGGCGCCGGCGCCGGCCATACGCCAGCAGTGGTAGCCGTTACCGCAGCCGACATCCAGTACCCGTTTGCCTTGGAGCGATCCGACCGCGGAGGCGAGCCTTTGCCACTTCCAGTCGGAGCGCCACTCGCTGTCGATATCCACCCCGTGGAGATGGAAAGGGCCCTTGCGCCAGGGGTGCAGCAGCTGCAGGCTCGCCTCCAGGCGCTTGCGCGCTACTTCGTCGAGCGGTTCCAGGTCGCCGACGCCGACCATCGGCTGGTCGAGGTGGATCCGCCCGGGGGCGAGCACGGGGAGACGGTCGAGCAGCGCGCGCCATTCAGAGAACCTGCCGTGCAGACGCTCGTGCGCCACCCCTGCCAGCCGTTGCGTCAGCTGCTCTGCCCAGGGTTGCAGCGCGCTGCCCCGCAGATGCGCCAGCAGGGGGTCGAGGTCGATCAAACGCGCGCCACCATCGAGACGAAGTTGAAACAGCGGAACCAGAGATCGCAGCGGCTGAACCCGGCCGAGGCCAGCCGCTCGCGGTGCTGGGCGATGGACTCGGGCAGCAGCACGCGCTCGAGCGCGCTGCGTTTGCGACTGATCTCAAGCTCGTTGTAGCCGTTGGCGCGTTTGAACGCATGGTGCATCTCGTTCTGCAGGCGCTCTTCCGTGGCGTCGGGGAAGCGGACCTTCTCGGAGAGCACCAGTATCGCACCGGGTCGCATGCCGGCGCGGATCCGGCGCAGCAGTTCCAGCCGCAGATGCAGCGGTATGAATTGCAGTGTGTAGTTGAGCACCACCATCGATGCGTTGACGATCCCGACCTCCATGATGTCGGCACAGCACCACTCGATGGCGATGCGATCGTCGTCGCGGGGGATGCGACGCGCCCGTTCGATCATCTCGGCGGAGTTGTCGATGGCGAGGATTCTGACCGAGGGAACATCGATCGCGGCGGCCATCGACAGCGCCGAGGCGCCGAGCGAGCAGCCGAGGTCGTAACAGTTGCTGCCGTTCTGGACCCAGACGCCGGCCAGCACGCCGGTCATATTGACCACCGTGGCGTAGCCGGGCACGGAGCGCCTGATCATGTCGGGAAAAACCCGCGCCACCTGCCGGTCGAAAACGAAATCCTCGGCGGGGAGTTGTTCGGGGTCTCGGTAGAGATCGTCGATGGAGCGCTCTGACATCAGCATTGACCGGAGTTGTGTTGCCCGCCGGCGCGGGCGGTGGCAGGTTGACGATTATGCCACCACGGATTTCAGGAGGCGAAAAAAAACCCGGCGAGGATGCCGGGTTTGAAGTTTATAACCACCAAAAGGAGGATGGAGGAGGTAAGGCCGGAGGCACCCGACACCACTTCGATACTGCCTTTGGCCAGGTGCCTCCGAACTTGTGTGTTATTTAACCAGCGTCCGGGTTTGTTGTAATTGACAATTGTCAATTGAGTTATAAAATAATTATATTCTTATATTGTGTCTGATTGTGTCACGTTTCCAGCGGCGGGATCGAATAGGTTCCGGTGGCGTGGGCCACCAGTTCCCGCTCCTCGGCTGTCATGACGGAGACCTCGACCACGGCCAGTCGCTTGCCCAGCTTGATGATGCGGCCATCCGCGAGCAGGTCGGTCAGCGCCGGCTTGCGCAGAAAGTTGATATTGAAATTGGTGGTGACGGCGAGCTTGACCTCGCCGATCAGGCTAAGCACCACCGCGTACATGCAGGCGTCGGCCAGCATCATCATGTGCGGCCCCGAAATGGTACCCCCGGGGCGGATGGAGCGCGACTGGTAGGGCAGGCGCATCAGCGAACGTCCCGCCTCCATCTCCTCGACCCGCAGGCCCGTTTCGCTCGCCCACTCGAGCTCCCGCGCGACCAGCTGGTTGAACTCCTCGACGCTGACTTTTGCCATGCGTATCTCCTCAATCTGCTTTTGTGTTATCCAAAATCCGGGAACCGCGACTCCTGCGGCCACGACCGCAAGAGCGCCTGCTCCCTCTCGCCCGCCGGGGGCGAGGGGGGGTGGCCTGCATTCGACCCGGAAGCGGTCGGGTTGCCACCCGAAGAGATCGGCCGGAGCCGGTGAGCGATCACAACCGATAGCGCCAATAAGTCGGCCCAGATGCCGGTGGAACTCTCCTGTACTCAGAAGGCCGACTCGTCCACCGCCATCATCAGGTCGGCACCGGAGCGGATGGCGCTGTCGAGGCTTCGCACCTGCGGCAGCAGGCGGCCGAAAAAGAAGCGGCCGGTCTGAATCTTGGTGCGGTAGAAGGCGGACTCCGCGCCATCCTGGCGCTGCTGCGCGACGGCGATCATGCGCGTCCAGAACCAGGCCAGCGTGGTCAGCGCGAACAGGCGCAGGTAGTCGCTGGCGGCGGCGCCCAGTTCGTCGGCATCCTTCAATCCCTCGACGCTCAACCACTCGGTCAGCGCGCGCAGCAGCTCGAATGCCTCTTCGAAGACGCGCAGGTAGGGTTGCAGCGCGAGGTTCTCCCTTTCGCTGTCGATATACCCGGCCAACAGCTCGAAGAAGGCAGCCGGCAGCCGGCCGTCATGGATGGAGAGTTTGCGGCGTACGAGGTCCAGCGCCTGGACGCCGTTGGTGCCTTCGTAGATCTGCGCGATGCGGGCGTCGCGTACGAACTGCTCCATGCCCCACTCGTGGATATAACCGTGCCCCCCCAGTACCTGCTGACAGAGGGTGGTGCATTCGTAGCCGTAGTCGCTGAAGAAGGCTTTGATCACCGGTGTGATCAGCGATACCAGATCCTCTGCGGCGGCACGCTGCTGCGGCTCCGGGTGGTGGTGGCTGAGATCGATATTGAGCGCGGTCCAGACCGCCAGCGCGCGCGCGCCCTCATTGTAAGCGCGGGTGGTGAGCAGCATTCTGCGGATATCGGGATGGACCAGCAGCGGGTCGGCGGCCAACTGCGGTGCCTTGGTGCCGCTGGCGGAGCGGCTCTGCAGTCGTTCGCGCGCGTAGCTCACAGCGTTCTGGTAGGCGACTTCGCCCAGTCCCAGTCCCTGAATGCCGATCGCCAGCCGTTCGGCGTTCATCATCGTGAACATGCAGCTCAGGCCACGATTTGCCGGCCCGACCAGAAAGCCGCGGGCACGGTCGAAATTCATCACGCAGGTCGAGGAAGCCTTGATACCCATCTTGTGCTCGATGGAGCCGCAGCTGACGCTGTTGTACTCGCCGGGTTCGTTGTCGGCGTCGGGCAGAAACTTCGGCACCAGAAACAGGCTGATGCCCTTGACGCCCGCGGGAGCATCCGGCAGGCGCGCCAACACCAGATGGATGATGTTCTCGGTCAGATCCTGCTCGCCGCCGGTGATGAAGATCTTGGTGCCGGTGATCGCGTAACTGCCGTCACCGTTATCCTCCGCACGGGTACGCACCAGGCCGAGATCGGTGCCGGCATGCGGTTCGGTCAGACACATGGTGCCGCTCCAGCTGCCGGAGACCATCTTCTCCAGGTAGATCCGTTTCAGCGCCTCGTCGGCGTGGCTGCTGATCGCGCTGATGGCGCCGCGGGTGAGTCCGGGATAGAGGCTGAAGGAGACGTTGGCCGAGGTGAGCATCTCCTCGAGCATGAAGCTGACCGTCTCCGGCAACCCCTGGCCGCCATATTCGGGGTCCCCGGCGAGCGAGCCCCACCCCCCCTCTACATAGGCCCGATAGGCTTCGCGGAAGCCGTCGGGGGTGGTGACCACGCCGTTGTCGAAGCGACATCCCTGCTTGTCGCCGCTCAGGTTCAGCGGCTGGATCACCTGCTCGAACAGTTTCGCGCCTTCATCGAGAACGGCATCGACCAGGTCGGGCGTGGCCTCCTCGAAAACGGGAAGCTGCGCCAGCGTCTCTCCGGCCTGCAGCAGTTCGTGGTAGACGAACCTGAGATCGCGGAGGGGGGATTGGTAGCTCGGCATCTGGGTGACTCCTAGGGTCGGATTATCAGGGTTTGGGTTCTCTAAAAATAGCGCGTTTCGGGTAACTTACGACGCACCAATCCGGCTGCCGGGCGACAGACCCACTCGACCCTGGCATGTTGCCTCGACCTCCGGCCCGGCGAACTCATTGCGCCGCACAATATGGTATAGTTGCCGGCGCTCCATGGCGGCCAGGAGCGGTGCCACGACGGTCGCATCGCCCCACGCGTGGCAGGGATTGGGGCGCTATCCCCGGGCGGCGCGGCTTTAATTGACGTTTACGTAAACGTCATTATACTGAGGCGCATCGATGGGTCAATTCGACGCTGTCATCAAGCGTGACGCGCCGCCGGCCGGTGCGATGTTTCTGCTGACGGCAATCGGTTTTACAACACAGGCAATTGCTAAAGGTGATCGATGAAGATCTTAGTCGCAGTCAAGCGGGTCGTTGATTACAACGTCAAAATCCGGGTCAAGGCGGATCAGAGCGGGGTCGAGACCGCCAACGTCAAGATGTCCATGAATCCTTTCGACGAGATCGCCGTGGAAGAGGCGGTGCGTATCAAGGAGGCGGGCAAGGCCGATGAAGTGGTGGTGGTATCGCTGGGTGTGCCGCAGTGTCAGGAGACGATTCGCTACGCCCTGGCGCTGGGTGCCGACCGCGGTATTCTGGTCGAAACCGACGAGGAGCTGCAGCCGCTGGCGGTAGCCAAGCTGCTGCGTCATGTGGCGGAGAAGGAGAGCCCGGATCTGGTGATACTCGGCAAGCAGGCGATCGACGATGACAGCAACCAGAGCGGTCAGATGCTTGCCGCGCTGTTGGGCTGGCCGCAGGCGACTTTCGCCTCCAGGGTCGAGCTGGGAGAGGGCGGCGCCGAGGTGACGCGTGAGATCGACGGTGGCCTGGAGACGATTCGCGTGCAGCTGCCGATGGTGCTGACAACCGACCTGAGACTCAACGAACCCCGCTACGCCAAGCTGCCCAATATCATGAAGGCGAAAAAGAAACCGCTCGAGAGCATCGCCCTGGCGGATACCGGCGTCGATGTCGCGCCGCGTCTGAAAACGCTAAAGGTCAGCGAGCCCGCGCAGCGTCAGGCGGGGATCAAGGTGGCGAGCGTGACCGAACTTCTGGAAAAACTGCGTAACGAAGCGAAGGTGATCTGATGACAACGCTGGTAATTGCTGAACACGACAATAGGGACCTGAAGCCGGCGACGCTGAACGCGGTCACCGCCGCAGCCATGCTGGGCGGAGAGATCGACATCCTGGTGGCCGGCCAAAACTGCGGCGCGGTAGCCGAAGCTGCCGCCAGGATCGCGGGCGTCAAGCGCGTGCTGCTGGCCGATGCCGAAATCTATGCGCATCCGCTGGCGGAGAGTCTTGCCACGCTGGTCGCCTTGCTGGCCGCGGATCACGCCCATGTGCTGACGCCGGCGACCACCTCCGGCAAGAATTTCATGCCGCGAGTGGCGGCGCTGCTGGATGTGGCGCAGATCTCCGATATCGTCGCGGTCGAATCCGCCGACACCTTCGTGCGCCCGATCTACGCAGGCAACGCGCTGGCCACGGTGCAGAGCAGCGACGCCGTCAAGCTGATCACGGTGCGCAGCACCGCATTCGATGCAGCGGCTGCCGAGGGGGGCAGCGCGCTGGTCGAGCGTATCGATGCCGGCGAAGGGTTTGCCGGTTCCGCCTTTGTCGGGCACGAACTGACCGTCTCCGAGCGTCCCGAACTGACCAGTGCGCGGATCGTCGTCTCCGGCGGTCGCGGCATGGGCAGCGGCGAGAACTTCAAACTGATCGAAGCGGTGGCCGACAAGCTGGGCGCGGCGATCGGTGCCTCGCGCGCGGCGGTCGACGCCG
>JAGRGU010000146.1 GCA_020445335.1 Gammaproteobacteria bacterium
ATCAAGGATGTGCAGGTGAGTTACGACGATGGCGTCGTATCCATCGGCGGTAGCGCGGAGAGCCCCGAGGCGATGGAGAAGGCAGTGCTGATGGCTGGCAACATCAAAGGGGTCGGCGAGGTCAAGGCCGATGCCGTGGTGGTACCCGAGAACGAAAGCAAGGCCGAGTACTACGTCATTCAGTCCGGGGATACCCTGTCGGCACTTGCCAAGAAGTACTACGGCAAGGCGATGGATTATCCGCGTATCTTCGAGGCCAATCGCGAGGTGATCAAGGATCCGGACAAGATCTTTGTCGGCCAGAAGATAAGAATTCCCCTGGATTGAGAATACAAGGAACCGAAAAGATGAACCAGACCGCTCTACCCATGCAGTATCTGGACAAAGCGCTAAACAGGTTGCGCGATCTTGGACTGGTGCCCGATACCACCGAAGAGGCGCCGATCATTGCGCTGATCGAGAAGATCTCCGAACTGGATGAGGCCAAAACCCTGGCCATCGCGCGTACGCTGAACCAGGCATCGTTGTTCAACGAAGTGGTGCGCGAACAGATATCGGAGATGAAGATCGGCGATCGCTACGAAGAGATAACGAACGAATTCAACAGCATAAGAGACGATGCCAAGGATATGGTCGATCAACTCGCCGACGGCAAGATCGACACCTGGGAGCGCGTGCAGAACGTTTGGACCAAAGTGGTGCGCGGCGACATCGCCAGCCGCTTCGACAAGATCAAGAGTACCTATCTGGATGTGGCCAGGGACTCGAACGACCAGATCCAGCGTGAACACCTGATCCTAGAGTCGTACCGCGACTTCCGTGGCGCGCTCAAGCAGTCCGAGGTGCTCGCGTTGGAACTCTTCCAGGTCGCCGAGAAGCAGTTGGAAGCGGTCAAGGAGAGCCTGAAACTGGCGATGTCCGAGGTGGAGGGCGCGGCGGATGCTGAGCCGGCGGAGCGAGCCAGGCTGGAGATGGGGCGCGACGAGCGGCTGCGTGAACTGCAGAGCGAGGAGAAGCGTTACCAGATCGCCAAGGATCTGGCCGACAATCTGACCGTCAGTTACAACACCTCCGAAGTGGTGATGGCTCGCTTGATGCAGACCACCACGGCCAAGGAACGGGTCTACGCACAGGCAGTCAGCTTCTTCGGCACCAACGAAACAGTGTTGACCGCGCTGTCGGCATCCTTCACCGGAATGTGGGGTCTACACGAGAGTACCGAAACGCTCAATGCGATGAAGGAGGGGGTCAGCCAGAGCCTGGAAGTGCTCGCTGAAGTGGGCGGCAAGGTGCAGAAGGCCGCACTTGAAGCGGGCTATGGACCGACAATCCGCGCCGATGCGGTCAAGCGTCTGGTGGATTCGGTGGTCAGCTATCAGGAGCAGTCGCGCCAGATCATCGCCGAGATGCGCCGTCAGAGCACGCGCAACGCGGAAGAGATTCGTGAGGCGGTGGAGGATGGCAAACGTCAGCTGGCGAGGCTGGCGGAAGCGGGAAATGCGCTGGAGTTGCCGGGTGGCTGAAGCCGCCTCTGGGGAGCGGCGGAGCCTCAGCGACATCATGCTGGCGATGGACGTGGTGGATACACTGCGCCACCGCCGAGTGCTGGTGGAGAAGGAGCTGAACTCCGACGAGCGGCAACAGAAACTGCTCGACCGCCTGCGCGAAATTTACGCCTCCCAAGGGATCGAGGTCTCCGATGAGGTGTTGCAGGCGGGTGTCGATGCGCTGCGCGAGGAGCGGTTCAGCTACCAGCCTCCAACGCTGACACCGGCGGTGCGCCTCGCCCGAATCTATGTGCGGCGCGATCGCTGGGGGAAGTGGGCGTTGGCGGCCGTTGCCGCTCTCCTGCTTGTCTGGTTCGCTTACGCCTGGTTTGTCACCGGCCCGGCGGAACGCAGAGTGGAAAGCGAAGTAGCGGCGCTGAATAGCGAGATCGGCGCAACCACAGAGCGGATTCAGGCGCTCGAGCAGGAGGCCAATCGTATCGCGGCGCAATTGGGCGGCTATGTCGACGGCGTTCCGCAGCCTTATGTGAAAGTCGCAGATAACCGTCTCGCTGATGTGCAACGGGAACTGCTTCAGGCTGACGGGCTGATCGAAAAGGCGTTGCGGCTGAACCAGGAGGCAAATCTGGAAGCCGATACCTTCGAGGCACGCGCCGCCGGTGTCCGCGACAGGTTGCAGGCGCAGCTCAAAGTGGTTGCCGAGCTCGATGCGCGCCTGAGCGGGGCCAGGTCGGGGTTGGCGGATATCGATTCGCTGAAGATTTTCCCGGCACAGTTCACCCAGCTGGCCGAAAGTGCACGCAGCAGTGCCAGGGAGAAACAGGTCGCGGGAATGGTCGACAAGCTGGTCGCCGACGGTATGTCAGCGCTGATCGGCGGGCAGATCCGAGAGGCTGAAGCGGCGCTCAACGAACTGCGCTCGATCAACACCCGGTTGTTGCAGCGTTACAGCCTGTTGGTGGTTGCACGCGACGGAGAACAGAGCGGTATCTGGCGGGTGCCGGAGCGCAATCCCGAGGCCCGCAACTACTATCTCATCGTCGAGGCGGTTGCCAGCGACGGGCAGGTGCTGACGTTGAGCATGACCAATGAAGAGACCGGCCGACTGGTGGAGACGAAAAAGTGGGGGCTGCGCGTCAACGAGCGGGTCTATCAGCGCGTGCGAGCCGATAAACTCGACGACGGTATCATCCAGGGACGCAGGGTGGGCGAGAAGCGGCGCGGTTATCTGCAGCCTGATTATCTGATCGAGACCAGCGGCGCCGTCATTACCGAGTGGTGAACCGGTATGGCTGCGGTCGAATCTGAACTTTAATTGATGCGGGTCCGGTTAGCGGGAGTTTTGCAGCATGAACGACAATCTTGATATGAAAGCTTTTTTGCAACAGATGCTGGAGGCTGGCAAAGGATATGCCGGTCAGGGAGTCGAGCGCGTCGGCGAATACATCGGTCTGCCCGAGGCGGGCGAGGCGCGCGATCAGGCGCTTGCCAACATGGGCAAGGGCGCACTCGCGGCGGGTGCGTTGGCGCTGCTCCTGGGAACCAAAGGGGGGCGTAGGCTGACTGGCGGCGCGATCAAGCTGGGTGGCCTGGCGGCACTCGGTGGTCTCGCCTACAAGACCTATAACGACTGGCGCGACTCGCAGCCTGACCGGTCGCGGGATGAAGAGGCGCGGCAACCGATAACGCCCATCGACCGCACCGAAGGTGTGGCGGCGCAGCAGCGCAGCGAGCGTTTGGTGCGCGCTATGATCGCAGCTGCCAAGGCCGACGGTCATATCGATGCGGCGGAGCGCGGCCGGATCGAGCGACAGATCGTCCAGTTGGGGCTTGATTCAGATCTCTCTACGATGATTCAAACGCAGCTTGCGCTGCCGCTCGACCCGCAGGCACTGGCGCGGGATGTCGCCACGTTGGAAGAGGCGGCGGAGATCTATCTGGCCTCGAGAACCATCGTCGACCTGGCCAATCCGGCCGAACATGACTATCTCCAACGCCTTGCCGCTGCATTGCTGCTGGCGCCCGATTTCGTCGACAGGCTCGAACGGGAACTCGAGGGGTCCTGACCAGGGTGTTTACCGGCAGGCAGGCATTGGGCTCCATCGACGACGCACTGCGGCGGGCGCGCCAGCAGTTGGCCGCGGCCGAACAGCGGATCGAGCAGAGCAGCGCGCGTCAGCTCGAGATCGAGCGGCAGGAGCTGGCGCAGTTTCGCACGCTGGCGCAGATCCGTGTCGGGTTGCTGGCGGCGGGGGAGATCATCGACCAGCTCGATCAGGGTGAGCAGGCTGCGGCGCGCATCCTCGCCACGCGTGACCAGGTACGCCAGGAGCTGGATTCGGAGATAAGCACCTCGCAACAGCGGTTGACGACCCTCGAGGCCGAGCGTGGCGGACGGATGCAGCGGGTTGATGCCGCGGAGGTGCTGCTGGAACAGCGCGAGGCCGAAACGCAGCAGCGGTTACGCGGCGATCCCGCTTACCAGCAACAGCTGGCGAAGGTGCAGGAGGCGGACCGCATTGCCCGGCACGCGGAGGAGAAGACCTTGCTGGCCGAGCAGGACCGCGCAGAGAAGGGTCGACCCTATCTCGAAGATCCGCTCTTCAGTTATCTCTGGCAGCGTGGTTATGGTACCTCCAGCTATCACGCCAGCGCGCCGGTACGCTTTCTCGACAACTGGGTGGCGCGCCTCTGTCGATACGGTGATGCACGCGCCAACTATGCGATGCTGAACGAGATACCGGAGCGCCTGAAGGCGCACTCAGCCAACGAGCGGCGCGCCGCGGAAGCTACGCTGGATCAGTTGGAGGCGCTCGAATTGCAGGCGGCGGAGGCCGACGGGCTGACACCTTTGCGGGATTCGCTCGACCAGGCTCGATCCGAACTCGGTGAGCTGGACGCGCGGTTGGAGTCGGCGCAGTGGGACCATCAGGTGTTGTTGCGCCGTCAGAGCGAATTCGCCACCGGCGGCGATCGCTACTATGAGCAGGCGATCCACCTTCTGGCCGACGAGATCGGCAGGGAGGATATCGCCACGCTGCACGCGGATGCCCGGCTGACACCGACGCGGGAGGATGACGATGCGGTGCGTCGGCTGCGTGCGCTGCGGCTGGAGAAAGATGATCTGATCGCACAGCTGGTGCAACTGCGGGAGCTGGTGCGCGGGCATCGGGAACGGAGCGAGGAGCTGGAGTCGCTGCGGATCGATTTCAAACGGCAGCGCTACGATGGTCAGAGTTCGGTTTTCGCCGACGACTCGCTGGTGAGCATGATGCTGAGCGAGTTTCTGCGCGGCGTTCTGAGTCGCGACGGCTTATGGCAGGAGATCCGACGTCAGCACCGTTACCGCAAGACGCGGCCGAACCCGGATTTCGGCAGCGGCGGGTTTGGCAGGGGCAGGGTGCGTTGGGGCGGCGGCAGCGGCTGGGGCGGTATCGGAGGCGGGCGCGGTGGCGGCGGCGGTATGGGCGGTGGCGGTGGCTTCAAGACCGGCGGTGGTTTCTAGGGCCTGCGGGCGATCGATCTTGCCGGAGGTGGTGCAGTGAGTTTCAGCGCGTGGGTCATGGCCAACGAAGCAGTCATCAGAGTGACATTCTTCAGCCTCGTGTTCGCGCTCGTCGGTATTTGGGAGCTGCGCTCACCGAGCCGTGAGCTGCACTTCTCCAAACGCGCGCGCTGGCTGAACAATCTGTCACTGGTGGTGTTGAATACGCTGATCCTGCGGCTGCTCTTTCCTGCCGCTGCGGTCGGTGTGGCGCTCTACAGCGAGAGCCGCGACTGGGGCTTGCTGCGGCTGCTGCCGGTCGCCGACTGGCTGCTGATACTGTTGGCGGTGGTGATCCTGGATTTCGTGATCTGGCTGCAGCACGTGATGGTGCA
>JAGRGU010000030.1 GCA_020445335.1 Gammaproteobacteria bacterium
TCGACCAGGTAGTCGATCTCGTCGTCCGACAACGCCAGCCCGAGCGCGCCGTTGGCCTGCTCCAGTGCGGCACGGCCGCCGCCCAGAATGTCGACGCGCGCGAAGGGTTTGGGCTGCGCCTGAGCGAACAGCGCCTCGGCGCTCTCCATGTCGCTGAAGAGTGCCTCGGTCATGCGGTCGTGCAGCAGCGGCGCGACGCGCTGCTCGACCCGCTCATCGCTGCCGGAGGGCAGTTCCAGATAGTAGGCGATGCCGCGCTCCAGCCGGCGGATCTTCTGCAGGCCGCAATGGTGGGCGATATCGGTCGCTTTGGTCGACCAGGGCGAGATGGTCCCCGGCCTCGGCACTACCAGCAGCAGGTGGCCCGTCGGCTCATGTCCGGCAAGCTTCGGACCGTAACTGAGTACGCGTCGCAGAATCTCCTGCTCCCGCGCTGTGAGCGGCTCATCCAGATCGGCGAAATGGACAAACTCAGCGTAGAGACCAACCGCAGTCGCCAATTCGGCTTCGAGGCGCAGCTGCAGTTTGTTCAAGCGGAAATCTGAAAGCGCCGGCGCGCCGCGAAACCTGAGCATGGTCCACCCTGTTTGTGCTGCTTGAGCGAGGTCCCAATGATACTGCAAGCGCCCCTCTTTTGCTCACCGCACCGGACGCTCTACGGCGCTGCCGCGGCTAATTTTTTCACCCCGCTTGCCGATAGCCTTGCAAACCCGCAGGCCAGAGCGTCTGCGCTGTGCCGAAGGAGTCAATATCTTGCGCAAATATCAACTGCTGATGCTGCTGGCGGCATCCCTGGCGATGCCCTCGCTGCAGGCCATCGCGAAAAGCGCCGCCGACTATTTCGAGGAAGCGATCGTCCGCTTCGACGGCGGCGAGTATCGCGCCTCCGTGATTCTGCTGAAGAACGCGTTGCGAAGCGATCCTGCTCATCTGCCGTCGCGAATCCTGCTGGGCAAGAGCCTGCTGCATCTGGGCGACGTGGCCGCAGCGGAGAAGGATCTCAAGATCGCGCGCAACTACGGCGCCGACGAGTCTCAGGTCGTCACGTTGATCGGCAGCACCTATCTGGTGCAGGGTAAATACCAACAGCTGCTGGCCGAAATCCGCAGTGGTGGGCGAGCCGACGAGGTGGAGATGCAGATTCTGGTGCTGCGCGCCTATGCCCACCTCCAGCTCGGCGATCTCGAGCAGGCCAAGAAGAACCTGCGCCGGGCGCGGCGGCTGCAGCCCGACAATGCCGGTCCGATGCTGGCGCTGGCCACGGTGGCGATACGCGAAGGGGCGCTCGACGAGGCCCGGCGGCTGATCGACATGGCCGAACGTCACAATCCCGAGGCTGCCGAAATGCTATTCGCGCGCGGCGAGCTGGCGCGGCTTCGCGGCGATACCGATCGCGCGGTGGAGCTGCTCGGCGAGAGTCTCGCCCTCAATCCCGGCAAGGTGCAGGCGCGCATGAGCCGTGCGGCGCTGCTGATGAAGCAGGGTGACGACGCCAGCGCACGCACAGACGTCGACGCCGTGCTCGCCAATTCGCCTCGCAATCTTCAGGCGATCTATCTCGATGCCATGTTGCTGGCGCGCGCCGGAGAGTACAAAAGGGCCTCGACCGAGCTGCAGGAGATCAGCCAGACCCTCTCCGGCGTGGACACGCGGTTTCTCAACAGTCATGGTCCGACGATTCTGCTGATGGGCACCCTGCACTATCTGCAGAACGACCTGGAGCGGGCCAAGTCGCGGCTCAAGCGCTATATCAATCTGGAGCCGAACCACCTGCAGCCGCGACTGCTGCTGGCGGACACACTGCTGAAGATGGATGACAGCGTAGGCGCCATTCTCGCGCTCAAGCCGATGCTGGAGCAGTACCCCGAAGAGGCCGATCTGCTGCTGCTCGCCGGTACCGCCTATCTGCGCGACAAACGTTACGACGAAGCCAGCAGCTTTCTCGAACGCGCCGCACGACTGAAGCCCGACCTCGCCGATATCCGCACCCGACTGGCACTGAGCAACCTCGGTCAGGGCGACACCCGCAAGGCCATGAACGATCTGAGCCAGGCAGTCGAGATGGACGGCAACAACATCGGCGCGGGCGTTTTGCTGGTCAATATGCAGCTGCGTGAATCACGCTACGAAGAGGCGCTCGCGACCGTCGCCAAGATTCGCAGCTCCTCTCCGGACAACCCGCTGCTACTCAATCTCGCCGGCCTGGCCTGGCTCGGAAAGAACGCACCCGAGGAGGCGCAGGCGGCATTCACCGCTGCGCTGCGGGCGGCCCCGGACTTTCCTCCCGCACAGCTCAACCTGGCCGCACTCGAAGCCGGTCTGCAGAATTTCGCTGCCGCTGGAGAACATTACAATGCGATCCTCAGGAAGCGCCCCGAAGATGTCAGGGCGATGGAGGGCCTGGCCAAGATCGCCGAGCTCCAGTCGCGCCGCGAGGAGGCGATCACCTGGCTCGAGAAGATCCGCAACCTTGAGTCGATCGCCGCTTCGGAGAGTGTCCTGGGACGCCTCGCCGAGCTCTATCTGGCGGAGGGGAAGGCGCAACAGGCGCTGCTGGTGGCCGATGAACTTGGAAAGCGCCGACCGGGAGAGCTGACCGAGCTGGATCTGAAGGGGCGCGCGCACCTGCTGTTGGGCGAACGCGAGAAAGCCGCGCGCTTCTTCCGCATCATGCAGCAGTCGGAGCCCGGCTCCGCCGCCACGCTGCAGCGTATCGCCGCGCTGCTGATGCAGGCAGGCGATCTGCAGAGCGCCGCCACAGCCATAGAACAGGCGTTGGCGAAAGATCCGACGTTGCTGCCCGCGCTCGGTACCCGGATCGTCATCAACCAGCGGCTGGGACGAGTCGACGACGCCCTGGCCCAGGCCGCGAAACTGCAGCGGTCGCACCCGGATATAGCGCTGGGCGCGCAGTTGCGTGGCGACATTCTGATGCAGAAGGGAGAGTACCGCGCGGCTGCCGTTGCCTACGACGCGGCTCTCGGGATCGAGCCGCAGTCGCAACTGCTGTTGCTGCAGGCCCGCGCAGAGCGGGCCGCGGGAGAGCCGCAGCAGGCAATCGCCCTGCTGCAGCATTGGCTTCAGCACCACCCGGACGATCTCAAGGTGCACGAGGTTCTCGCCGCCGTATTCAACCGCCAGGGCGCGTTCGAGCAGGCACGCGGCCACTACGAGGCGGTGACCAGGCTGCAACCCGAAGAGGCAGGTGCTTTCAATAATCTGGCCGTGCTCTACCAGCGTATCGACCACCCCGACGCGGTCGCGACCGCAAGGAAGGCGTATCAACTCGACCCCAACGATGCGGCTGTCAACGACACCCTCGGCTGGCTTCTTGTGCAGCAGGGAGAGCCTCAGCAGGGGCTCGATTTTCTGCGCCAGGCGCAGGCCCGCGCGACCCGCAATCCCGAGGTTCGCTACCACCTTGCAGTGGCGCTGCATCGACTTGGGCGAAGTCAGGAGTCGGTGCGCGAACTACGTGCCGCGTTGGCGCAGCCGGAAGGTTTCGGCAGTCTTGCCGAAGCGCAGGCGCTGCTCCATGAGATCGGCGCGAACTAGCCGGAGATCGCTTGTCAGCAATTTTTACAGAGGGTAACGAGGTTCTTAGGAATTAAACACAAAGCGCCTGTTAGTCCATGATTTTATTACTGAATATTCAATTGGTCCCATATTTGCATTAACTGTTATCAATAGAATTTTCTGTGAAATATGTCACAAATATAGGAATTAATTGACATGCCGAAATTAAAGCAGAGAGTGGCGCTGACAATCGCCTCCCTGGCGCTCTCGGGAAATGCGCTGGCCTACGTTGCCGACGGTTATCTGAACGACTGGCTCAATGCACCGACGGGCAGCGGCAACGCCTCCTGGAGCGTCAACTCCTCGGTCGGTCTGTACACCGATGACGACGGCCTCTCCAGCAGCCTCGGCGGCCAGAGCTACGACACCGAATACATGCTGGCCGACGTCGACTGGAACACCAAGACGCTGCATGTTGCGGTGATCACCGGCGTTTCGCCCACCTCCGGCGGCACGGACTACCCGGATGGCAGCGCAGGCTGGCGGCCGGGAGATCTCGCCATCTACACCGGCAGCTCCTACTCCGGTGATGGATTCTGGAAGACGCAGAACAGCGACAATCCGGCCGATGGCTCGAACACCCTCGGCTGGACCACCGACAACGACCCCAACAGCGGCAGCAACTGGGTCGACAGCGCACGACGCTCGGATGTCTATGGCGTCTACGTCCCCGACCGGCAGGATCCGATGGGTTCGGCCAACGGCGACACCGGCCACACATCAGTCAGCGCCGATGTCCTGCAGAACGCCGTCTGGTTCACCAACAAGCTTGGCGGCGAGTATCGGCCGACCTCGATGGCCGACATCGGCGACAGCCGCGATCTCGGTACCAACGGCAGCGGCGACAGCGACAACGTTGGCAACGACGTGGGCGACGCCCAGGTTGCCTACACCCGGGCCGCCTATGACAGCTCCACCGGAATCAACTTTCCGGACAATTTCTCGACGCACTATGTGATCGAGGCGGCAATTGCGCTGACCAGCCTCGGCTGGACCGAAGGCAACGACACCTTCAACGTCGCGCTGCAGTGGACCATGAACTGCGCCAACGACTGGATCAGCGGATCCGGCTCGTTCTTCAACGACAACCCGGGTGGCGGCAGCGACAACCCGGTCCCGGAACCGGCTTCGCTGGCGCTGATGGCGATCGGCCTGGCAGGTGTCGGTTACGGTAGAAAAAAGAGCGCGCAAACCAGCTTTTGAAGGAATTGCAAAGAGAAGCAAGGGGTCAGCCGTAACCACCCCGGCAGTAAGGGGTCAGCCGTAACGACCCTGGCAGTAAGGGGTCAGCCGTAACGACCCTGGTAGTACAGACCCGCAGTGACGGTCTGTGGAGGGAACAAGCCAGCGGAATCCGCTCACCGCTATGGCAGCAGTATAGAAGGACCTGCAGTGACGGTCCGCAATGTAACGGGTCGGCAGTAACGACCCGCAGAAAAGGGCGATCTTCGGATCGCCCTTTTTCGTTGCCGGTCCCGGCCCGCACTCGCCCCCGATCAGTGGTACGGCTCGCGCCGGATCGATTCGATGCGTCGCCGATGGTAGAGCGAATAGTAGCGTACGCTGGCGGGTGCATGCGCGATGATGCCCGAGATCACCAGGGTGGCGATGAACAGCGAGAGCCGTAGCTCGGGAAGCAGCGGTATCAGCGCCAGCAGCAGTAGCTTCAGCAGGATTGCCTGCCCGCGCAGCTGGATCAACCATACACCATTGTTCCATATAGAAATCAGCATCAGCCCCAGCCCCGAGGCGATGGTCAGGTCGAGGAACAGCCGCCAGCCCTCCCCCTCCGCGGGATAGAGAAAGCCCCCACCCAGGCCCGCAACGCCGATCAGATGCAGCGTTCGCAGGGAGATGTTGGCCCAGCGCTGACCCGGAAAAAATCGTGACTCGACGGGGAACAGCAGCCGTTTCAGAACCATCGCCTAGGCCTCGTACCAATGGCTGACGGACTCCTGCGAGGTCAGTGCCAGACGCTGCTCGATGCGGGGAACCGCGCGCTCCAGCGCCTCGGTCACGTGCCCGGGTGTATTGTTTTTCTCGCTGATATGCCCAATAACCAGTCGCTGCAGGCCGGGGTGATCGATCTGTCGCAGCAGGCCCGCTGCCTGTTGGTTACTGAGATGACCGAGGCTGCCGCCGACCCTGCGCTGTAGCGCGGGTGGGTAGGGACCGTTGGCGAGCATTTCAGGATCGTGATTGCACTCCAGGAAAAGCGCACTGCAGGCGGAGAGGGTGGCGACGATATGCGGCGTGATCACGCCGACATCGGTCAATACACCCAATCTGGAGCTCGCGTGACTGAAGACGAACTGCACCGGCTCACGCGCGTCATGCGGCACCGGGTAGGCGGTGACCGACAGCGCGCCGATGCGGAAAGCCGGCTGCTGAGCATGTATCAGCCGCGCCTCCGGCAGCTCCCCCAGGCTGCGGCAGCGCTGGGTACCGTGAGTCAGCCAGACCGGTAATCGATAGCGGCGCGCCAAGGCGCCGACGCCGCGCACATGATCCTGGTGCTCGTGCGTGACAAGAATGCCTTCGAGCGATGCCGCATCTATCTCCAGCTGGCCGAGACGTCGCTCCAGTTCGCGCGCGGAAAAACCGCAATCGAGCAGCAGACGGGTGGTGCCCGCCTCTACCAGGCAGGCATTCCCCCGACTGCCGCTACCCAGTGACGCGAACCTCACCTTGTCCGGCAACGGCCGGTTCTTCCATGGATATCCGCACTGTTCGGCAGCTCCCCGGCTATCTGAGCTGTTCGTGCATCAGCGTGAGGATCCGCTGTGCCGTCTCCGAATTATCGCGAATGCCAGTAGCACCATGCACCGCTACGGTAGTCGTTGGGCCAGCGCCCGAAAGCCTGATCTGGTACTGGGTCTGGCGATCGATCTCGGCCTCCTCCACATCCCAGAAAACCAGCCTGCCGAGCCAGCCTTTCTTTTCCTCCTGACGCATCGGATCGGCATAGCGGACATAGTAGACGCCGTCCGAGCGATCGCGGTCCTCCACGGCGAAACCGACTCGATCCAGCGCCACTCCCGCGAGACGCCAGGCGCGATCGAAAGGTTCGTTCATCGCCAGCGAGATCTGACCACCGGACTTGGTCAGCGTGGCTCTCGGCTGGCGCGCGCTCCCCTTTGCCGCCAGCTGCTGGCGTGCGATCTGATCCTCGCTGCCGAGATAGAGCATGATCCGCCGCAGCATCTCGACCTCGAGGTCGTGGTCGGTTTCACGCGGGTTCCACACCACCCGTTCAACGCTGCCCGCACCATCCTGGATCACCGTCTCCTGCATGCCGCGGTGGGTCAGATAGAGTTCGGTCGTGCCGGGCTTGAGGCCATTCTCTATGCGTATGCGAAACTGATCGCGCGTCGATGCCGCATAGAGACCGCCGGCAACCCTGCGCACCGTATCGGTGATGAAGTCGGTCTTGATGTCGGCCAGATTCTCGAGCCAGCCGGTCACGATCACGCCTACCGTCGGATCCTGCTCCTCGAGCAGAACGCCGCTCTCCTGCCAGAATTCGAGAACCCTGTACCAGACCCCCTCGGGCTCGCTGCCGATCAGCAGCCAATGCTGGTCCCCTTCACGCCTGACCTCGATGCGTTCCACTTCGGGGAGTACCTGCGGGCGCGTTCCGGCGCGCCTTTCCGGCGCCTGCTGGCGACTTTCGTAACGCGAAAGCGTCGCCCCCGCACCGGGAATCACCAGCTCATCCTGAATGCTTCGCTGAGTCAGGTCCGGCGGAATTTCCAGGTTGCGTTCGGCCTCGCGGCTCTTTTTATACTCCACTTTGCGGTCGGGCAGCACCTTGTCTATGCCCGGGATGCTGCTGCAGCCCGCCAGCGCCAACAGCGGCAGCGTGGCCAGGAGCAAACGCCTTGTCATGGATGTAGATATTTTCATTCAGATGATTCCAGCCCCGGAGAGCGCCTGTCTGACCTTGTCGTGATACTGTTCCGAGAGACGCGTCAGCGGCAGTCGCAGACCCGGCGGAATGCGTCCCATCTCCTCCAACGCCCACTTCACCGGGATCGGATTGGACTCCAGAAACAGCGCTTTGTGCAGCGCGGCGAGGGTGCTGTCGATCTGCTCCGCAAGCGCACCGTCCCCCGCCAGCGCCGCGGCCACCATCCTGTGCATCGCTGCCGGCGCGACGTTGGCCGTCACCGAGATACAGCCCCGGCCGCCGAGCAGTACGAACTCGCGCGTGGTCGCGTCGTCGCCGCTGATCAACGCGAAGTCATCGCCGCACAACTCACGCAGCCGCACCACGCGCGACAGATCGCCGGTCGCCTCCTTGATGCCGATGATGTTGGGAATCCGCGCCAGCCGGGCAACCGTCTCCGGCAGCATGTCGCAGGCGGTACGACCGGGCACGTTGTAGAGCAGCTGAGGAATATCCACCGCCTCCGCCACCGCCTTGTGGTGACGGTAGAGCCCCTCCTGGGTCGGCTTGTTGTAGTAGGGTGTCACCAGCAGACAGGCATCCGCTCCCGCCTCGGCAGCGCAGCGGGTGAGACTGATCGCCTCGCTGGTCGAATTGGCGCCGGTACCGGCGATGATGGGTAGCCGTCCACGGGCATGGGCAACCACCTGGGCGATCACCTTGCAGTGCTCATGCTCATCCAGGGTTGCCGACTCGCCCGAGGTCCCGACGGCGACGATCGCATCGGTCCCCTGCTCGACATGCCAGTCGACCAGCGCGTACAAGCTCTCTTCGTCGACGCTGCCATCCTCCCGCATGGGAGTGACCAGCGCCACTATGCTGCCTTGAAACATGAAAAACACCCCGGATTCTGCGGCTCGATCGCGCATTCTAAATCGCCAGCACAGACGCTGACAAGAACGCGCGCCGCGCCGCCGCGCCGGGTTCAGGTCACACGCTGCCGGTAAAGGGAGCGCGGCAGGCTAGCCTAAGCCGGCGCAACAAAGATACACTTGCAGGCCAGATCATCCGAGTGGAGTCAACTAATTCGATGCCCGCCAAAAAGTCATATCTGGTGTTATCCGCGCTGGGAGAGGATCGGCCCGGTATCGTCGATAAACTCTCCAAAGCGATTCTCGACCTCGAGTGCAATATCAACGACAGTCGCATGACCGTGCTCGGCGGGGAGTTCGCGATCATTCTGATGCTCGAGGGCAACTGGAACTCCCTCGCCAAACTGGAGTCCGGCTGCGCCGCGCTGGGGCAGCAACTCGGCCTGACCATCATCGCCAGGCAGACCCGGGAGCGCGTGCGGGAGACCGCGCTGCTGCCCTATGGGGTCGACGTCGTGGCGCTCGATCACCCTGGTATCGTGCACCATCTGGCCAACTTCTTCTCCCGTCGCGCGATCAACATCGAGGATCTCGCGACCAGCAGCTACGCCGCCGCGCACACCGGCACGCCAATGTTCTCGGTGCACATGACGGTCGGTATCCCGTCTGACATCCATATCGCCTCGCTGCGCGATGAGTTCATGGAGTTCTGCGATGCGTTGAATCTGGACGCGGTGCTGGAACCCATCAAAATATAGGGCCTGTCAACACTATGCGGAGTCAAGCATGACCCAGATCGCCATTGGCCAGCCGGTCCCCGATATCGAACTGCATCTCACCGGGGACGAGCACAAACGTCTCTCCGACTTCCGTGGCAAACCCCTGGTGCTCTACTTCTATCCGAAGGCAAGCACACCGGGCTGCACTCAGGAGGGGCTCGACTTCAAGGCCACCATCGGCAGATACAGGCGTCAGTCCGCGGTGATACTCGGCGCTTCGCGCGACAAGCTGCAGGCACAGGAAAAGTTCAAGGCCAAACAGGAGTTTCCGTTTCAGCTGGTTGCGGATCCCGAAGAGACCCTCTGCAACGCCTTCGATGTCATTAAGATGAAAAACATGTACGGCAAACAGGTGCGGGGTATCGAGCGCAGCACTTTCCTCATCGACGCCGAGGGCGTGCTGCGCGCCGAGTGGAGAAAGGTCAAGGTCAAGGGCCACGTGGACGAGGTTCTGGCGGAACTGAAGGCGATCAGCAAAACTGCATGAGTTCGAAGCAATCCGAAAACGGGCGCCGCCTGTTTCTGCTGGACACCAACGTGCTGATGCACGACCCGAGCGCGATCTTCCGCTTCATGGAGCACGACATCTATCTGCCGATGATGGTGCTGGAAGAGCTCGACCGCGGCAAGAAGGGGATGTCCGAGGTGGCGCGTAACGCTCGCCAGGCATCGCGCTTCCTGGATGAACTGATCGCTGGCGCGAGTAAGAAACAGATCGACGACGGACTGCCGTTGCCCGCACCGCTGAACGGCCCGGACAACGGAGTGTCGGTCCGTGGCCACCTCTTCTTCCAGACCGAAACCCTGCCCAAACCGCTGCCGGAGTCGCTGCCCGGCAACACCCCGGACAACAATATTCTGGGTACCGCACTGGCGTTGCAGGAGAAGCGGCCCGATACCGAACTGACGGTGGTCTCGAAGGATATCAACCTGCGTATCAAGGCCGCGCTGCTCGGCATCCGCGCCGAGGATTACTTCAATGACCAGGCGCTGGACGATGTCAGCCTGCTCTACAGCGGCGAGCTGGAGGTAGCTGCCGATTTCTGGGAGAGCCACTCCAGGGAGATCGACTCCTGGCAGGAGCAGGGATGCACCTTCTACCGCATCAAGGGGCAGGAGATGGAGCAGTGGCACCCCAACCAGTGCCTCTACATGGAGGGGGATCAGGGGTTCGAAGCACTGGTCAAGGAGCGGGATGGAGAAGACACCATCATCCAGCTGGCCAACGACTACCGCAGCCCGAAGCACGCCGTGTGGGGCATCAGCGCGCGCAACCGTGAGCAGAACTTCGCGCTCAACATGCTGATGGATCCGGAGATGGATTTTGTCACCCTGCTGGGCACCGCCGGCACCGGAAAAACACTGCTGACGCTGGCGGCCGGTCTGGCGCAGACGCTCGACCAGAACATCTACCGCGACATCATCATGACCCGCGTAACGGTACCGGTGGGCGAGGATATCGGCTTTCTGCCCGGCACCGAAGAGGAGAAGATGACCCCCTGGATGGGCGCGCTGATGGACAATCTTGAGGTATTGACGCAGACCGAGGGCGGTGAATGGGGACGCGCCGCCACCGACGACCTGTTGCGCTCGCGCATCCATATCCATTCGCTGAATTTCATGCGCGGCAGAACCTTTCTCAACAAGTACATCATCCTCGACGAGGCTCAGAACCTGACGCCGAAACAGATCAAGACGCTGATCACCCGCGCCGGCCCAGGCACCAAAATAGTCTGCCTTGGCAACATCGCTCAGATCGACACCCCCTACCTGACCGAGACCACCTCCGGGCTGACCTACGCTGTCGACCGTTTCAAAAACTGGCAGCACAGCGGACATATCACCCTGCTGCGTGGCGAGCGTTCGCGGCTGGCCGATTTCGCCTCCGTCTCGCTCTGAACGCCGACCCTCTCGGGCTATCGCGACAGCGCTCCGATCCCCTGCTCCAGCCCCGCCAGCGTCAGCGGGTACATACGCCCCTCGAACTGCTGGCGAATCTGCATCGTCGAGGTGGTGTAATCCCAATAACTCCGCTCTGCGGGATTGAGCCAGATCGCGTGCTCCCAGGTGTCGAGAATGCGCTGCAGCCAGAGCTGCCCGGGCTCGTCGTTCCAGTGTTCGACACTGCCGTGCACCGCCAGCAACTCGTACGGCGACATCGCCGCGTCGCCGACGAAGATCACGCGATAGTCTCGGCCGTAAGTGTGAAGCAGCTCCAGTGTCGGCAGCGATTCGGTTTGACGGCGCCGGTTGCTGCGCCACAGTTTCTCGTAGACGCAGTTGTGAAAATAGAAATATTCCAGGTGCTTGAACTCGCTGCGCGCGGCTGAGAAGAGCTGCTCGCACTCCTGCACGAAGGGGTCCATCGAGCCGCCGACATCGAGAAAGAGCAGCACCTTGGCCGCGTTGTGCCGCTCCGGCACCATCTTGAGGTCGAGCAGTCCGGCGTTTCGCGCGGTCGAGCGGATGGTGTCATCGAGATCGAGCTCGTCGGCCGCCCCGCTGCGCGCAAACTTACGCAGCCGGCGCAGCGCCAGCTTGATATTGCGCGTGCCCAGCTCGACGCTATCGTCCAGATCCCGGAATTGCCGCCGCTCCCAAACTTTCACTGCTCTGCGTTTCGATCCCGGCCCACCGATGCGGACACCCTCGGGATTGTAACCGCCATGACCGAACGGCGAGGTGCCGCCGGTTCCGATCCATTTGCTGCCGCCGGCATGACGCCCCTTTTGCTCATCGAGCCGCTCGCGCAGCGTCTCGAGCAGTTTATCGAGCCCGCCGAGCGCCTCGATCTCCGCCATCTCCTCCTCGCTGAAGTGGCGCTGAAACTCCTGGCGCAGCCAATCCTCGGGAATCAGGTGCTGCAGAAAATCGTCGATCTGGCCCAGTCCGTGAAAATAGGCGCCAAATGCGCGGTCGAATCGATCGTAGTGTTTCTCGTCTTTCACCAGGCAGGTGCGCGCCAGCAGATAGAAGCGATCGATATCCGCGAATACCAGACCGCTGTCGAGCGCCTCCAGCAACGCCAGCAGCTCCTTGAGCGTCACCGGCAGACCGGCACGACGCAGCGTGGAGAAGAGGTCGATCAGCATGCTTCTGCGGCGCCGCTCAACGCGACTCCCTGCGCGCCATGAAAGCCAACCGCTGCAGCATGTGCACATCCTGCTCGTTCTTGAGCAGCGCGCCATAGAGCGGCGGAATCGCTTTGCTGCTATCGCGTTCCTGCAGCAGTTCGGCCGGGATATCATCGGCCATCAGCAGCTTCAGCCAATCGATCAGCTCCGAGGTGGATGGCTTCTTCTTCAGCCCATTCACCTCGCGCACGCGGAAGAAGACCTCGAGCGCCTCGTGTACCAGCTTTTTCTGGATATCCGGGTAGTGCACCCGCACGATCCGCTGCATCGTCTCACGGTCGGGAAACTGGATGTAGTGGAAAAAGCAGCGCCTCAGGAAGGCGTCCGGCAGCTCCTTTTCGTTGTTGCTGGTGATGACGACGATCGGTCGATGGCGGGCGACGATCCGTTCGCCGGTCTCGTAGACGTGGAACTCCATGCGATCGAGCTCGACCAGCAGATCGTTGGGAAATTCGATATCCGCCTTGTCGATCTCGTCGATCAGCAGTACTACCGGCTCGTCAGCCTCGAACGCCTGCCACAACATCCCCTTGCGGATATAGTTGCCGATCTCGTGTACGCGCGGGTCGCCGAGCTGCGAGTCGCGCAGTCGCGACACCGCGTCGTACTCGTAGAGTCCCTGCTGCGCCTTGGTGGTCGACTTGATGTGCCAGCAGAATATCTGCTTGCCGAGCGCCGCGGCGATCTCTTCGGCCAGCATCGTCTTGCCGGTACCGGGCTCTCCTTTGATCAACAACGGACGCTGCAGCGTGATCGCGGCGTTGACCGCCAGCTGCAGATCCTCGGTGGCGACATAACTATCGGTGCCTTGAAAACGCATGGAAGTAGCTCCGTTGATTGGCTCAGGCCATGATAGAGGAGAGCGACCCTCATTTTCCAACCGCCCGCTTTTCAACCGGACAGGATTCGATCGACTCCGGCCCCGTTCAGCCATTGCAGATGGAAAAGATGCGCGATGGCGCGGCGATTGGTCCAGGAGCTCGCCCGTCTGGCAGCCTGCTGCCATGGCAGCCAGCGCATCTGGCCGTGCTCGGAGGGGTTGAGCCTGATGCTGCACCGCCCCGGCAATGTCAGCGAAAACCAGTGTTCGCGGTTGTAGTGCGCGTCCGGCGCGTAACGCGTGCGCCAGGGGTGGATGATCGGAAAGCGCTCGCTGTGCCGCAGATCGCACAGCCGCCCCGCGGCACTCAATCCGGTCTCCTCGCGCAGTTCGCGCTCAGCCGCTCGACGCGGCGTCTCGTGCCACTCGAGGCTGCCGGTGACCGACTGCCAGAAGTGCCGCGGACGGGTGCGCCGCAGCAGCAGAACCTCGCCCGCCAGGGTACAGACCACGACCAGGACCGACTCGGGTCGTTTGTACTCGGTTCCGGCCACCGAAGGTCAGCTCTCGGCCGCCGCCTCGTTCTGTGGTTTGCGGATGCGGATCGAGAGTTCGCGCAGCTGTGCCGGACTCACTTCCGAAGGTGCCGAAGTAAGCATGCAGGCCGCGGTCTGCGTTTTCGGGAACGCCATCACTTCGCGGATCGAGCTGGCGCCCGCCAGCAGCATCACCAGCCGGTCGAGGCCGAACGCCAGGCCGCCGTGCGGTGGACAGCCGTACTTCAGCGCGCTCAATAGGAAGCCGAACTTCTCCTGCGCCTCCTCCTCGCCGATACCGAGCAGCCGGAACACCTGCTCCTGCAGCTCTGTGCGGTGGATACGGATCGAACCGCCTCCGAGTTCGGTGCCGTTGAGCACCATGTCGTAGGCACGCGACAGGCAGGCACCGGGGTCGCTCTCCAGCAGCGCCTGGTGCTCCACCTTGGGTGCGGTGAAAGGGTGGTGCAGCGCGGCCCAGCGATCACCCTGCTCGTCGCGCTCGAACATCGGGAAATCGACCACCCAGAGTGGCCTCCAGCCGGTCTCCATCAATCCGCGCTCTTCACCCAGCTTGACGCGCAGCGCGCCGATCGCCTCGTTGACCACGGTCGCCTTGTCGGCGCCGAAGAAGATCAGATCGCCGTCCTGCGGTGCAGTGCGCTCGATGATCGCCTGGACCACCTCGTCGGGCAGGAACTTGAGAATCGGCGATTGCAGCCCCTCGCGTCCCTTGGCCGGTTCGTTGACCTTGATATAGGCGAGCCCCTTGGCACCGTAGATGCCGACGAAGCTGGTATAGCCGTCGATCTCCTTGCGCGTCAGCTCGCAACCTCGGGGCAGCTTCAGCGCCACGACGCGCCCATCGGCGGCGTTGGCCGGGCCGGAGAACACCTTGAACTCGACAGCTTTCATCAGATCACCGACGTCGATCAGCTCCAGCGGGCAGCGCAGATCGGGGCGATCGGAGCCGAAGCGGCGCATCGCCTCGGCGTGGGTCATGCGCGGAAAGGGGTCGGGCAGATCGTCGCCCAGCACCTGTTTGACCACGCGACGGATCATCTCCTCCATCATCGTCATCAGCTCATCTTCGTTCATGAACGAGGTTTCGATATCGAGCTGGGTGAACTCGGGCTGGCGATCGGCGCGCAGATCTTCGTCACGGAAGCAGCGCACCACCTGGTAGTAACGATCCATGCCCGACATCATCAGCAGTTGCTTGAACAACTGCGGCGACTGCGGCAGCGCGAAAAACTTCCCCGGATGGGTGCGCGACGGCACCAGATAGTCACGCGCCCCTTCGGGCGTCGCCTTGGTCAGCATGGGTGTTTCGATATCGAGGAAGCCGTTGTCGTCGAGGAAGTTGCGCAGCGCACGCGTCACCGCCGCGCGCATGCGGATCTTCTCCAGCATCTCCGGGCGGCGCAGGTCGATATAGCGGTAGCGCAGGCGCACCTCCTCGGAGGCCTTTTCGTGTTCGTCGAGCTGGAACGGCGGCGTCTCTGACGCGTTCAGAACCTCCAGCTCGAGACCCAGAATCTCGATCTCGCCGGTGGAGAGGTCGCTGTTCACCGAACCCTCCGGGCGGGCGCGTACCTTGCCCTTGATACGCAGCACGTACTCGTTGCGGACATGCTCAGCCAGCGCGAAGACCTGCGGCCGGTCGGGATCGTAGACCACCTGCACCACCCCTTCCCGGTCGCGCAGATCGATGAAGATCACGCCGCCGTGATCGCGGCGCCGATGCACCCAGCCGTAGAGTTCCACCACCTGATCGACATGGCTGGCATTGACTTGTCCGCAGTATTGAGTACGCATTGTTTCGCTTTCCGTTGGTTGAATCCCGGCCGCTTCGGGCCGGAGGCTGTTCGATGAATCTGGTATATCGGGCTGGGAAGATCGGGTGTGTCGATGATTGACGGTCTAACCGCTGGTGCTTTTTCGCTCCGGCGGCGGCCGCTGCTGGCGCGCCTTCTCCACGCCCTCCCTGGGCGCGTCCGGCACCACCGCGCCCATCGACATCAGCATCTTCAGGCCGTCGTCGACCTTCATATCCAATTCGATGACGTCACTGCGTGGCACCATGACGAAATAGCCGCCCGTCGGGTTGGGCGTGGTCGGCACGTAGACGTTGATCACCTCTGTGCCGGTCTTGCGCTGGGCCTCGCCGACATCGGCGCCGGTTTGAAAGGCCAGCGTCCAGAGTCCACGACGGGGAAACTCGATCAGCAGCACCTTGCGGAAGGATTTCCCCTTGTCGCTGAATACCGTCTCGGCGAGCTGCTTGGTGCTCGAGTAGATCGACCGCACCAGCGGAATTCTCGCCAGCGCGTCCTCCCACACGGCAACCAGTGTCCTGCCGAAAAGATTGGCCGCCAGCAGGCCGGTGAAGAAGACGATCAGCAACGACAGGACCACGCCGAGACCGGGAATATGGAAACCGAGCAGATTGTCCGGGCGATAGGGCTCCGGGATCAGCAGCAGGCTGCCGTCCATCCACTTGACCAGCATGCGGACCACCAGCACCGTGACCCACAGCGGCACCCACACCAGCAGTCCTGCAACCAGATATCTACGCATGATGTAGGCTGATCCTGTCAGCTGTCGCTGGCTTTCGCCGCCGGTTTGGATTCCGACTTCGGTGCCGGCTTGGCGTCGGGTTTCGCATCGCTCTTCTGAGTGTCGTGCAGATTTTTCTTGCTGCCGCTCTTGAAATCGGTCTCGTACCAGCCACCGCCCTTGAGCCGGAACGCCGCCGCCGAAATCAGCTTCTTCAGCGCCGCTGCACCGCACGCCGGGCAATCGGTCAGCGGGTTGTCGCTCATCTTCTGTATCGCCTCAAGCTTGTGGCCGCAGGCTTCACATCGATATTCATACAACGGCATGGCAATATCCTCGACAGCGGCGGATTCCGCACGGAAACGGGTCAGAAACCGGGGAGATCCGCGGCACACTTTGAAAATCGAGGGATTTTAGCACAGAGCCGGCAGTCGAGAGGCTACCGGATCAGCTCTCCTGCTGCTGGCGGCGCCTGCGCAGCAGTTCGCTCTGGCGCTGCAGCACGTGACGGATCAGCACGTCCCGGTCTGCTTCGCGCAGATGCCGGAAACCGACCCTTGTCTGGTAGATCGGACTCTCGCCATCCTGCTCCGGCAGCTGCTCGCAGGCCACCACCTCGGCGAACAGCACCAAACCGGTAAAGTGGGGAAGCAGCAGTTTCAACTCCAGCATGGTGCCGATCTCGACCGGATCGGGGGTGTTGAACGCCATGCCGCTGGCACTCAGATTGACCGCGCTGGCAGGCTGATCCGCCATTTCGCTGGTCCAGGTGAGAAATGCCTTGCCCAGCAGATCGACCTTACGGTCGAGCGCTTTGAGATAGCGCGCGACATCCGGCGTGTCGTGTTCGATCTTGCGCAGTACCCCTGACATCTCCTGGCTGATCACGGCCAGGTTGCCCATGATGGTGAATTCGTTCTCCAGCCCCTTCTGGTAGCGTTCCAGTTTCTTGCCCAGACCGGCCGCAGGCACGGACTGGTAGCGCATGGCGACGGTATCGTCGATGCGGAAGAACTCCCGACGATCCCCCCCGGTATCCTGACTGTTCTCTTCGACCATTCTTCCTCCGCTCAGCCCTGCTTGTCGTCGATCAGTAGCATATCACCCTGATCGATATCGTCGCCCCGTTCCAGAATCAGTTCGACGCGACGATTGATCGCGCGATTCTCCGCTGTGTCGTTCGGCACCAGCGGATTGGAGTCGGCGTGCCCCTCCACCATGACGCGGCCGGGATCTATCTGCGGGTTCTTCAGCAGACCATGAACCACGGTCACGGCGCGCGCAGAGGAGAGTTCCCAGTTGGAGCGGAAGCGGGCGGTGGAGATCGGCACATTATCGGTGTGTCCGGCCACGATAACCCGTCCCGGGGATCTCGCCACCGCGTCGCTGATGCGGTCCATCACCGCCAGGAAGCCGGCATCGAGACTGGCGCTGCCGGAGGCGAAGGAACCCTTCTCCTGTATTCGAACGATGATCTTGGCCTCTTCGGTCTCGATACTGACCAGCCCCTCGTCGATCTCCTGCTGCAACTCCTTTTTCAGCGCTTCCGCATCCTGCTCCACCTCCTGCTGGATCTTCTGCGCCACCGCGTCCATCATCGCTTCGTCGACCTCGGTAGCCTCCTGCTCCTTTTTGCCGTCCTGGATATCGAGATCCTTCTGCTCCGCATCCGTGCTCCGCTGGCGAATCTCGTTGACCACGGTCGGGTCGGGCGTTACCGAGGGGCTGAACTCCTGCTTGATGACACTAACCCCCTTGACGACATCCATCACCGGGATCTCGCGCTGCACACCGAAGGCGTCCTTCATCGACTCAGCCATCTTCTTGAAGCGGATCGCATCGATCTCGGCAAACGACAACAGCAGGACGAAGAAGCACATCAGCAGCGACATGAGGTCGGCGAAGGTCGCCAGCCACGCGGGCAGTCCGGCATCGCATTTGGGACACTCTTCGGCCATCGATCAGGACCCTTCCTCTTTGGCCCTTTTGCTGGACGGCAGGTAGGTGCTGAGCAGCTGCTCGAGCACGCGCGGATTCATGCCCTCCTGAATGCCGGAGATCGTTTCCAGAATCAGCGACTTATTGGTTTTTTCGAGTTGACTCGCGCGGGCCAGCTTGTCCGACATCGGCTGGGCGAACGCATTGGCGATGACCGCACCGTAGAGGGTGGTCAGGAGCGCCACCGCCATCGCCGGACCGATGCTGGCCGGATCGGACATGTTGGCCAGCATCTGCACCAGACCCACCAGCGTTCCGATCATGCCCATTGCCGGCGCCATCACCGCCATGTTCCTGAACATCGTCTGGCCCACTTCGTGGCGCTGAATGGTGAGATCTATATCCTTGGTCAGCAGCCGCTGCACCAGTGCAGGGTCGTGGCCATCGACGCAGAGGGTGATGCCCTGCTTGAGAAAATCGTTGCCGATCTCCTGCCCTTCCAGCGCCAGCAGCCCGTTCTTGCGTGCCACGTCGGCCAGCTGGACGGCCTCCTCGATCAGTGCGTTGGCGTCATCGGTCTTGTAGAAAAAGGCCTTCATGCCGATGCTGAAAGAGCCGAGAAAATCCTTCAGCGAGACCTGCATCAGCGTCACCATGAAGGTACCGCCGACCACGATGAGAATCGAGGGCATATTGACGAACAGCATCACGTCTCCACCGGTCGCAATGGCGCCGATGATGATGCCGAACCCGCCCAACAGCCCGATCAATGTTGCTATGTCCACTCAATTACCCCATCAGTTGAAACCAGCTGATCCCCATGCTGTGGCAAGGCGTTGTCCGCGCGCGCCCATCGCACCCCGGAGCCGGGTGGATTGCTGAAGTTGATAACGGGTCACTGGAGAAAAACTTTAGTTCTTGTTTCAATCGCCGGGCGCCCGCTGGCGGTGCGCGAGAACAGGGCACGAAAGGAGGCTCTCTGGCATGAAATCGGTACTGATCACCGGCTGCTCCAGCGGCATCGGACACTGCGTTGCGCTCGCTCTGCGGCAACGCGGCTACCGGGTCTTCGCCAGCGCGCGCAAGGCGCAGGATGTTGCGTCGCTGCGGCAGCAGGGGCTCGATTCGCTGACGTTGGACCTGACCGATCCCAAGAGTATCGAGGCGGCGCTGGCGCAGCTGCTGGAGGCGACCGACGGCGAGCTGTACGCACTGTTCAACAACGGCGCCTACGGCCAGCCGGGCGCGGTCGAGGATCTGAGTCGCGAGGCACTGCGCGCGCAGTTTGAAACCAACCTCTTCGGCTGGCACGATCTGACCCGCCGCGTGATCCCGCTGATGCGCCGCCAGCGAAGCGGCAGGATCATCCAGAACAGCTCGGTGCTGGG
>JAGRGU010000031.1 GCA_020445335.1 Gammaproteobacteria bacterium
AAACAGATGAAGGGCCGCAACCGCGGCCTCGCCCAGAAGGGCAGCAAGGTGAGTTTCGGTGAATTTGGCCTGCAGGCGCTCGACCGTGGCCGCTTGACCTCGCGCCAGATCGAAGCGGCTCGTCGTACCATCACGCGTCAAGTGAAGCGTACCGGAAAACTTTGGATCCGGGTATTTCCTGACAAGCCGGTAACGAAAAAACCTCTCGAGGTTCGCCAGGGTAAGGGTAAGGGTAATGTGGAGTACTGGGTTGCGCAGATCCAGCCTGGTCGCATGCTCTATGAGATCGAGGGTGTGCCCGAGAGTGTCGCGCGTGAAGCATTCTTGCTGGCTGCCGCAAAACTTCCGTTTAAGACGGGCTTTTTGAAACGGACGGTACTCTAAATGAACGCATCAGATTTGAGACAGAAGAGCGCAGACGAACTGCAGGAGACCCTCATCGAATTGCGTAAGGAGCAGTTCAACCTGAGGATGCAGAAAGGAACCGGACAGTTGTCGCGACCTTCGGAGGTGAACCGGGTGCGCAAAGCCATCGCGCGGGTCAAGACCGTGATGAACGAAAAGAGAGCAGGTGACGAAAAATGAGCGGTGAGAATGCAGCCAATCGTACCCTTCAGGGTCGCGTGGTCAGCGACAAGATGGACAAGACCATAACGGTGTTGGTTGAACGCCGCGTCAAGCATCCGCTGTACGGCAAATTTGTCCGTAAGTCGACCAAGGTGCACGCGCATGACGAAGCCAACGAGTGTGGCATTGGCGACACGGTGATCGTCGAGCAGTGCCGTCCGTTGGCGAAGAGCAAGAGCTGGCGTCTGATCAAGGTCGTGGAAAAAGCTTCTTGATATTCGATTTGCTTCAAGAATCGAGTAACTGAATTAACGAATATTTAGATAATTGGAACGTACCGATGATCCAGATGCAGACAATACTGAATGTCGCTGACAACAGTGGTGCCAAACGGATCCAGTGCATCAAAGTACTGGGAGGTTCGCACCGTCGCTACGCTGGAATTGGGGATATCATCAAGGTGAGCGTAAAAGACGCAATTCCCCGCGGCAAGGTGAAAAAAGGCGATGTATACAATGCTGTGGTGGTTCGCACCAAGAAGGGCGTACGCCGACAGGACGGTTCGCTGATCCGTTTTGACGGTAATGCCGCGGTGCTGCTCAATAACCAGCTGCAGCCAATCGGAACCCGAATTTTCGGTCCGGTTACCCGTGAACTGCGGAGCGAGCGCTTTATGAAAATCATCTCGCTCGCTCCGGAAGTGCTCTGAGGGCATTATCATGGCGATGCGCAAAATCAAGAAAGGTGATCAGGTTGTCGTTCTGGCCGGCAAGGACAAGGGTAAGCAGGGTACCGTGCTGAGCGTGCCCAGCCCCGACAAGGTGGTCGTCGAGAACATCAATATTGTGAAGAAGCATGCCAAGGGCAACCCCATGAAAGGTGTGCCTGGTGGCATAGTGGACAAAGAGATGCCGATGGCGATCTCCAATGTCGCGATCTTCAACTCAGTTACCGGAAAAGCAGACAGGGTCGGCTTCAGGACGCTGGATGATGGTCGCAAGGTACGCTACTTCAAGTCCAACGGCGAAGTCGTGGATATTTGAGGCGGATAGATAAAATGGCAAGATTACATCAGGTTTATCACGATCAGGTCGTGGCTAAGTTGACCGACAGGTTTCAGTACAAGAGCGCGATGGAGGTGCCGCGAATCACCAAGATCACGCTCAATATGGGTGTTGGCGAAGCACTGGGCGATAAGAAGATCCTGGAGAATGCGGTCAGTGACATGACCAAGATTTCGGGCCAGAAACCGGTAGTAACCAAGGCACGCAAATCGGTTGCGAACTTCAAAGTCCGCGAGGGCTGGCCTATCGGCTGCAAGGTAACGTTGCGTCGAGAGCGCATGTACGAATTTCTGGATCGCCTGGTCAACATTTCGATTCCGCGTATTCGGGATTTTCGCGGTCTCAATCCAAAGGCGTTTGACGGTCGTGGCAACTACAGCCTTGGCGTAAAGGAGCAGATCGTTTTTCCGGAGATCGATTACGATAAGATCGACGCACTGCGTGGCATGGACATCACCATCACCACCACTGCCAAAACCGACGAAGAGGGACGCGCGTTGCTGGAAGCGTTCCAATTTCCTTTCAAGAACTGAGACTAGTTATGGCAAAGAAAAGCATGATTGCCCGCGAGGTTAAGCGGGAGAGGATAGTGAAACGCTTTGCAGCAAAGCGTGCTGAACTGAAATCGATTATCAGCGATCCGACCAGCACGCCCGAGCAGGTGGATGACGCGGTCATCAAGTTGCAGAAGCAGCCTCGCAATGCCAGCGCTTCACGCCAGCAGCGCCGTTGCCGTGCCAGTGGCCGTCCGCATGCCGTATACCGCAAGTTCGGCTTGTGCCGTAACAAACTGCGCGAAGCCGCGATGCGTGGCGATGTGCCAGGTCTTGTCAAAGCAAGCTGGTAGTGTATAATTTCCGCCCCTTTGAGGGGTGAATGCCGCGCTTTGCGGCTTTTCGACAATCGTTTGGGTATCGCGCCCCTGGGGCGGACTGACCTAGAGGGTTTAAAATTATGAGTATGACCGATCCTATCGCGGATATGCTGACGCGTATTCGTAACGGCCAGGCTGTCGGCAAAACAGCAGTGACCATGCCTTCCTCCAAATTGAAGGTTTCGGTGGCCAAGCTTCTGCAGGAAGAGGGTTACATCAACGGTTACTCCGTGGCCGATGAATCCTCCAAACCCACTCTCAGCGTCGAGCTCAAATACTTTCAGGGCAAGCCTGTCATCGATATGGTGCAGCGCGTTAGTCGTCCTGGACTTCGAATCTACAAAGGCAGCAAGGAGTTGCCGAAAGTTCGCGGGGGCCTGGGCGTCGCAATAATCTCCACATCCAAAGGTCTGATGAGCGATCGTGCCGCGCGTGCCGCCGGGCACGGTGGTGAAGTCCTGGCCTACGTGGCGTAATCGGAGGAAGCAGAGATGTCACGCATAGCGAAGAATCCGATTACCCTGCCTGCCGGTGTCGAACTGAAACTCGATGGCGCCCAAGTTACTGTCAAGGGTGGCAAGGGCACGTTGCAGTTGAAGTTGCATGAATTCGTCAAGATCGAGCAGGAAGACGGCTCGATTACTGTTGCCCCGGTAACCGAGGGTCGCGACGAATGGGCGATGGCCGGTACCTTCAGGGCACTGATAAACAACATGGTTGTCGGCGTCAGCGAGGGTTTCAGCAAAACGTTGAAACTGATCGGCGTTGGCTACCGCGCGCAGATGAAGGGCAACAGCCTCAATCTCAATCTCGGCTTTTCCCATCCGGTCGACTATCCGGTTCCCGAGGGCATCGAGATTAGCGCGCCCTCTCAGACCGACGTGGTTGTCTCCGGGTGCGATAAACAGAAGGTGGGACAGGTCGCGGCCGAGATCCGTGCTTTCCGACCGCCGGAGCCGTACAAAGGCAAGGGTGTCCGTTACGCGGATGAATTTGTGCTTCGCAAAGAAGCCAAGAAGAAATAAGGGTCTCGAGAATGGAGAAGAAACTTACACGTTTACGTCGGGCGCGTCGTGCCCGCGCCAAGATCCGCGAGTTGGGTATCTGTCGCTTGACCATTTTTCGCACGCCTCGTCATATGTATGCGCAGGTGATCTCCGCCGATGGCAATAGTGTCGTCGCCAGTGCCTCCACGCTCGACAAGGGTATCAAAGAGAGCTTGAACGGCGCCTCCGGCAATGCCACCGCAGCGGCCTCCGTTGGCAAAGCGATTGCCGAAAGGGCGAAGGCGGCAGGTGTGGAGCAGGTTGCGTTCGATCGCTCGGGCTTCAAATATCACGGCCGTGTCAAAGCGCTGGCCGACGCAGCCCGTGAAAACGGCCTTCAGTTCTAAGGGGTAAACCATGTCGAATTACAACGTAAACCCGACCGGCGACGACCTGATCGAAAAGCTCATCAATGTGAACCGCGTAGCCAAGGTGGTAAAAGGCGGTCGCGTGTTCGGTTTCACCGCTCTTACCGTCGTGGGTGATGGCAATGGCAGTGTCGGTTTCGGCACCGGCAAGGCGCGCGAGGTTCCTATCGCCATACAGAAAGCGATGGAGGCGGCGCGTCGCAACATGCGCGAGGCGAAACTAAAAGAGGGTACGCTGCACTATCCGATGGTTGGCCGGCATGGAGCGGCCAAGGTCTACATGCAGCCTGCTTCCGAAGGTACCGGTATTATCGCCGGCGGTGCAATGCGGGCGGTATGCGAGGCGGTCGGCGTTCACAATGTGCTGGCTAAATGCATCGGCACCAATAATCCGATCAATGTCGTACGTGCCACGATCAACGCATTGACCGAAATGAAAGATCCTGAATCGGTGGCAGCCAAACGCGGCAAGTCGGTCGAAGAGATTCTGGGGTAAGTCATGGCTGATAAAAAGATGATGAAAGTGACCCTGGTGCGCAGCACCTCGGGTCGACTGAAGAAACACCAGGCCTGTGTGCGTGGGCTGGGGTTGCGCAAACTGAATCAATCCGTCGAGGTGGAGGATACGCCGTCGACGCGTGGCATGGCCAACCGGGTCAGCTACATGGTCAAGGTAGAGGAGGCCTGAGATGCGTCTCAACACAATCAAACCTGCCCGCGGCGCGAACCAGAACTCCAAGCGGGTTGCGCGCGGCATCGGCAGTGGATTCGGCAAGACCGCCGGTCGCGGTCACAAAGGCCAGAAGTCACGTACCGGCGGCTTTCATAAAGTCGGTTTCGAAGGCGGCCAGATGCCGCTGCAGCGCCGTTTGCCCAAGGTTGGCTTTGCCTCCCGCAAGGCGAGATTCGTCGCTGAGGTTCGACTGGGTGAACTGAAGGGTATCGAAGCCTCGCCGATCGACCTGCAGGCGCTGAAGAGCGCGGGTGTGATTTCGGGTGCGATCCGTCACGCGAAAGTGATTCTCTCGGGCACTATCGATAAGGCGGTGACGCTGCGTGGTCTCGGCGTCACCAAGGGTGCACGCGCCGCGATCGAAGCGGCCGGTGGAACGATCGAGGAATAAATGGCCAATTTGGGTAAGGCGGGTGGTTTGGCCGGAGCGGGCAAGCTGACGGAACTGCGGCATCGTCTGCTGTTTGTCGTCGGTGCGCTTCTGGTGTTCCGAATCGGAACCTTCATTCCGGTTCCGGGGGTTAATCCGGCGGCACTGGCTGCGCTTTTCGATCAGCAGCAGGGCTCTATCCTGGACATGTTCAACATGTTCTCGGGTGGCGCTTTGAAGCGTGCGAGCCTGTTTGCACTGGGCATCATGCCTTACATCTCGGCCTCTATCATCATGCAGTTGATGTCCGCCGTGATACCCAAGCTCGAGCAACTCAAGAAGGAGGGTGAACAAGGACGCCGTCAGATCACCCAGTACACCCGTTATGGCACGGTGGCGCTGGCGACTTTTCAGGCGGTAGGTATAGCTATCGCGCTGCAGAGTCAGCAGGCGGCCGGTATGAACGTGGTTGTTCACAGTGGACCGGGTTTCGTTTTCACCGCCGCAGTCTCGCTCGTCACTGGCACCATGTTTCTGATGTGGCTGGGTGAGCAGATAACCGAGCGTGGTCTCGGCAACGGTATCTCGCTGATTATTTTTGCCGGTATCGTGGCCGGGTTGCCGCAGGCAGTCGGCAGCACGCTCGAACTGGTGCGAACCGGCGAGATGAACGCACTGACGGTACTGACGCTGTTTATTCTCGCGATCGCCGTCACCGCCTTTGTCGTTTTTGTCGAGCGCGGTCAGCGGCGCATCACCGTCAACTACGCAAAACGGCAGCAGGGGCGCAAGATGTTTGCCGCGCAGAGCAGCCATCTGCCACTGAAACTGAACATGGCGGGTGTGATTCCGCCGATCTTCGCCTCCAGTATCATCCTCTTTCCGTCAACTCTCGGTCAGTGGGTCGGTACTCAGGAGAACATGAGGTGGTTGCAGGATATCGTCGCCAAGATCTCACCCGGTGAGCCTCTGTACGTACTACTGTATGCGATGGCGATCGTCTTTTTCTGTTTCTTCTATACAGCGCTTGTCTTCAACTCAAAGGAGACGGCTGACAATCTGAAACGCTCCGGCGCCTTTATTCCCGGCTATCGTCCGGGCGAACAGACTGCACGCTACATCGACAACGTAATGACACGCCTGACCTTTGCTGGCGCCATCTACATCACCGCTGTCTGTCTGTTGCCGGAATTTCTGATCGTCGGTTGGAACGTCCCGTTCTATTTTGGCGGAACTTCGCTGTTGATCATTGTGGTTGTGGTCATGGACTTCATGGCCCAGGTTCAGGCGCACCTGATGTCACATCAGTACGAAGGCCTTATGAAGAAAGCGAATTTGAAGGGCACCGGCGGCGCGGGTTTGTTGCGCTGAGGCCCGGGCGGAATCTGATTGAAAAAGTTTTGGAGAGTTAGGTCATGAAAGTTAGGGCATCGGTAAAGAAGATCTGCAGGAACTGCAAGATCATTCGTCGTAACGGTGTGGTTCGTGTGATCTGCAAAGAGCCGCGCCACAAGCAGCGCCAGGGGTAGTGGTAGAGCCTTTTTCTGCTTGATTTAATGAAATATTCCAGATAAAGTTACGCGTTTTCCGCGCGTGAAGTGGACAAGTTTGGTTTTTTAGGAGCAACCTGATGGCCCGAATCGCTGGCGTCAATATTCCCGATCGCAAACATACGGTGATCGCGCTTACTTCCATTTATGGTATTGGTCCCGCCCGAGCCAAGGAGATCTGCCAGGCCGCCGGTCTGGAAGCAGAGAAACAGATCCGTGAGCTTACCGAGGAAGAGATCGACAAGCTGCGCACCGAAGTCGGAAAATTCACTGTTGAGGGCGATCTTCGGCGCGAGATTTCGATGAATATCAAGCGTCTGATGGATCTCGGTTGCAACCGTGGCATCCGTCATCGCAGAGGTCTTCCGGTGCGCGGACAGCGTACCCAGACCAACGCGCGTACCCGCAAAGGGCCGCGTCGTCCGATCAAACGATAAACAGAGTGGATCGCGCCCCGCGGTCCCCATTTGAAAACATTCACGAGTTCGCAGGAACAGGCTAATGGCAAAACCAGCTCTTTCTAGGAAAAAGGTCAGAAGAACGGTGACCGACGGCGTGGTACATATCCATGCCTCCTTCAACAACACGATCATCACCATTTCCGATCGTCAGGGCAACGTCCTCTCATGGGCGACCTCGGGTGGCTCCGGCTTCCGCGGCTCGCGCAAAAGCACGCCGTTTGCGGCGCAGGTTGCAGCCGATCGTGCGGGCGAGAAGGCCAAGGAGTACGGGGTCAAGAATCTCGACGTCAATGTGAAGGGGCCAGGCCCCGGCCGTGAGTCTGCGGTTCGTGCGCTCAACAATTCTGGTTTCAAGATCACCAGTATCGTTGATGTAACCCCAATCCCCCACAATGGTTGCCGGCCGCCCAAAAAGCGTCGCGTCTGATTTCGGAGTTTATAGATCATGGCAAGGTATATCGGACCAAAATGTAAGCTTAGTCGACGCGAAGGCACGGACCTGTTCCTGAAGAGCCGCGTTCGCTCGCTAGAGTCCAAGTGCAACCTCGAAAAGCAGCCGGGTCAGACCACCGACCGTCGTCGGCGTCTCTCGGACTATGGACTGCAGTTGCGTGAAAAGCAGAAGATGCGCCGCATCTACGGCATCATGGAGAAGCAGTTCCGGACCTACTATAAAAAGGCCGCCCAGAGCAAAGGTGCGACCGGTGACAATCTGTTCCTGCTGCTCGAGCAGCGGCTCGACAATGTCGTTTACCGCATGGGCTTCGGCAGTACCCGGGCGGAAGCGCGACAGCTGGTCAGTCACAAAGCGATCGAAGTCAACGGCAAGGTTCTCAATATCCCCTCCTATCAGGTTCAGGCCGAGGATGTTATCTCCGTACGCGAGAAAGCCAAGAAGCAGGTGCGCGTGAAGAGCGCTTTGGAGCTGGCCGAGCAGTTCGGTTTCTCGGAATGGCTCGAGATGGATGTCAAGGCGATGAAGGGCACCTTCAAGCGTAGCCCCGACCGCTCCGAGTTGCCCGCCGAGGTCAATGAGCAGCTCGTTGTCGAGCTGTACTCCAAGTAAGGATTGGATCAAGAGGTCGAAATGCCGGATTTCGTTACCGATTTTCTCAAGCCGCGACTGGTCAATGTACAGACCATCAGCGAGCGGCACGCCAAGGTCTCTCTCGAGCCCATGGAGCGTGGTTTTGGCCATACGCTGGGTAATGCCCTGCGTCGGATTCTGCTCTCATCGATGCCCGGCGCCGCTGTGGTAGAGGTTGAGATCGAGGGCGTGCTGCACGAGTACACCACCATGGAGGGTGTGCAGGAAGATGTGCTGGACGTGCTGCTGAATCTGAAAGATCTGGCGGTAATCATGCACGCCAAGAGCGAAGAGACACTGACGCTGAAGAAGAAGGGGCCGGGGGCCGTGCTGGCCTCTGATATCACGCTCACCCACGACGTCGAGATCGCCAACCCTGATCATGTAATCGCCAACCTGACCAAGGAGGGCGAGATCAACATGACGATCAAGGTTGCGCGGGGGCTCGGTTACGAGCCGTCGACGGCTCGCCAGAACGGAGAGGATCGGCCGATAGGGCGCCTGAGTCTGGATGCGACCTTTACCCCGGTAAGGCGTGTTGCATATTCGGTCGAGGCTGCCCGTGTCGAGCAGCGTACCGATCTGGACCGTCTGGTCATCGATCTGGAGACTAACGGTACGATTGACCCGGAAGAGGCCATCCGCCGTGCGGCGACCATTCTTCAGGACCAGCTCTCCGCGTTCGTGGAACTCGATGATACTGGCGCTTCCGAGCCGGTTCAGGAGGATCGCTCGTCGAAAATCGATCCCATTCTGCTGCGCCCGGTGGACGATCTTGAGCTGACGGTTCGCTCGGCGAACTGTCTGAAAGCCGAAAATATTTTCCTGATTGGAGATTTGATTCAACGCACCGAAGTGGAGCTGTTGAAGACCCCCAATCTTGGCAAGAAGTCGCTGACCGAAATCAAGGACGTGCTTGCCACCCGTGGTCTTTCGCTGGGCATGCGCCTGGAAGTCTGGCCACCGGAAGGGATGGACGAAGGCGTTCACTGATCAGTGTCGCTCTGCCTCCCCCGATTTTTGCATTAACTATTTTTTAAGGAAGTCGATCCATGCGTCACCGCAAATCAGGACGGCAACTCAACCGCAACAGCTCGCATCGCAAGGCGATGTTCCGTAACATGACCTGTTCGCTGCTGCGCCACGAGTTGATCAAAACCACCCTGCCGAAAGCCAAAGAGTTGCGTCGCGAGGCAGAGCCCATCATCACCCTGGGTAAGGCAGACAGCGTGGCCAAACGCCGCGTGGCTTTCGCCCGCCTGCGCGACGACGAAGTGGTCGGCAAGCTGTTCACTGAAATTGGTCCGCGTTACCAGGAGCGCAAAGGCGGTTATCTGCGCATCCTCAAATGCGGTTATCGCGCCGGCGACAAGGCACCGATGGCCTATGTCGAGCTGATCGATCGCCCCGCCGGAACGGCAGAGGCTGTCGAGGTCGAGTAGATTTCGGTGCTTCGAACTCTCTAGTGAAAACCGGGCTTGTCCCGGTTTTTTCGTCTTTGGGTGGTGGTGGCACGATTTGGTATTGGCGGCTGAATCGGAAAATGGCAGAAAAAAAACCGCAAAGAGTTGCTCTCTTCACCGACTTCGGCGAAACGGGTCCCTATCTTGGGCAGATGGAGGCGGTACTGCACGCCGCTGGCGTCACTGTGCCGCTGATACGCCTGCTCTCCGATGCGCCGCTGTGCAACCCACGCGCTTCTGCCTATCTGCTCTCCGCGCTCGCGCGTCACATGCCGGAATCAACGCTGTTTCTGGCGGTGGTCGATCCCGGTGTCGGCGGCAGCCGCCTGCCACTGGTGCTACGAGCCGCCGGCCACTGGTTCGTCGGTCCGGACAACGGGCTCTTCTCCCAGCTGGCGCAGGGAGATGCCGCGACGCAGGCCGAGGTTATCAAATGGCGTCCGCAGTCCCTCTCCAGCAGCTTTCACGGCCGCGACCTGTTTGCACCGGTCGCTGCTGCCTGTGTCGATGGACGGCGTTTTCCCACCAGGCCTGTCGCTGCCGGCACGCTGGTCGGTGCGGACTGGCCGCGCGATCTGGCCGAGGTGATCTACGTCGACCGCTACGGCAACTGCCTGACGGGGCTTCGTGCTGATGCGATAGATGACGGCGTCCTGATCATTGCCGGCGGCCATCAGCTCCGTCATGCCGGGACATTCTCGGAGGTTCCTCCAGGGCGGCCATTCTGGTATCGCAACTCACTCGATCTGATCGAGATTGCAGTCAACCTCGGCAGCGCGGAGGCACTGCTCGCGCTTGCCATCGGTACCCCGATCGAGTGCCGTTGACTGCGCCTCTATCTCGCGACCGCATCCAGTACTGCTCTCAGAAACCGGCCGGTGTGTGAAGCCGGATTCTCCGCCACCTGCTCCGGTGTCCCCTCGGCGACGATTTCGCCACCGCGGTTGCCTCCTTCCGGTCCCAGATCGATGACCCAGTCCGCGGTCTTGATCACATCGAGATTGTGCTCGATAACCACCACCGTATTGCCGTGATCGCGCAGCCTGTGCAGTACGTCCAGCAGGTGCTTGACGTCGTGGAAGTGCAGGCCGGTGGTCGGTTCGTCGAGGATATAGAGCGTACTGCCGGTATCCCGCTTCGACAGCTCACGCGAGAGCTTGACGCGTTGCGCCTCGCCACCGGAGAGCGTGGTAGCGTTCTGGCCGAGTTTGATGTAGGAGAGTCCGACATCCATCAGCGTCTGCAGCTTGCGTTTGACCGTGGGGATGGCGTCGAAAAAATCGAGGCCCTCCTCGATGGTCAGCTCCAGCACCTGGTCGATGGTTCTGCCTTTGTAGCGGATCTCGAGTGTCTCGCGGTTGTAACGCTTCCCCTTGCAGACGTCGCACTGGACGTAGACATCGGGCAGGAAGTGCATCTCAA
>JAGRGU010000147.1:0-3720 GCA_020445335.1 Gammaproteobacteria bacterium
GCGCAGTTTCGATCCCGCAGGAGAGAGTCCCGCAGTAACGGACTCCGCAGTAGTGGCGCGAAGCCGGCCCCGGCGGTCAACATCAAAACACCTCCGACGGAGGTATCGCGGGAGCGCTCGACCGATTGTGGCGGAAGTCGGTCCCGCCGGGAGGCAACAGCAGGATTTCACCTGCCACTGCTGCCCTTCCGAGTGCTATTCTTAAATCATCTGTATAAGCTGAGAGACACGGAAAAGTCACCAGTGAAACGCACCATCCGCACCTATCCTTTGCTTTGGGTTCTGTTGCTGACGGCGATTGTGGTGGCAGCCATGGTCTACTCGTTCCGGATCGCCCGCGACATGTCCGAGCGCTACGCTCCATTGACGGACGCATCAGCCAAAATCAAGTTCGAGGTCACGCTGGGCCATCTCTGGTTCGAAGAGCTGATCAGCGGCGATCAGGACATCGCCATCGATAAAGTCTGGAAGCACCTCGATCTCGGCAAGCGTTACGCACTGTCGATGCTTGGAGAGAGCAAGGGGCTCTCCAATCCATTCGGTCCCCAGCTGCGGCAGAAGATCGCTCGTACGCTCGAGCGTATCGACGAATTCCGGACCAGTGTGCAGGTGCGCTGGGAGCGCCGCCTGGATGCCGGCATCGGCACCGAGATGGAGCAGAGCTTCGACCAGGCTTTCGTCGGCGTGCTGGATTCCGTTGCGGCTGTCGAGCAGGAGCTCGAGCGGGTGGTCAAGCGCCAATTCCAACGTTTCAAGTCGGTGCAGCTGTTGCTGGTGGTCTGGGTTGTGCTGCTGGGCACCGCCACCGCCTTCCTGCTCTACCGGCACGAGCGGCAACGCAGCAAGGATCTGGCGACTCTGCGCGACCGCGAGGAGCGACTGACGGTGAGCGAGCACCGCTACAGGGCGTTGTTCGAGCGCAGCAACGATGCCATTTTTCTGGTGGACAAGCAGAGTGGACGCTACCTGGACGCCAACGAAGCAGCGGAGCGACTGACCGGTCGCAAGCTGAGGCAACTTAAAAATCTGCGGACGCAGGATGTCGTTGCAGACCTGCAGAAAGCGGAGGCGCAACGCCTCAAGATACTCCACAGCAGCGGGGCCGAGAACCTGGGTAATGTCGAATATCTCCGATCCGACGGCAGCCGTCGCCTCGCCCGTCTCAGTGTGGTGCCGCTCGATGACGCAACCGTATTCGGTATCGCGCGCGACATCACCGAAGAGCAGGCGACCGAACAGCAGTTGCGCAGAGCGCAGAAGATGGACGCGGTCGGACAGCTTACCGGTGGCATAGCGCACGACTTCAACAACATTCTTGGCATCATTCTCGGCAATCTCGATCTGCTGGCGCGGCAGATCGCCGGCGACACCAGGGCCGGCAAGCTGCTCGATGCCATCAAGATCTCAGCCGAACGGGCCGCCAACCTGACCAAACAGCTTCTGGGCTTCTCCCGCAATCAGGCGCGCGAGATCACCACCGTCGACCTGAACCGGCTGCTGGAGGATATGCAGAGCCTGATTCAGCGCTCCATCACCCCGTCGATCGAAGTCGAGTATCAGCTGACGAGCGAGCCCTGGTCGACCAACATCGACGCGGATGAGTTCAAGGACGCGCTGCTCAACCTGATACTAAACGCCCGCGATGCGCTGCCGGAGGGCGGCCACCTGACGATCGAAACCGCCAACGCCGTACTCGACGAGCGCTACTGCCGGGTCCACCCCGCAGCGCTGCCCGGTCTCTATGCAGCCTGCTCGGTCAGTGACAACGGCGTTGGCATCACTACCGCCCAGCAGGAGCGCATTTTCGAACCCTTCTACACCACCAAGGAGCGGGGCAGAGGCACCGGCCTCGGCCTGTCCATGGTATTCGGATTCATCAAGCGCTCGGGAGGGCATATCGAGCTCTACTCCGAACCCGGCATCGGCACCAGTGTCACCCTCTATCTGCCAAGATCGGCCAAAGCGGTCGAACCGATCGCCGTGGTCGATGATCGCTCCGCGCCGCGGAGTCGCTTTCACGAGCTGATCCTGCTGGTGGATGACGAGCCGGAACTGCTTGCTCTGGCGATCGCGCAGCTGCACGAACTCGGCTATCGCACGCTGAGCGCGGTGAATGGAAAACAGGCGCTGGAGCTGCTCTCCAATGAACCCGGAATCGACCTGCTGCTCAGCGACGTCGTCATGCCTGGCGGCATGGATGGCTACCAACTGGCCGAGCGGGCGCTGGTCGTCAAACCCGACCTGAAGATCCTGCTCACCTCAGGTTTCGCGGCCATGCCCGGTCGCGTCGCACCGAATCAAAACAGCAGTTTGCCGTTGCTGCAGAAACCTTACAGCCACGTGCAGCTGGCCGAAGCTGTCAGCAAGCTGCTCTGAACGAATTCCAACGACCTGCTAACGCTGGTCGAAATCGACCACCACCTCGTCGGAGAGCGGGTGCGCCTGGCAGCAGAGAATATAGCCGCTTTCGACCTCATGCTGCTCGAGGCCATGCGTGATATCCATCTCCACTTCGCCGCGCACCAGTTTCGCCTTACAGGTGGAACAGACCCCGGCCTTGCAGGCGTAGGGAAGCTCGACACCGTTGTGCAGACCGGCGTCGAGGATATTCTCGCCCACCGCCGCCAGTTCGAACTCGACCGAGCGGCCGTCGGCGATCAGCGTTACCCGGCTCTTGCGCTCTTCGCCATATTCGGCAACACGCCGCTGCGCCCGCTGCAACATCGTTGCTGAGTCGGCCGATGAGTTGGCGAACAGCTCGTAGTGAATGTGTTGATCCTCCATCCCCTCCAACCGGAAACCGCGCGACACTTCGGCGATCATCGCTTCAGGCCCGCAGATGAAGGCCTCGTCGGTGGAGCGGATATCGATCAGGCCTGCCCGGGCCAGAGCACGCCCCTTGTCGTTGTCGATGATGCCATTCAGAAGCTCCGCACCCTGGTCCTCTTCGTCCATGATATTGATCCAGTGCAGACGATCGAGGTAACGGTTCTTCACGAAGCTGAGCTCATCCCTGAACATCACGGAACTGGAGCGGCGGTTGCCGTAGATCAGCGTCACCCGGCTCTGCGGCTCCACTGCCAGCACCGATTTGATTATCGACAGGATCGGCGTAATGCCGCTGCCCGCCGCCAGACACATATAGTGCTTTTCGTTGTCAGGGTGCAGTTCGGTATGGAAACTGCCTTGCGGCGGCATCACCAGAATCCGGTCGCCGACCTTGAAGTTATCGTTGGCGTAGTTGGAGAAGCGTCCACCACGCACGCGCTTGATACCGACCCGCATATGGCCGTCATCGATACCGGAGCAGATCGAATATGAGCGGCGCAGATCCTCGCCATCGATCTCGGCCCGCAACGTCAGAAACTGCCCCTGGATAAAACTGAACTCGTCGTTCAGCCCGGCGGGCACTTCGAAGGTGACGCAGATTGCGGTATCGGTCTCCGGCCGCACATCGGCGATCCGCAGTTCATGGAAATCGGTGGCGGACATGGCGCGGCCTCAGATCTGCTTGAAATAGTCGAACGGTTCGTGACAGGCGAGACACTGGAACAGCGCCTTGCAGGCGGTGGAGCCGAACTCGCTGATGCGTCGGCTGTCGCTCGAGCCGCAGCGGGGACAGGTGATCCCCGCCTCCGGCGTCAGCCCACAAACAGAGGGGTCGCATGCGATTGCTCCGCTGTTCGATTGGATCTGATCCTTCTGATCTTCCGGGGGGGC
>JAGRGU010000147.1:3830-6974 GCA_020445335.1 Gammaproteobacteria bacterium
CCGCTCGATGTCACCGCGCATCGTCTCCAACGCCGGACAACCGGAGTAGGTGGGCGTGATCGTGACGACAACCCTGCCGCTCACACGCTGCACGTCGCGCAGCACCCCGAGATCCCACAGGCTCAGCACCGGCAGCTCCGGATCCCTGACCTGGTCGAGCAGATCCCAAAGCTCCGACACCTCAGAGACGGCGCGCTTGTGTTGCAGTTCGGCGCATTCGCGACTGGTTACCGGCAACTCCTCCATCCTGATCACCAGCGGCAGCCCGGGTAGGCGCGATGGATGAACTGCAGTTCGGTCAGCAGGTGCCCGAGATTCTCGGTATGGTAACCGGCGCGACCGCCACGCACCGCCCAACCATCCTCCGGCATCGTCAGCCTGGCCTCGGCCAGCACTTCGGAGAGCATCGACCGCCACCGCTCCCGCAGCAGGGAGGTATCCACGCCGATACCGCAATCTGCCAGCCGCTGCTCCAGCGCGTCCATCTCGAACAGTTCATGGCCGTAGCCCCAGAGCTCGTCGAGCGCGTTCTGTGCGCGTCGGTGGCTCTCCTCGGTACCGTCACCGAGCCGCACCACCCATTCGCGGCTGCGGCGCAGATGGTAGCGCGTCTCCTTGATCGCCTTGGCGGCGATGGCTGCCAGCGTCTGATCGTTGGAGGCGACCAGTACAGCCAGAAACAACGTATTGTATAGATCGACCAGCAGCTGGCGCATCTGTGAGAACGCGAAGTCGCCGCGCGGAAGTTCAAGCATCAGAAAATTGCGGAACTCGCGCTCGTCGCGCAGATAGGCGAAGTCGTCCTCACTGCGCTCGCCATCGAGCTCTGCCGCGTAGCCGTAGAACATGCGCGCGCGGCCGATGTAGTCGAGCGCGACATTGCCGTAGGCGATATCCTCTTCCAGAAAGGGGCCGTTGCTGACCCACTCGGAAATTCGCTGCCCCAGCACCAGCGAATCGTCGCCGAGGCGCAGCGCATAATCGAGCGTCGCCTGCTTCAGTTCATTTTCGCTCATGCCGCTCTCCCCGTCCGCGCTCACATGTTGTCCACGGGATCGGGCAGCTTGTAGTAGCTCGCCAGCCGATAAGGTTTGTCATCCGACGGGTCGAAAAAGCATTCACTATCCTCCTCCTGCGAAGCGCAGATATCGCGCGAACGCACCACCCATATGCTGACGCCTTCGCTGCGTCGGGTGTAGCAGTCGCGGGCATACTCCAGCGCCTGCTCGTGATCCTCGGCATGCAGGCTGCCGACGTGCTTGTGGTCGAGTCCGCGCCTGGAACGGACGAAGACCTCGAACAGCTCCAGTCTCTCTTGCGACATGACGTACTCCTCTCAGGCGACCTGTTGTGCGCGTTTGCGTAGCTTCTCGTTGTGCGCGGTGATCGCATCCCGCACCCAGGCGCCATCTTCATGCGCGCGGATATGGTGGGTAATGCGCTGGCGGTTGCAGTGGCCGTTGCCGTTGATCACCGCATAGAACTCGTTCCAGTCGATCTCGCCGTGGTCGTAGTGGCCGCGCGCTTCGTTCCAGCTGATCTCGCTGTCGGGATGCTGCAGTCCGAGGTACTCGATCTGCGGCACCGTCTGGTCGATGAACTTCTGCCGCAGATCGTCGTTGGTTTCACGCTTGATCTTCCACTGCATCGATCTGGCCGAATGCGCCGACTCGCTGTCGTGCGGTCCGAACATCATCAACGCCGGCCAGTAGAAGCGATTCAACGAATCCTGTGCCATGCGTTTCTGCGCCGGCGAGCCATGCGCCAGCGCGATCATGATCTCGTATCCCTGACGCTGGTGGAAACTCTCCTCCTTGCAGATACGGACCATGCCGCGCGCGTAAGGTCCGTAGGAGGTGCGCTGCAGCGAAATCTGATTGACGATCGCGGCGCCGTCGACCAGCCAGCCGATAGCACCGATATCACCCCAGCTCTGCGTCGGATAGTTGAAGATGGATGCGTATTTCGCCTCGCCCGACTGCAGCGCCGCGATCAGCTCCGAGCGAGGCGTACCCAGCGTCTCGGCCGCACTGTAGAGATAGAGCCCATGACCGCCTTCATCCTGCACCTTGGAGAGCAGCACCGCCTTGCGCCGCAGCGAGGGTGCCCGAGTGATGAAGTTACCCTCCGGCTGCATGCCGATCACCTCCGAGTGCGCATGCTGGGATATCTGCCGGATCAGGCTCTTGCGGTAGCCATCCGGCATCCAGTCCTTGGGCTCGATCTTCTGCTCCTGTTCGATCCGCTGCTGGAAGCGCTGCTCCAGCCGCGTCTCGTCGGCGGTGGTTTTCATAGAGTTCCTCCAGCTACCTGTACGCTGATCTCTGTCGATTTAATTATGATACGTTTTACTATTTTTTCAAGATGTATGTGTATCAATTGAGATTTTGTCGCCAGCACTGGTTGATGGCAAATATGCTGCTGCATGGTGGAATCTACTGGTGGGGGATTAGCGCACCCTCGGTTACACGGATCTGCTTTTTGGTTTTGTGCCGCTGCGCGACGATTTTTTTTGAATGCGGGTCCCGGCCCGCAGGGCGGGTGACACCGGCTCATTGCCGGCTCCAATCAATTACACCTTTGTGTCGCTACGCGACGGTTTGTTTGAATGTGGGTTCCCGCACCCACGGGCGGGTCCATTTCTTTTGCGTGCCCAAAAGAAATGAACGAAAGAAAAGGGCACCCCGCTCTCCCGCCCTGCGGGTTCCCTGCGATNNGCGATGCTCGTCCGCTCCGGCGGGACAGAGGGGATCAGATCCCGAGGAGTAGCCAGTGTTGCGGCAGTAGGCCAGCTTCAAAAGAGACGCACCGCCACCCCTCGCGACTCAACTGTCACCGAGCAACGCAGTAAAACAGGGAACAGAAGCGCGGCTGCTCGAGCGCAGCGAGTTCCGCGCTTCCCCTGTTTTGCGAGTAGCGCAGGGCACCCGCAGGGTGACAGTTCGGAGCAGATGGTTTTAGTGACTTTTGCCGAAACAAAAGTCACCCGGCACGCGGGCCGGGACCCGCATTAAAACAAACCGTCGCGTAGCGACACAAAAACAAAAAAACAACACCGTTCAACCATGGGTATGGGGAACCCACATTCAAACAAACCGCCGCGCAGCGAAATCAAACCGATCTACTTCGCCACCAGCGTCAACA
>JAGRGU010000032.1 GCA_020445335.1 Gammaproteobacteria bacterium
GGTGCGCGATCATCTGGACAGCGGCGCTCCCGTGAGGGCGATGGCGCTGAGCGACGAGGATAGGCAGGGTCTCTACGATCTGCATCTGCTGACGATCAAACCTACGCTCTATGTCGCCAATGTCGCCGAGGATGGCTTCGCGGAGAACCGCGCGCTGGATGCGGTGCGCTCTCTGGCGGAAGCGGAAGGATCGTCCGTGGTACCGGTGTGTGCCGCGATAGAGGCCGAGATCGTGCAGCTTGAGCCGGAGGAACGCGACGAGTTTCTCGCCGAAATCGGGCAGACCGAACCCGGACTGAACCGGGTTGTGCGCGCCGGCTACAAGTTGCTCGGCCTGGAGACCTACTTTACCGCCGGTCCCAAAGAGGTGCGTGCCTGGACCATCCCGGTCGGCGCGACAGCACCGCAGGCGGCAGGAGTCATTCACACCGATTTCCAGCGTGGATTTATTCGCGCAGAAGTAATCGCCTATCAGGATTTTGTCGATCTCGGCGGCGAGCAGGGTGCCAAGGAAGCAGGCAAATTGCGGCTGGAAGGGAAGGATTACGTGGTCAGGGATGGCGATGTCATCCATTTCCGCTTCAACGTCTGAAACTGCGTCCGCAGGTGTCGTTGCATCGATTTGACAGCGGCTTTTCCGACCGTTATATTTCCCGCCCTCCATGGCTACGTAGCTCAGATGGTTAGAGCGACGGACTCATAACCCGTAGGTCGGTGGTTCAATTCCACCCGTAGCCACCAATATCAGATGGTGCTTACCGGTCACATAGGTAACACTTTATTCCGAGGACATGGGTAACACTCTAGGAGCGAATGGGTTTTGGCCCACTGGCTCCACCCTAGTTCTCGTCTTTATCGAAAAACCCGAGATCATGGTTCATCAAGCTGACGAGCCAGACCTCGTCAGCGATCTCCCTGATACCAACGTACTGCCCGGCAAACACCGTACTCAGGTTGATCTTGCGGCGGCCGATGCAAACTCGACCGCACTGGGTCAGGTGTATCGTCCGATCGTGAAACGGATACTCTGGCTCCTCGGGAGGATGATACTCCCGGGCAGAGGGTGTATACACTTCACCAGGATACTTTCCTCCGAGGGCCTGGTGAGGTCGGTCGTTATTGTAACCCTCGATGAATTTCTCGAACCGTTCCTGCTGCTGTAGGAAATTATAGCTTGGAGGTTTGGTCGCCTCTTTCTTGAGCGTCAGATGCATCCGCTCGTGACGACCATTCTGTTGGGGGTTGCCAGGATTGATGCGTTCAATGGCGATGCCCAGTTGCAACCACCAGACCGACAGCCGACCCAGACCAAACAGGGCGTGCGCAGAGGCAAATGGTGCACTGTTATCCGCGCGAATCGCAGCTGGGAGCCCATAACCTTTGAAGGTACGCTCGAACACCGGAAAAGCTTCGGCTTCCCGCGTGGATTCCAGTCCTTCGCAAGCCAACAGACACCCTGACCCGTAATCTGTGATAGTCAGTGGAATACAGTATCTTCGGTTACCCAGCCTGAACTGACCTTTGTAATCGACACACCAGAGCGCATTCAGTGTTCGGGCCTCACTCAGGTTGGTTACTTGCGCCTTGTGGCGGCGTCGTCTCCGGCGCTCGCCAGTCGCCGCTGAATTGAGCAGAAAGTGGATTAACGTCAATACTGTTGGGACCTCTCAACCCAAAGGAAACCGGCCATTTTTTCCCTGGACTGCGTTGCACTTTTGCTCTTGTGCGATAAGTACCCCGAGCCCAGCGCGCCCTGTGCTGAAAAAACGGCCTCCACGGATGGATGCCCATACCATTTTAACGCGCCCTTAAAGATTCCCACATCTAAAGCATGTGGTGCTCGACCCAATCGAAGTGCAGCAGACGAATAGAACCGCTGCCTATCCGATTTGGATTACCCCTGTCGCGGGAAACCAAGTTAAAAAGGCCAATTTTACTGCCGCTACAACGATCAGACTAAGGTAATTAAGAATCCTTGATCTGGTTTGACCGACATCGAGCGATGCAAATTTCAGCAGATGTGTTTACCCGTGCGGGGAGCGCGTGAAGTAACGGTTTTACCGGGTCTACTCTGCGAAATATCCGTATGCCACGCAGGAATCCACTGCTGCCATCCGGAGGCGTGCGATTCTATTGATGGGCCCCAGCGCCCAGTGTGAGGGAAAGTGAAAAATAATCAGCCTGTCAACGAGTGTGAGCAGATCCTGGATGATGGCATGGTGTTGGCATCCAGCACAGACCTGAAAGGTATTATAAATTCCGCGAATCAGGCTTTTGTCGATATCAGCGGGTTTACCAGGGAGGAACTGATTGGCGCGAACCACAATATCGTTCGTCACCCCGATATGCCACCAGAGGCATTTCAGGATCTTTGGGACAGTATGGCCGCGGGTAAAACCTGGGTGGGCGTGGTTAAGAACCGGTGCAAGAATGGGGATTTCTACTGGGTGAAAGCGACAGTGGCCCCCCAGATAGAGGGGAGCCGAACGGTTGGCTATCTGTCGGTGCGGGTCAAACCAACAGCGCAGGAGGTAGCTTCAGCTGAAGACCTCTATCGCAGGGTAGGCGAAGGGCGGGCATCGATAAAAAAACGTGGTATAGAAAAGTGGATCTATAGGTTGCGTAGCATATCCATAGGTAAGCGATTGGGGGCCACCGTGGCGATCCTTGTTACCGTGATCACCGGTGCGATTGTTACCACCGGGATGATGGGAGTCACGAAACTTATAGGAGAGGCGGAAAACCGTGAACTGCAAAAAGTAACCATCGCGGTTCAGGATGGAATGCAATCCGAGGCACGGCTGGCTTCCACCCTGGCGAAGTTGGTGGCTTCGATTCCCGATGCGCAACGGGCATTCGCCGATGGTGACCGCAGCCGTCTGCTCGCGTTGTTTTCTGATGGGTTCAATAAACTCAAGGACGAAGCCGGTGTACGTCAGTTCCAGTTTCACACACCTCCCGCGATTTCGTTCGTCCGTATTCACAAGCCGAAAAAGTTCGGTGACGATTTGTCTTCGTTCCGGCATACAGTGGTGCAGACAAATTCCGAACAACGGGCCGTTACCGGCCTGGAGGTGGGGGTGGCCGGACTGGGTGTGAGGGGTGTTGTCCCAGTGTTCGAAAACGGGCGCCATCTGGGTTCGGTGGAGTTCGGTATGTCTTTCGGACAATCATTCTTCGACGCTTTCAAGAAACGCAATCATGTTGACTTGGCGTTGTACCTTTACCATGAAAAGAAATTCTCCCGCTTTGCATCGACTTTCGATGGGGAACTCGAACTGGACGAAGCGCAATTTGCCGAAGTCATATCGGGAAAGACGATCTCCTCGGTGGCCGACATGAAGAGCAGCCAATTGGCGCTCATGATGGCGCCCGTCATGGACTTCAGCGGTGATCCAATCGGCGTGTTGACTGTCGGTGTGGATCGCTCGGGTTTCGTCAGTCAAATGGTAGACTTCCGGAATAAGTCGTTCTCGGTCGGTGCAGTGGTATTGCTTTTGGGCATCGCGATCAGCATATGGCTCAGTCGCGGTATTACGAGACCACTACGAGACGCGGCGGATCTTGCCGAGAAGGTGAGATCCGGCGACTATCGATCGTCGGTGGACATCAAGGGTGACGATGAGGCCGGCTTTGTTTTGCGCGCCATGGAGGGAATGCAGGCGCGTCTTGCCTACGATCTGTATGAAGTGAAGGAGACGGCAACGGCCAATCTTAGGATCAAAACTGCACTGGAGAGTGTCTCCACCAGCGTCACGGTATCCGATAAAAGCAACCATCTGATCTTCATGAATCATCAGGCAACGGCGCTGTTCGATGCGCTTGGCGAGATGGCCGCCGGTACGGGAGATGGTTTCCGGGCGGAGGAACTGTTGGGCCGCTCGTTGACGGAGTTTATTCCCGACGCCGAGTTTGGACGCCGCTACGAGCAGCGGCTTTCGAGTACCGAGACCAGTCGATTGGACTGCTGGGGGAGGTGTTTCAGGTTGATCACCAGTCCGATTCATGACGCTTCGGGCGAGTATCAGGGACGGATCAGCCAGTGGGTTGATATCACCAGCGAGGTCACAGTCGAGAAGGAGATCAACGATATCGTTCTTGCAGCCCGTTCCGGAGACCTTTCCCGGCGTTTGGATCTGGCTGACAAATCCGGATTCTTTGAGCAGCTTGCCGCAGGGATCAACGATCTTATCGGTGCGGTGGAAAGCGTGATAGGCGATATCGCCCGGGCCATGGCCCATGTTGCCCAGGGGGATCTCGGCAAGCCGATTACGGCCGACTACCAGGGGACCTTTGGAGACGTCAAACTGAGCGTCAACAGCACAATCTCCAACCTGGATGAGATCATAAGCGAATTGCGCAGCTCATCGGATGCAATTACCCATACTTCGAGAGAGATAGCCTCCGGCAATGTGAATCTTTCGAGCCGTACAGAGCAGCAAGCCGCGAGTTTGGAAGAGACTGCTTCCAGCATGGAAGAGCTGACCAGTACCGTAAAACAGAATGCAGAGAATGCCGAGCAGGCCAATCAGCTTGCTGTAAGTGCACGGCAGATGGCTGAGAAAGGTGGCGTCGTCGTGAATGATGCCGTCAATGCGATGGAGGAGATCAATCGCTCCAGCGGCATGATATCCAAAATCATCACAGTGATTGATGAGATTGCTTTTCAGACTAATCTGCTGGCCCTCAATGCTTCGGTCGAGGCTGCAAGGGCCGGTGAGCATGGTCGCGGTTTCGCGGTAGTGGCCACAGAGGTAAGAAACCTTGCGCAAAGGAGCGCGTCAGCAGCTAGGGAGATAAAAGGTCTGATCAACGACAGCGCCGACAAGGTAGGAGCAGGTGCCGAGTTGGTGAATCGCTCGGGTGAGACCCTTGGGGAGATTGTTGCCTCGGTCAAGAGGTTGGGGGACATTATCGCTGAGATCTCGTTGGCCAGTCGTGAGCAGTCGATTGGAATCGAGCACGTAAACCAAGCCATTACCAACCTCGAGGAACTGACCCAGCAAAATGCTGCACTGGCGGAGCAGACATCGGCTGCCGCCTCGTCCATGAACGAACGTGCCTCCCAGATGGATCAGCGCATGAGCTATTTCTCGATTTCGGACGCGAGGTGACTGTCGTACCGGCTCGTCTCTGACGCAAAAAAATGTGCAGCTGTTTTGCTTTGCGAGGACAAGCAGGGTGCTCGGTAAACAAACATCTCTTCGAGTGAGAAACGGGTGCGCGGCTATGGGCCTTCCTGTATTGGTGGGTGGTATCCGGACTTTGCGAACACGCTAGACAGAGCGGCGAGCGGAGAAGGCCTTGTTGGAGATTGTCCTGGCCCGTCTGCCGGGCGTTCGTGGGGTGCGATCGCCGGAGTTGTTGCATTTGAAGTTCATATTCCGTAGGTGTGAACTTTTATTGGCGCCTGAAGTCTCAATAAATGTGCAGGAGACGTACTTCTAATCGCCAGTAGCGGCGAATGAACAGTTTCAGAACTCCCCTCTAGACACTTAGTCTGGTTTGACGACCACCTTTCGAGATGGTCGTTTTTTTTGCCCAAAAATAGTGCGCCATCCATGCGTAATGCACTATTAATGAGCGCCCATCTGCCCCGGTTCGGGGCGTTGTTGTCTAATCATTTGAATTTAAATAAGTAAATAATGGGTATGAATTGTGCATTTCAGAAGCCGTCAATTTACTTGTGCGAGTTGTGATGGCCTGCTTCAGGCAGGCAGGGGAGAAGAGGTTTATGAGATATTTGGTATTGCTGGCGGCTGCCCAGATGATGTTGCCGGGAACAGTGCTGGCCGAGGAGGCCGGCATGAGCGGATCCAACACAAGCTGGATTCTGACTTCCACCGCGCTGGTGTTGTTCATGACGCTACCCGGACTGGCGCTGTTCTATGGTGGCCTGGTGCGCACCAAGAATGTGCTTTCGGTGCTGATGCAGTGTTTTGCCATCGCCGGTATCGCCAGTGTCCTGTGGCTGGTGGCTGGGTATAGTCTGGCTTTTGGCGAGGGCAACAGCTGGATCGGCGACTTCAGTCGGGTGCTGATGTCTGGCGTGGGCCGCGAAACGCTCAGTGGCGATATTCCTGAATCACTCTTCATGCTGTTCCAGATGACCTTCGCAATCATCACCCCGGCGCTTATCATCGGCGGTTTCGCTGAGCGCATGAAGTTTTCGGCGGTGGTGCTCTTCAGCGCTATCTGGCTGATGCTGGTCTACGTGCCGATCACTCACTGGGTTTGGGGTGGCGGCTGGCTTGGGCAGATGGGCCTCTATGACTTTGCCGGCGGGACCGTAGTCCATATCACCGCCGGCGTAGCCGCTCTTGTGGCTGCGATAGTGCTGGGACCGCGAAAAGGTTTTCCACGTACCCCGATGCCACCCCACAACATGACCATGACCATCAGCGGCGCGGGCATGCTGTGGGTTGGCTGGTTCGGCTTCAATGGCGGCAGCGCGTTGGCGTCCGACGGCAACGCAGCCATGGCGATGCTGGTGACCCATATCTCGGCGGCCACCGGTGCCATGACCTGGCTGTTCATCGAGTGGAAGCGCTTCGGTAAGCCGAGTGCGTTGGGTGCGGTGACAGGGATGGTGGCCGGTCTTGGTACGATCACTCCCGCTTCCGGTTTTATTGGACCCGGCGGCGCATTGATTGTCGGCCTGCTGGCCGGATCGGTCTGTTACAGCGCCACCCAGTACATCAAGAAAGTGCTGCAGATCGATGACTCCCTCGACGTTTTCCCCGTGCATGGGGTCGGCGGAATGATGGGGACGCTGCTTGCGGGTGTCTTTTCGTCCACCAGTCTGGGGGTGTTCAGCGGTTACGGCTATGCCGAGGGCATCGCGTCGATGGGGGGGCAGGTATGGGTGCAGTTCGTAGGTGTGGTCGCCACTGTGATCTTCACCGCCGCGCTGACCTGGGGCATCCTTAAGCTGGTTGCGCTGTTGACCAACGGTCTCAGGGTGAGTGGTGAGGAGGAGATGGAGGGTCTCGACCACGTCAGCCACGAGGAGACCGGTTACAACATGTAGTGATCAAAATCCCGTGCCGGCCGCCTCGCGGCGGCTGGCACAGGCACAAAAAAAGCGGCTTGGTTGCCGCTTTTTTTTGTGCCTGGAGTGTTTGTGAAAGTTGGTCGGGGTGAGAGGATTCGAACCTCCGACTTCTTCGTCCCGAACGAAGCGCGCTACCAGGCTGCGCTACACCCCGAATCATGAGAATCAGCTGCTGCGTTTCACCGCGAAATCGGCAATCGAGGAGAGCGCTTCCCGGTAAGGTGAATCCGGCAGCTGCGCGAGCGCCGATTTCGCTTTGTCAGCCTCTTCTCGAGCGAGGCGCGAAGTGTACTCGATCGCGTCGGTGGATTCAATGGCGGCCATGACCTTGTCGATATCCTCACGTCCGCCTTGCTCGATGACTGCACGCAGCATCCGCTGCTGTTCGGCGCTACCCACTTGGAGTACCCGCAGTAGCGGCAGGGTGGGTTTTCCTTCGGCAAGATCGTCGCCGATGTTCTTGCCGATCTGTTCAGCGTCGGCGCTGTAGTCGAGCGCGTCGTCGATGATCTGGAACGCTATTCCGAGATGCCTGCCGTAATCGGCCAGTGCCTGCTCCTGCGTCGAATGCCCATCGCAAAGCACCGCGCCAAGCTGTGCGCCTGCCTCGAACAGGGTTGCCGTCTTGCGCAGGATGACCTCGCGATAGCGCTGCTCATCAACATCTGCGTCGTGGCAGTTGAGCAGTTGCAGCACCTCACCTTCGGCGATGCGGTTTGTGGCGTGCGAGAGTATCTCCATGACCCGCATGCGATTGACATCGACCATCATTTCAAACGCGCGAGAGTAGAGAAAGTCGCCTACCAGGACACTTGTGGCATTGCCCCAGACCGCGTTGGCGGTATCACGATTGCGCCGTTTTTCGGAGCCGTCCACGACATCGTCGTGCAGCAACGTGGCGGTATGGATAAACTCGATCACCGCCGCCAGGTCGATATGGCGATGCTGTGCGTAGCCGAGCGCTCGCGCCGCCAACAGCACAACCATCGGTCGCAATCGCTTCCCGCCACTGCCGACGATGTACTGGCCAACCTGGTTGATCAACACGACATCCGAGTGGAGACGGCGCAGAATCAGCGCGTCGACCGCTTTCATATCGTCTGCTATCAGATCGCGTATGCTGGCTAGATCCATTGTGGTGTTGCCGAAGATGGTGCGGGGGAGTACGGCATCCCCATAATTCAGGAGCGGGAATGCTAGAGTCGCCGCCATCTCTCTGTCAAGGAACCGGCGGAATGGGATGAGGGTTGGATCAGCCATTTGACCTGAAGTCTGCGTGCGGGTAGAATTCCCGCTCTTTGGTCGGTGCCGTACCTACGTTCGGTGTCGATAAGCTCAGGAAATTTGCGGGGATTTGGAATGTATGCCGTAATTCAGACCGGTGGTAAACAGTACCGGGTTGCCAAAGGCGACACTCTCAGGGTCGAAAAGCTGGTCGCCGAAGAGGGCGCTGAGCTGGAACTCGACAAAGTGTTGATGGTCGCCGATGGGGACGATATCAAGATAGGGGCACCCTACGTGGAAGGCAGCAGGGTTTCTGCCACCGTCAAATCCCACGGCAGGGGCAAGAAAGTCAAGATCATCAAGTTCAGACGGCGCAAGCACCACCTGAAGCGTCAGGGGCATCGCCAGTCCTATACTGAACTGCAGATCACCGGAATCAGCGCTGGCTGAGGGGTAGACGACAATGGCACATAAAAAGGCAGGCGGCAGTACACGTAACGGCCGCGATTCGGAATCCAAGCGTTTGGGTGTGAAGGTTTTCGGCGGCCAGACGATCAATGCCGGCGGTATCATCATCCGTCAGCGCGGTACCAGGGTTCATGGCGGCGTCAATGTCGGTGTCGGCAGGGATCACACACTCTTCGCCAAAGCGGACGGCGTGGTGAAGTTTGAGATCAAGGGTCCGAGCAAGCGCAAGTTCGTCAGCGTAATTCCGGCCTGATTTCGCATTCTCAGCAGTAACCTGAAAGGCCTCGTCATTGACGGGGCTTTTTACGTTGGGGCACCAACGCATGGTTTTCTGCTACAGCGTCCTGGCATCGGGCCAGGAGGAAGATTAGCGCAGATGAAGTTTGTCGATGAAGCCAGAATCAGGGTGGAGGCGGGAAACGGTGGGCGCGGCGCGGTCAGTTTTCGGCGTGAGAAGTACATACCCAAGGGTGGGCCGGATGGCGGTGACGGCGGCGACGGCGGTAGCGTCTATCTGGTTGCCGATTCGGGATTGAACACGCTGGTCGATTTTCGCCACCATCGCATTCACAGGGCGGCGCATGGGGAGGCGGGCGCCGGTCGCAACAGGACTGGACGCAGCGCGGGAGATCTCGAGATCAAAGTTCCTGTGGGCACCCGCGTACGGGAAGCGGAGAGCGGTGAGACCATCGGCGAACTGCTGGTCCACGGCGGCAGGTTGCTGGTGGCCAAGGGGGGGTTCCATGGAATCGGCAACGCCCGCTTCAAAAGCAGTACGAATCGCGCACCCCGCCAGTCTACTCCGGGCAGCGAAGGGGAGCGGCGCGATCTCGAGATGGAGCTGATTCTGCTGGCGGACGTCGGCCTGCTGGGATTGCCGAATGCCGGCAAGTCGAGCTTCATCAGGCGCGTATCCAGCGCGACGCCCAAGGTCGCCGACTATCCGTTCACCACGCTCTATCCCAACCTGGGGGTGGTGAGCGCCGGACAGGAGCGCAGTTTCGTCATTGCCGATGTGCCGGGCGTGATCGAGGGGGCGGCCGAAGGCGCGGGTCTTGGTCTGCGTTTTCTGAAACATCTCGATCGCACCAGGCTGCTGCTGCATATGGTCGACATGGCTCCGCCGGACGGGGCAACAGATCCGGCGCGGGACGTGCGCCTTATCGTCGATGAGTTGCGGCGCTACGACGCGGATCTGGCGGCGCGGGAGCGTTGGCTGGTTTTGAACAAATCCGATCTGCTGCCGGAGGCCGAGTTCACGGCACGCCGTAAGGCGCTGCTCGAATCGCTGCGGTGGGAGGGGCGGGTATTCGCGATCTCGGCACTGACCGGTGTGGGTGTGGAAGAGCTGGTGCGGGCGTTGATGGCGCGTCTGGAGGAGTTGGGCCAGCGGTTTGGCGACAGTGCCGAGGCGACGGAAGCTGAACCGGAAGCTTGGGATCCTTTGGCTTGAGTTGAGGAGTTGCTGTTGATGATCAGGTCGCGAGAGGATCTGAAGGGCACCCGGCGCTGGGTGGTGAAGATCGGTAGCGCCCTGCTGACCGCAGACGGTAAGGGGCTGGCGCGCGAAGCGCTCTCCGGCTGGGTGCAGCAGATGTCGGACTGGGTGCTGTCCGGGAATCAACTGATACTGGTCTCCTCCGGTGCGGTTGCAGAAGGGATGAGCCGACTGGGCTGGGGACGGCGGCCAACTTCGCTGCACGAACTGCAGGCGGTGGCGGCTATCGGTCAGATGGGGCTGGTGCGCGCGTACGAAGACTGCTTTCTCAAGCGTGGCCTGCATACGGCGCAGGTGCTGTTGACCCATGACGATCTGGTCAACCGGCGCCGCTATCTGAATGCCCGCAGTACGCTTAGGGCGCTGATGGAGCTTGGCGTGGTGCCGGTGGTCAATGAGAACGACACGGTCGCCAACGACGAATTGCGCTTTGGCGACAACGATACGTTGGGTGCACTGGTGGCGAACCTGGTCGACGCGGAACTCCTGGTGCTGCTGACCGATCAGCCCGGCCTGTTCGAGGCCGATCCACGCTTTGAACCCGATGCGAAACTGATCACCAGCAGCCAGGTGGACAACCCGTTGTTGGAGGCGGTCGCCGGAGAGAGTGCCAGCGGCCTCGGGCGTGGCGGCATGGCGACCAAGGTGCGGGCCGCGAAGATTGCGGCACGCTCGGGCGCGGCGACGATTATCGCGCCTGGCCGCGGTGAGGCGGTGTTGCATCGGATCGCCGCCGGCGAGGAGGTCGGTACGCTGCTACTGCCGACGCAGGGGCCGGAAGCGGCGCGCAAACGCTGGCTTGCCGGTCACCTGCAGGTGCGCGGCAGGCTGGTGCTGGATGCCGGAGCGGTGCGCGTGTTGCAGGAGTCGGGCCGCAGCCTGTTGGCGGTCGGGGTGAAGGAGGTCGCGGGCAGTTTTTCCCGCGGCGAGGTGGTCTCCTGTGTCGATGAGAAGGGCGTGGAAGTGGCTCGTGGGCTTGCCAATTACAGCGCGCAGGAGGCGGCTGCGATCAAGGGCGAGCCGTCAATCCGCATTCGCGAAATTCTCGGTTACATGGATGAGCAGGAGCTGATTCACCGCGACAACCTGGTGCTGGTCTGAACAACGGGTCGTGCGCAGACAAAAAAGCCGGCTTGGATGCCGGCTTTGCGGGTGTGTCGGGTTCCGCTCAGGCCATCGCCTTGACGCGAGCGTTGAGGCGGCTTTTGAAGCGGGCGGCCTTGTTCGGGTGTATCAGTCCCCGGTTGGCCGTACGATCGATGATCGGAGTCGCCAGCTTGTAGGCCTCGATGGCAGCCGCTTTGTCGCCCGTAGCCACAGCCTTGATCACGTTCTTGACGTGGGTGCGCATGTTGCTGCGACGGGATGCATTGTGCTGACGATGCTGCTCCGCCTGTCTTGCGCGCTTGCGGGCTTGTGCTGAGTTGGCCAAGGTGACTCTCCCAAGAATCTTGTAGTCAAATCAAAGAGCCGCGTATTCTGCGGTTGAATGTTCGATATGTCAATACCTTTTCGTGCATGGCGACGCTCCGCCGACGATTGCCGCGGCGCTCCTGTTTAACCCTTGATACGCCTATAATCGCCACTTTCCTGTCGCTATCACCAGGCTAAAACCGGGATTCGGACGCAGATGCTCAGATCGTTGGCCAAAGTCGGCTCAAATACCCTGCTCTCCCGGGTACTGGGGTTCGTGCGGGATCTGGTGTTTGCGCATATGTTCGGCGCCAGCGCCGGTACCGATGCGTTTTTCGTTGCCTTCAAGATCCCCAACTTTTTGCGTCGCCTGTTTGCCGAAGGAGCCTTTTCAGTCGCTTTCGTACCTGTTCTGACCGAGTATAAGGAGAAGCGCGGATTCGAACAGCTCAAGCGCTTCATCGACCGCATCGCCGGTACCCTGGGCGCGGTGCTTCTGGGGATCACGCTTTTGGGGGTACTCGGCGCACCGCTGTTGATCGTGCTGTTCGCGCCGGGATTCATCGGCGCTGACGAGAAGCTGGCGTTGGCCAGCGAAATGCTGCGCCTCACCTTCCCCTACCTGCTCTTCATCTCGCTGACAGCGCTGGCCGGCGGCATACTGAACGCGCACAACCGCTTCGGGGTGCCGGCCTTCACACCGGTTCTGCTCAATATCTCGCTGATCAGCTGCGCGCTCTGGTTGTCGCCACAGATGACGCACCCCATCGTCGCGCTGGCCTGGGGCGTGCTGTTCGCGGGCGTCGCGCAGATGCTTTTTCAGGTTCCGTTCTTGCGTCAGCTGAAGCTGCTGCCCAGATTTACCTTTGCGCCCAGGGACGAGGGAGTCAAGCGGGTGGGGCGCCTGATGCTGCCTGCGCTTTTTGGCGTCTCCGTGACCCAGCTGAATCTGCTTCTCGATACTTTGATCGCATCGTTTCTGGTGACCGGCAGTATATCCTGGCTCTATTACTCGGACCGCCTGATGGAGTTTCCGCTTGGCGTGCTGGGAGTGGCGCTGGGCACGGTCATCCTACCGAGCCTGTCGCGCAATCACGCGGCGGAATCGCCGGAGCAGTTTTCCGTCACCATCGACTGGGCGCTGCGCTGGGCGCTGCTGCTGGGGGTGCCGGCCGCGGTGGGGCTGTTCATTCTCTCCGGGCCGATGATCGCCACGCTGTTCCAGTCCCAGGTGTTTACTGCCGAAGATGTGGCGATGGCGCAACGCAGCCTGATGGCCTATTCGCTGGGACTGGTGGCCTTCATCCTGATCAAGGTGCTTGCGCCCGGATACTACGCGCGACAGGATACGCGCACCCCGGTGCGTATTGCGGTGATCGCGATGTCTGCCAACATGGCGCTGAATATAGCGCTGGTCTTTCCCCTGGCCCATGCCGGCCTTGCACTGGCGACGACGCTTTCCGCTTCTCTGAATGCATTTCTGCTGTTCCGAGGGCTGCGGCGCGAACGGGTCTACCTGCCTCAGCCGGGCTGGCTTTTGCTGCTGTTGCGCGGACTGCTCGCCAGTGCTCTGTTGGGGGTGTTGCTCTACTGGGGCGCAGGAGCGCTGGACGAATGGACTCAGGCTGGCTCGTCGGCAAAGATCTGGCGCCTGCTTACGCTGATCGCGGGCGGGGCGATCGCCTATTTTGCGGCGCTGTTTCTGCTCGGAATCAGGCCGCGTCATTTTCGCGCTTCCGGCGCTGTTTGAACGAATCACGACTGCACTGGACGGAAGCGTTACTTTATATAGCAATTCATGGGGTTAAACGGCGACTTGCCGCGTCGAATTGGCATATAATCGCCGCTTTCGATCCGATTTATCCAGAGTCAACACTGATGCAGGTGATCCGCGGTCTACACAATCTGCGTGCTGAACACCGGGGCTGTGTTGCCACTATTGGTAATTTCGACGGGGTTCATCTCGGTCATCAGGCGGTCTTCGCCCATCTGCAGGAGCAGGCCGCGCGGTTCGGCCTGCCTGCTACGGTGATCACCTTCGAGCCCCAGCCGCAGGAGTTCTTCACGCCGGAGCGGGCGCCGGCACGCCTGACCCGCCTGCGCGAGAAGTTGCGGGCGATCAGGGATACCGGGATCGATCGGGTGGTTCTGCTGGAGTTCAACCGCCGGCTGGCGGCGATGTCGGCGGAGCGGTTCGTGCAGCGACTGCTGCTGGAGGGGTTGGAGATCCGCTATCTGTTCGTGGGCGACGATTTCCGCTTCGGCTGCAACCGGGTCGGCGATATTCGCATGCTGCGCGAGGCGGGAACACGGTACGGCTTCGAGGTCGAAAACATGGCCAGCTACGTGGTCGCCGACGAGCGCGTCAGCAGTACCCGTATCCGCGAACTGCTGGCGGAGGGGGAGCTGCAGCAGGCGCAACACTATCTGGGCAGGCCCTATCGTATCTGCGGGCGGGTTGCACACGGTGATGCGCGTGGTAGAACCATCGGTTTCCCCACCGCCAATATCGACCTGCATCGCAAAGTTTCTCCGCTCAACGGTGTTTATGCGGTGTCGGTCTTCGGACTGGCTTCAGAGGCGCTGCCGGGCGTCGCAAATATTGGCACGCGACCGACAGTCAGCGGTGATTCACGCTATCTGCTGGAGGTGCATCTGTTCGATTTCGCGCACGAGATCTACGGCAGGCATGTCGAGGTGGAGTTCAGGCTCAAGCTGCGCGATGAGAAGCGTTTCGACTCTTTCGAGCAGTTGCGACACCAGATCGAGATCGACAGCGGTAATGCGCGCAGTTTTTTTAACATCTGATCGTATGATCGGATATTCATTTTCGTAACATTGGATGCAACAGGGCAGAGTGCCGTGACTGACTATAAGAGTACCCTCAATCTTCCTCAAACCGGTTTCCCGATGAAGGGCAACCTGGCGCAGCGTGAACCACAGATGCAGCAACGCTGGGAGGAGATGTCGCTATACCGTCAGATTCGCGAGATCTGCGCCGGGCGCCCCAAATTCGTACTGCACGACGGTCCGCCCTACGCCAACGGCGAGATCCATATCGGCCACGCGGTCAACAAGGTGATCAAGGATTTCATCGTCAAGAGCCGTACGCTCGATGGCTACGATGCTCCCTACGTTCCCGGCTGGGATTGCCATGGACTGCCGATCGAACTGCAGGTGGAGAAGAAGGTGGGCAAGCCGGGGGGCAAGGTGACCGCGGCGCAGTTTCGCGAGGCCTGCCGCGACTACGCGCACAAGCAGATCGACAAGCAGCGCACCGATTTCAAGCGGCTCGGCGTCTTCGGTGACTGGGAGCAACCCTATCTGACGATGGACTTCAAGACCGAGGCCGATATCATTCGCGCGCTTGGACGCATCGTCGAGAACGGCCATGTACACAAAGGCTACAAGCCGGTGCATTGGTGCACCGATTGCGGTTCTGCTCTGGCGGAAGCCGAGGTCGAATACAAGGACAAGGACTCTTTCGCCATCGACGTCCGTTTCCCGGTACTCGACCCGGAGGCGCTGATGGCGCGCTGCCACGCGGTGCCCAACGGGCATGGCGAGGGGCCGATATCGGTGGTCATCTGGACCACCACGCCCTGGACGCTGCCGGCCAACCAGGCGGTCGCGCTCAACGCCAGCCTCGAGTACGCAGTGGTACAGGCAGAGGGGCCGAAGGGGAAGGAGCGGTTGCTGGTCGCGGAAGGTCTGCTGAAGGAGACGATGGATCGCTGGGACATCGATACCTACCACGTCATCGCCTATGGCCGCGGCGATGCTTTCGAGGGGCTCAAGCTGCGCCACTGCTTCTACCGGCGTGATGTGCCGATCATTCTCGGCGAGCATGTCACGCTGGAGGCGGGCACGGGCGCCGTGCATACCGCGCCCGGGCACGGCCTGGAGGATTATATCGTTGGCCAGCGCTACGGCATTCCAGTCGACAATCCGGTTGGCAGTGACGGTCGCTTCGTCGCCGGAACTGAACTGTTCGCAGGCGAACACGTCTTCACCGCCAACGAGAAGGTGATCGAGGTCCTGAAGTCGCGCGGTGTGTTGCTGCAGGAGTCGCGGCTGTCGCACAGTTACCCGCACTGCTGGCGGCACAAAACACCAATCATTTTTCGCGCCACACCGCAGTGGTTCATAGGCATGGAGCAGCGCGGATTACGCAAAGTGGCGCTGGAGGAGATTGCCAGGACTGAGTTCACCCCCGACTGGGGCCGGGCTCGTATCGAGGGGATGGTCGCCGGCAGGCCGGACTGGTGCATCTCGCGCCAGCGCACCTGGGGGGTGCCGATCGCGCTCTTCATCCACAAGCAGAGTGGCGAGTTGCATCCGGATACGCCGCGCCTGATCGAGGCGGTGGCGCAGCGGGTGGAGCAGCGTGGGATCGAGGCCTGGTTCGCACTCAAGGCTGAAGAGCTGCTGGGCGACGAGGCCAAGGAGTACGAGAAAGTACCGGATACACTCGACGTCTGGTTCGACTCGGGCGTGACCCACTTCTCGGTACTCAAGCGGCACGCCGGGCTGCAGTATCCGGCTGACCTCTACCTCGAGGGCTCGGATCAGCATCGCGGCTGGTTCCAGTCATCATTGCTCACCTCCGTGGCGATCGAGGGTCGTGCGCCCTATAAAGGGGTATTGACCCACGGCTTCACGGTGGACGCCAAAGGGCTGAAGATGTCCAAGTCGCTTGGCAATGTGGTCAGTCCGCAGAACGTGATGAAAAAGCTGGGTGCCGATATTATCCGCCTGTGGGTTTCGGCCACCGACTATCGCGGCGAGATGAGCGTCTCCGACGAGATCCTGAAACGCACGGCAGACGCCTATCGCCGGATCCGCAACACCTCGCGTTTTCTGCTCGCGAATATCGATGGTTTCGATCCCGCGCTCAATCTCGTGGAGCCGGCGCAGATGATCGAGCTGGATCGCTGGGCGGTCGATCGCGCGCTACAGCTTCAGCAGGAGATCATCAAGGCCTACCGAAGCTATCAGTTCCATCAGATTTTCCAGTCGGTGCACAACTTCTGCGTCAACGAGATGGGTGGTTTCTATCTCGATATCGTCAAGGATCGCCAGTACACCACCCCGGTCGACAGCCTGGCACGGCGCTCCTGCCAGACGGCGATGTACCATATCAGCGAGGCGATGGTACGTTGGTTGGCGCCGATTCTGAGCTTTACGGCGGACGAGATCTGGCAGCATATGCCGGGCAAGCGGGGCGCGAGCGTATTTCTCGAGACCTGGTACACCGGGCTGTTTGCGCTCGACGAGGGCGACGCCTTCGACCGCGCATACTGGCGGCGCATCATCGGTGTGCGCGCTGCGATCGGCAAGCGCTTGGAGGCGTTGCGCGGTGAGGGTGTCATCGGCTCGTCACTGGACGCCGAGGTCGATCTCTATTGCGATGGCGAACTCAATCAGGCACTGCAGAAGTTGGGTCCCGAGCTGCGTTTCGTGCTGATCACCTCTGCTGCCAGGGTCCACGACGCCGCTGCAAAACCGGAGTCGGCGCTGGAGACAGAAGTTGCCGGACTGGCGGTGACCGCGGTGCGCTCCGCGCATGAGAAATGCGTCCGTTGCTGGCATCGCAGCGAGGATATCGGCAATGAGAGCGAGCACCCCGAGCTTTGCGGCCGCTGTGTCGAGAATATCAGCACAGACGGTGAGGTCAGGAACTACGCCTGATCGGCAGAGGAATCCGACCCATGCTGCATTGGCTCTGGCTCTCCCTGGTGGTTATTCTGTTCGACCAGTTCACCAAGCAACTGGTCGAATCGAGCCTGCTGGTATTCGAAGTGGTGCCGCTGATGCCGTCGCTGAACCTGACGTTGGTCTACAACGAAGGCGCCGCGTTCAGTTTTCTCAGCGAACAGGGCGGCTGGCAGCGCTGGTTCTTCATCCTGCTCGGTACGGTGGTCAGCGGCGTGTTGACGCTCTGGCTCTGGCGTCTGAATGCGGGACAACGCCTGAGCGCGATCTCTCTGAGTCTGATAGTCGGCGGCGCGATAGGCAATATCGTCGACCGTCTGCTGTTGGGGCATGTGGTCGATTTCATCGATTTCTACTACGGTGACTGGCATTGGCCTGCGTTCAACGTCGCAGATTCCGCAATTACCATCGGCGTGGTGCTGATGTTGCTGGAGATGGTGCGCGAAGAGCGCCGCCAGCCTGGAATATAATCACAGACCTGTTGGGTCGATGTTGTGCCGCCCGCCGCTGGAGGAGGGTATTGCGCAGCGTAGCAACATGCCTAGGGAGGCAAAAAACATGAGCGATGCGTTGAACTATCTGATCAAGGCGCGGCCGGAAGCGATGACGGCCTATTTCTCTTTTCTCAAGAAGTCGGAAACCCACCTGGACACGCGTACGCGTGATCTGATTTCGGTGATCACCAAGGTGGCGGTGCAGACTGAAGGTGGCTTCCGCCAGTATTTGACCAGAGCGCTGCGTAACGGCGCGACCCCCAATGAGGTTATCGATGCAATGCTGATGGCCTTCCCGGTGCTGGGTCTGGCCAAGATCGTCTGGGCCACCGATATCCTGTTGGATATGGACATTCCCGAGTTCCGTACCGAAAACCTGGACGCAGAGCCCGCATGGCACGACGTCACTGCGGTAGAGAGCATTCCCGAAGCAGAGGCGGCCTACTTCGAGGTCGACGGGCGCCACCTCTTCACCTGGCGCAAAGGCGAAGAGATCAGCGTTTACGACAGCCGCTGTCCGCACCAGGTGACGGATATTCCCCATCTCTCCCTGGAGGGCACCACCCTGACCTGTCCCAAGCATGAGTGGGCGTTCGATATCGAGAGCGGTAATTGCATTGCCAAGGGCAAGCGCCCGCTGAACAGGTTTGAGCACAAGATCGAGGGTGGCAGGCTGCTCGCCTACTGGTAGTCAGCGCACCACCGGCGACGAGAGGGCGGCGCGATAGCGCTCCCAATCGAATGCCGGTCCAGGGTCGCTCTTGCGTCCCGGCGCGATGTCGCTGTGCCCGGTGATTCTCTCTGGAGTTATCGTCGGGAAGCGGTTGAAGATCTGATGAGTCACCGTAACCAGTTCGCGGTATTGCGCGTCGCTGTAGGGAACATCGTCCGCTCCCTCCAGTTCGATGCCGATGGAGAAATCGTTGCAGGCGTCGCGGTCGCCGAAACAGGAGTGGCCGGCATGCCAGGCGCGCCGGTCGAGCGGTACATATTGCAGCAGTTCTCCATCTCTTCGGATAAGCAGATGCGCCGATACGCGCAACTGGTGGATGCTCTCGAAGTAGGGGTGCGCGGCTGCGTTCAGGCGGTTGAGAAAGAGGTCGTCGATCCAGCCGCCACCAAACTCGCCGGGCGGCAAACTGATGTTGTGGATAACCAGCAGGTCGACCGCGCAACCCACCGGCCTCTCGTCCTGGTTCGGGGAGTAGCGCTGCCGCGCCTGCGGCAGCAGCACCCGGTCAGCGGTCATTCCTGCTTCTGACGCAGCCCTTTCAGAGTCATGTCTGTGAAGCTGACGATGCCGACGATATTGCCGTTGTCCACCACCGGCGCACGCGACAGGTTGAAACGGTTGAAGAGGCGGGCGCAGTAGCGGATATCCATTTCAGGGTCGACGCTGATCACCGGCTTGGACATTATTTCGTAGATGTTGATGCGGCTTGGCGAACGATCTTTTGCCAGCACCTGGCGGGCGATGTCGGAGAGCATCACCATGCCGTACTCGTCGTCTTCATTACGTTTTTTTACCATCAGACATTTGGTCTCGGTATGGCTCATCTGATTGAGCGCCTCCTCAACCGTGGCGGTACCGTCGACCATGTCGAACTTGGTCTTCATGATGTCGCGTACCCGGACAGTGCTGTTCTCGCTCACAACTCATCCTCCAATACACTGGTCAGCTGTTCGATCTGGTGCGAGACGCCGACGGCGTCCTCGACGTCAATTTGAAAGGCGATGCCTGAGCCCGGCTTCTCCTCGAACTCCCCGACCTGGTTGATCCGCTCCAGAATATGCCGGCTCAGGTGCTCCTCGACCAGTAGCAGTATCATGTTGCGCTGGGTCTCCAGATTGAGCCCGAAGAAGGTCTTGCTCTTCTCCACGCCTTCGCCGCGTGCCTGATTGATGACGGTCGAGCCGGTGGCGCCGGCCTCCCGCGCGGCCTCCAGAATCGGCTCGGTTTTACCCTCTTCGATCAGCGCGACGATCAGTTTAAAGTGCATGGCTAACTCCTCTCGTTGTTCATGCGGGCACGTCTGGCACGCCACTCACTGAGCTGGGCGTAGCCCATTACGCTCATAATCGGGAACAGGCTGGCGAATGCGATCAGGCCGAACCCATCCAGCAAAGGATCACGCCCGGGTATGTTGCTGGCAAGGCCCAGCCCGAGCGCAGCAACCAATGGTACGGTAACCGTCGAGGTGGTCACGCCGCCGGAATCGTAGGCCAGCGCGATGATCGATTTCGGACAGAAAAGGGTCTGTATCACCACCAGAATGTAGCCGGCGATGATGTAGAAGTGCAACGGTGTTCCGGTGACGATGCGGTAGACCCCCAGGCTGATGCCGACCGCCACGCCGATGGCGACCGCTATGCGCAGCCCCCAGGTACCGATGGCGCCCGCGGAGACCTGGTTGGCCTTGATTGCCACGGCGATCAGCGAGGGCTCTGCAATAGTGGTGGAGAAGCCGATGGCGAAGGCGAAGACATAGACCCAGAAATAGTGCTTCCAATCGCCGTCGCCACCGTCGGTGAGTCCGAGAAACTCCGGCGCGGTGAGCTGCTCCGCCATCAGCTTGCCCAGCGGGAAGAGCGCCTGTTCCAGTCCCTCCAGGAAGAAGGCCAGTCCCAGAAGGACGAACACGAAGCCGACCAGAATCTGGCGCAGATTGGAGATTTGCTTCCTGAGGATCAGCAGTTGGAAGCCGAACAGAATAACGGCGATCGGCAGCACGTCGCGCACGGTGCTCAGCAGCGACAGCAGAAAGTGCTGCAGGAGTTCCATCAGAGGATCATTCCATAACCCATGACGAAGATCATCGGCGTCAGGGAAGCGAAGGCGATCAGACCGAAACCGTCCGTCAGCGGGTTGCGGCCCTGGATACTGCTGGCCAGACCCACACCGAGCGCGGTGACCAGCGGCACGGTGATGGTTGAGGTGGTGACGCCGCCGGAATCGTAGGCGATACCGATGATCTCTGGCGGCGCGAAAAATGTCATGATGACGACGCCCACATAACCGACGACGATCAGGTTCTGCACCGGCCATCCCTTGATGATGCGCAGCACGCCGATGACGATCGCAAGCCCTACCGAGAGCGCCACGGTGAGTCGCAGACCGTCGGCGTAGCTGCGCATGGCCTCATCCGAGTCGACAATCATGCCCCCTTTGGCAGCGACCACCGCAGCCTCGTCGGCAACGGCGATCAAAGCAGGTTCGGCAACGGTGGTTCCGAAGCCCAGCGCGAAGGCGAACGCCATCAACCAGAACACGCTTCCCTTGCGGGCGAAATCGTGCGCCATGGTTTCGCCGATCGGGAAGAGTCCCATCTTCAGTCCGTGGATGAAAAGTGCCAGACCGAGAACCACCAGCGCGGTACCGACCAGCAGTCCCCCCAGGTCGGGAATCGGCTGGCGCAGAATCACCAGTTGGAAGAAAGCGATGACCGCGATAATCGGAGCCAGATCGCGAACGCTGTCGAAAAGTGGTCGGGCAAGGAGAATGAAAAGTTTTTTCACACGCCGAACATTACACTACTCCAGAATCCTTGTTAACCACATCACAGTTAAATAAAACCAGCCTCGATTGTGGTTAAAGATCTCTTTTCAGTGTGTCGCCACAGAGTCAGGACAGACCGGCATTTTGCCTGACACATTTGCACTGTCCGCCTGCGAATCATGGTGCCAGTATGAGCTTCCAAAACAATGTGCTCTCTTTCGATACCACTCGAACCGGCGCGAGCCGAGCAATGCTCAGCGAGCAGTTCCGAGCGGCTGTAACCTCCTGCAGGGGGGTGGTCACCAGCCAGCTGCCGACTCTGGTCAGCGAAATGTTCGAGAGCCTCGATGACACACTTTATGAATTGGCTGACAAGGCCGAGAGCAATATTCGCCAGAACGCCTTCTTCGACGCGATGCGTGAGATCCGCAAGAATCGTGAGCGAATTGAGGTCGGCACGATCCAGGGTCTGCTGAAGGAGTATGACGAGTTTTGGCGCAGTGGGCACTTGCAGCAGGCGTCAGCACAATCCTCAGCGCTGCAGCAGCACGAGGAGGACCTCTCGCTGCTCGACAAAGATGATCTCGAAGAGGGGCTGGCGGTCAACAACATGGTTACACGCGGCGAAAGCCGACACGCCCAGCAGCTTTATGGATTGAATCAGAGATTCGGCTACATGCAGGGCGGCGGTGAGCTTGAGAGCCGCTCCAATCCGCTCTCGCCGCGGGTCATCTGCCAGGCGTTTCACGACTGCTTTCAGACGGTTTCCATCGATGTGCCGACGCGGTTGGTCGTATACAAGCAGTTTCAGATCGCGGTCATCGACGCATTGAACGGTCTCTACGAGCAGGTCAACCGGCAGTTGGTGGAGGCCGGCGTTCTACCGAAGCTGACCCGCAGGGTACAGCGGGCTGCGCACCACTCTGCGTCCTCCGCTCCCGCCTCGCCGCCGCCGCTGCATCAGGAGTCCGGTCGCGGAAGTGTGGTCGATGATGAAGATCGGCTGCAGGAGGAGCTCTTCTCCACCTTGAAGCAACTGCTCAACCAACGTCGGGCGGAGGCGCCGGTGGCGAGGAGCGCCGTGAGAGTGCCGGTGATCAGCAGCGGCGACATGGTGCGCGCGCTGTCGCTAATGCAGCAGGGGGCAATGCAGGAGATGGATTCCCAGGTGCAAACCACGCTGCCCGAAAGCCTGGATGTGAGAGCAAACCTGCTCCAGGTGATGGGCGTTGGCCAGAACGGCACTGCGGACAGGAAGCTGAGCGGCAACGACGAAGATGCAATCGATGTGATTGCGATGCTGTTCGAATTCATTCTTGAGGACCGCAATCTGCCCGATGCGATGAAGGCGCTGTTGTCGCGCCTGCAGATTCCGATGCTGAAGGTGGCGATTCTCGACAGAACCTTCTTCCATAGCAAGGGACATCCAGCGCGCCGCCTGCTCAATTCGATGGCCAAGTCCGCCATCGGCTGGTCCGAACAGGCGGGAAAATCAGACGGCGGGCTCTACGCCAAAATGAGTAGTATCGTCGATCGGGTGCTGGACGATTTCGATAATGATCTGACCATCTTCAGCCGTCTTTTGGAGGAGTTCACGGCGTATATCGAAAGCGAAGAGCGGGGCTCCCGCATCACTGAACAGCGCGCAACCCAGGTTACTCAGGGCAAGGAGCAGTTGAACAGTGCCCGCCACCGGGTGTTCGAGGAGATCAACAACCGCCTCTTCGGCAACGATTGGATTCCCGCGCCGGTGGTAACCCTGATCAAGGATGGTTGGCGCGACGTACTGCAGCTGATCTACCTGCGTCAGGGAGAGCAGAGCCCTGAATGGCAGGGCGCCCTCGAGCTGATGGATCAGCTGCTTCGGAGCGTCGAGCCTCTGCCTGATGCCGAGCGCCGCCAGGCGCTGCTGAACGAGATTCCGCCGCTGTTGAAAGGGCTCAGATCCGGGCTCAAGGAGATCGCCTACGACCAGCACAAGATGGCGCGCATCTTCAAGGATCTGCAGGAGTGCCACATCCGCTGCCTGAAGGGTGAAGAAGCTGCCGCTCTGGCTGCGGCGCAACCGCGCGACGACAGTAAAACGGATCAGTCGGCCGCCGCCGAATCGGCACCGCCCCCGGCAAGCGCGGACGAGCCTACACAACGCATCGATGACGAGTTTCAGGCGATGGCTGAGCGACTCGCAGTCGGCAGTTGGCTGGAGATACAGGATGCCAAGGGGATGACTTTCCGCGCCAAACTCTCATGGCGCAGCATGGTCTCCGGAACCTGCCTGTTCGTGAACAGGAAAGGGATGAAGGTGATGGAAATTCCGCTCGTGAATTTCGCCGCCTGGCTGCGCAGCGGTAAAGCGGTTGCGCTGGGAGGCGGCAATGAACCGCTGATGGATCGTGCACTCCACTCCATGCTCGATGTACTGAAGAGGACCGAAGCGACAGAGTAGTTCGCAACGCTGCAGCTCGCTGGAGGTGGTGCGGTGCTTCGCATACAATGCCCGTCGATTGTCTCCACTCACTTTCAAGAGGCGCGCATGAGCGAAAAAATTACCGACTCCGGGCTCAAATTCGAGGATTTGAGCGAAGGCGAGGGCTCTCTGACAGCCACCGCCGGCAGCGTGATCACCGTGCACTATACCGGATGGCTCACCGACGGAACCAAGTTCGACTCGAGTCTGGATCGTAACTCTCCCTTCAGCTTTCCGCTCGGCGGCGGGCGCGTGATTCGCGGCTGGGATGAAGGGGTTGTGGGCATGAAGATCGGTGGGCGTCGCAAATTGACGATACCTCCCCAGTTGGGTTATGGCGCGGCCGGTGCGGGTGGTGTCATTCCACCGAACGCGACACTGGTGTTCGAGGTCGAGCTGCTCGAGGTCGACTGAAGTGGTGGCAGCGCTCCCCCCCGGGATCACCGGTCAGGTCAGGCTCTGTCTCGAGGAGGATCTGGGTTCAGGCGATCTTACCGCGGGTCTGATCGATGCAGCTTCGGTCTCCAGCGTGGAGGTGATCTGCCGCCAGCAAGCGGTGATCTGCGGTCGCGCCTGGTTCGACGAGGTCTTCCGCCAACTCGATCCCGAAATCGTGATCGACTGGCTGGTGGCCGACGGTGAACGGGTAGTGCCCGATACCCTGCTATGCCGCCTACATGGTAATACCCGGGCGTTATTGAGCGGAGAGCGCAGTGCGCTGAACTATCTGCAGACGCTGTCGGCTACCGCCACCCAGGCACGGCGCTACGCAGATCAGCTGGCGGCCAGCGGGGTTCGCATTCTCGATACGCGCAAGACGCTGCCGGGCCTGCGCATGCAGCAGAAGTACGCTGTCGCCTGCGGTGGCTGCGATAATCACCGCATTGGACTCTACGACGCGATCCTGATCAAGGAGAACCATATTCTGGCCGCAGGTTCGATCGAGGAGGCTCTGGCTCGTGCACAGCAGATCGGTGGTGGAGTCGAGATCGAAATAGAGGTCGAAAATCTGGAGGATCTCGAACGGGCGCTGGCTGCCGGTGCCCGACGGGTGCTGCTGGACAACTTCTCGCTCGAACAACTGCGCGACGCGGTTGCGGTGAACGCCGGTCGGGCCCGTCTGGAAGCGTCCGGGGGAGTTTCACTGGAGGGGATTCGGGCGATTGCCGAGACCGGTATCGACGATATCTCGGTAGGGGCGCTGACCAAGGATCTGCAGGCGGTCGATCTGTCGATGCGTTTCGTCTGACTCTTGCCTGGAAAGGGGCTCAGGCTTTGACGTCGAGCAGCGAACCAATCACCTGATCGGCGGTCTGAAGCACCTTCACGGAGGCGCTGGTATGTTGTGCATGCTGGTGTAGTTCCACCAGTGCCCGCACGCTGTCCTTGGCCGGGTGCGCGATCTCCGCGGCACTCCTGCGCATTCCTTGCAGGCCGCGTGATATACCCTGAAGGGCGGAACCGTTGATTGGTGTGATTGCCATGCTCTGCATCCTGCGACAGCACTCTGATAATAGGGAATACTAGATGAAAAACAGGGTTGTTCCAAGAGCATGAAGTCAAAATTGTGACGAATTGCAAATACCTGGCGCTCATGCTGTGGCAATTTGCTTGGACTTCAGATTTTTGTTTCTAAAACAGTAACTAAAGGAGTAAATATGTTTGCTTTCAACTACCGCGCTCTGCTGGCGATAACGTTGCTTGGGGCCACTGCCTGGGGTCATGCGGCCGAACTGGAGAGCCTTGAACAGAGGTTCGGATATGTGCTCGGATACCAGTTTGGGCAACAGCTCAAGGCGGAGGGGGTCCAACTGGATGCGCAGTCGCTGGCCGCTGCTGTGCAGGATGTCATGGACGGAAAGCCGTTGCAGATGAGTCGAGAGCAGATGCAGGCGGCGTTGGATGAAGCGCGTGAGGCGTTGCTGGCGCGGAAGCAGGCCAAGGCCGAGGCGGCGCTCACCGCTGGCAGGGAGTTTCTGCAGCGGAATAGAGACAACGAGGGCGTGAAGGTGTTGGAGTCGGGCCTGCAGTACAAAGTGTTGCAGGCGGGTACGGGTGAAACTCCAACGGCCGAGTCGACCGTCAAGGTCCACTATCGCGGAAAGCTGATCGATGGCACCGAGTTCGACAGCTCCTACGGCAGGGGCGAACCCACCAGTTTCTCGCTCAACGGCGTGATCCCCGGCTTCCGCGAGTCGTTGATGCGCATGAACAAGGGGGCAAAGTGGCAGGTCTTCATCCCCTCCGAATTGGGCTACGGCGCCAAAGGCGCGGGGGCCAGCATCGGCCCCAACGAGACGCTGATCTTCGAGATCGAACTGATCGACTTCGAGTAGCGGCGGCCGTGCCTGGGCTGGCCGGGCAGGGCGCCCGGTCAGGCCCGGTTTGGTTCAGAGCCCGCGCAGGTAGTCGGGCCTGATCCCTTCAGCGGATCGCAGCGCCCGGCGAATGCCGGCCAGCAACATCTCCCGGTCGCGCGGCAGGTTTCCGGCCAGTGCCAGCGCGTTGGAAGCGTGATTGGAACGGAAGATCAACGGTGCGGGCGGATCGAGTCCGTCGATCAGCCGCGCCTGTTCGAGGAGGATCGCCCGGTCGTCCTGTGGCTCGAAGGGCTCGCCGAATTTGCGCATGAATTCCCGCTCGACGACCGGTTCCAGAAACAGCTGCAGTGTCGAGAGATAGCTGGTCGGGGCGTCGTTCAGGAGTTCCAGCGTGCCGTCGATATGCCGCTGCCAGTAGCGCCCGCCCCCCAGCCCGAGAATGACGGTCGAGGAGAGCTTGAAGCCGGCGTCCATGGCTTTTCGCATCGCTTCGCCGATACTGTGTCTGGTTGCCCCTTTGGTGATCTTGCGCAGGATCAGATTGGAGCCGGATTCGATTCCCAGGTAGAGCAGTGAGAGGCCCTGCGCACGCAGCCGCTGCAGCTCGTCCAGACTTTTACGCCTGATGTTCGCGGGCGTTGCGTAACAGGAGACACGGTTCAACCCGGGAAAGGCCCGTCGCAGGCACGCGAGAATAGCGCTCAGCTCCGCAGAGGTGAGTGCCAGTGCGTCGCCATCGGCCAGAAACACCCGCCGGGCATCCGGCCAGGCGGCGGCTGCCCGTTCGATATCGGCAAAGACCGCTGGCTGCGGGCGCGCCAGATAGCTTTTGCTCTTGTACATCGAGCAAAACGAACACTGGTTGAAACTGCACCCCAAGGTAGCCTGAATGATCAGGTTGTTGCCCTCGCTGGGGGGGCGGTAGAGCGGCATGTCGTAGTCGATCATGCAGTTACTCCGGATTCTATTCTGCCGTTGCGCTGGCCTCTGTCGGGAGAGGCGTGGCGCGGGTCGGTTGGGGGCGTTGATCTCAGGCAGGATTATAGCCCGTCGCGGTGCTCGCCGTAGCCTGCTCAATCGGCCGCGACGGTGCGCTCCGAGGCCCATTTGCGCAGATGCTCGATCCGTTCCCCCATTACCACCGAGAGCGGCCGGGTGCGGCGCAGCTCGGCCAGCAGATGCTCCGTGGAGAGGGTTCGGTCGCTGCTGCGGACGCTGTAGAGCGCGGCGACGATCGCCTGCTCGATCTCGGCACCGGTGAAACCTTCGCTGGCTATGCACAGCGGCTCCAGCTCGAACTGGCTGGGCGCCAGGTTACGGCGGCGCAGGTGGATATGGAAGATATCGCACCGCACCTCGCTGCTGGGCAGATCTATGAAAAAGATCTCGTCGAGCCGGCCTTTGCGCACCAGTTCCGGCGGCAGGCGGCGGATATCGTTAGAGGTCGCGACGAGAAAGACCCGGCTGTCGTTCTCGGCCATCCAGGTTAGCAGAGTACCGAGTATTCGCTGCGAGACGCCGTCGTCGGCGCGATCGGGCGCCACCCCTTTCTCGATCTCGTCGATCCAGAGCACACAGGGTGCCATCATCTCTGCGGTGCTCAGCGCCAAGCGCAGATTTTTCTCTGTCTCGCCGATGTATTTGTTGTAAAGGCGAGCGAAATCCAGTCGCAGCAACGGAATACCGAAACTGCCCGCGACCGCCTTCGCAGCCAGGCTCTTGCCGCATCCCTGGACGCCGAGCAGCATGATTCCCCGCGGTCGGTCCAGCGCCGTATGCCTGCCGTGGAAATGGCCGCGGCGCGCCTCCAGCCAGGCTTTCAGTGCGCTCAGTCCGGCAATATCGGAGAAGCGCGCGGTGTCATACTCGAAGCTGATGACGCTGTCGCGATCGATCAGATCGTACTTGGCCTTCATCGCGCGGGGTATGTCGTCGTGACGGATGGCGCCGTCATCCTCGATCGCATTGCGCACCAGGCGGCGGGCATCGCTGGCGGTGACGCCGAGCAGGTTGTTGGCCAACTGCTCCATGGCCTTGCCGTCGATGGCTACCGGCTGTTGCGAGCGCGACTGCCAGGCTCTGGCTTCGTCGTTGATCAGTTGCATGATCTGCTGGCGGTCGGGCAGCCGCAGGTCGAAGCGCGCGCTCAGATGGCGCAGTTCGGGGGGCGTGGAGAAGCTGTAGCTGATGAAGACCAGCGTCCTCGCACCGTTGCTGTAATCCTGCGCGATCTCCTTTATAAGTCTGACGTGCGTCGGATCTGCCAGGTAGGGGTGGAAGTCGAGCATCAGAAAGATGCCGGGGCGGGATAGCGCTTTGATATGCCGGAGCGCGTCGGCGGGATCCGAGGTCGTGCGTTGCACACCGAAATCCACTTCGCTCCGGCGCACCCCCTCGGTGACGGACCACTGCGAAAGCGGCAGCCCCAGGCGCAGCACCAGGCGGGTGAAGAGCTGCAGAATACGTGGCTCCTCCAGCGATTCGATGATGATGATCGGCGTCGGTGAGCGTAACAGCAGTTCCAGATCGTGCAGTTCAGGCATAATGAAAGTCCGGCCAGGCTTGCGCTGACCGGACTTTAGCAGTGTTGCGCGACGATCGCACCGGCAACGGGGCTGGAAGTTGCCGGCAGGGAGGCGTCAGTTCGGCGTCATACGCAGCCGGTCGGCTTGGGCAGGCCGCCGTATTTCGTGATCGGCTTCATTGGGCCGGTCAACCATAGTTTGAACATCTCCTTTTGATCTGCGCCGAGATACTTGGAGAACTTGCGGATCGGAGGAACCACGGAGTGCTCTTCGTAGTATTCGCGTGCTTTCAGGATCTGTTCCCATTTCTCGTCGTTGAGTTCGAAGTCATCGGCTTCGGCCATGGCATGTGCGATCTCCGGGGTCCAGGCATTCATATCCGACAGGTAGCCGTCACCGTCACGCTGGGGTAGTTCGATATTCATAGTCACTCCTTAATGCAACAAATAACCAAGTAAAATAGTAGGAAGAATTTGGTTTGATTTTATCCAACGGACGAGATTTGTCCACCTTTATTTTCATCGGGCTATCAGGCTGCGGAGAGTCGCAGCCCCAGCAGCGCTGTGAACTCATCTGGGTTCCCGGCAGGCCGGGAGAGCGCCAGGCGGTAGCAGTGGGAGGCACAACGCAGGTCCACGCCGCAGCCGTCAAGTCCCACCGCCAGTGGCGCGGCGTCGGCATCATCGTCGACCGGGGGGCGCGGCAGGCGCGCGGCGAAGCGCTGGTTGACCGTCGCCAGCAACTCCTCCTCCTCGTCAGCCGTGAAAGGGTTGTCGTGGTGCATGCGATCTACTCCGATCCAGCGTGCCGCACCGAATCCCGCGATGCAGTGAAAACGCACGGGATGCAGGCGGAAGAAGCGGAAATTGAGCTCGTGAAAGTAAGGTGCACTTTCAGGGAAATAGCGAAAATGGCGCCGACAGAGCGCGGCTTCCGGTGCCTCCAGCGGCACCGCGTCCGCCATACAGCAGAGCCGCGTCAGCTTCTGCACATCTCCTGTCCCCTGCTGCTGCAGCGTCAGATTGCAGCGTGGGTCGGCAAGCAGGTTCTTGGTATGCTGGGCCAGGTGGCTCAGCAACAACAGTGGCCAGCCGTCATGCCCCAGAGAGTAGGGCAGCAGCGAGCCGAAGGGGTAGCCCGGTAGTTCGCCGGAGTGGGTGGCGAGGATGCCCCGGAAGGCGGAGGAGAGCAGAAAGCGGGCGCTGTCGATAATATCGTGCCGGGCTGATTCGTTCATCTCAGTTCCTTGCGCGTGGTGCGGACTGGGGGCATGCCGTAAGCGTAGTCCTGGATGCCGATGATGCCACTCCCTTGAGATCGGTCAATGACCGTCGTGCGGATCTTGCATAATTTGTACTCCCGTCGGCCGGAGACTCCGGAACGGCTCGTACACGGCCGAAGTGGCTGGGGAGATTCCTTTTGGACCTGTCTTTACCCCTGGCGTTTACCGTCGGTCTCTTCAGTACGCTCCACTGCGTTGGTATGTGCGGCGGTATCATGGGCGCCCTGAGTTACGGTCTGCCCGGCGAGGTTCGTCAGGTGCCCATGCGGCTGGCGCTGTTTCTGCTCAGCTACAACAGTGGGCGAATCTTCAGCTATGCGCTTGCCGGCGCAGCGATGGGCGTTCTCGGCGGGGAGCTCCTGGAGTGGCTCGGCGAAGGACAGGGGCATCGCTGGCTGCAGTGGTGCGCTGCGTTGATCGTGGTGCTGATCGGGCTGCATATCGCCGGCTGGCTGCCGCGCCTGGCGCAGGTCGAGCGCATCGGAGTGCCTCTGTGGCGCAGAGTCGAGCCCCTCGGGCGCTCGTTGATGCCGGTACGGACGCTACCGCGGGCGTTCGTCTACGGTACCGTCTGGGGTTGGCTGCCCTGCGGTCTGGTTTACACCATGTTGTTATCGAGCGCCAGCAGAGTCGGGCCGGTGGAAGGGGCGCTCTATATGCTGACCTATGGCCTGGGTACCCTGCCCGCGGTTTTCGCCGCAGGTTTTATCGCCGGTAAGCTCTATGCGGTTGCGCGCAACCCCTTTTTCAGGAAATTTGTCGGGGTTATTATTGTAATTGTGGGTCTTGTGACGCTTTTTTTTCCTGAGCTGCTCGATTTGCAGACTCAGATGGCCAGTTGAACAGGTGGCGGCAAATGAACGGTTTCAGTGACAATCTGCTCGGTAACTCCCCTGCATATCTGCGGACACTGCATGCGGCGCGCATGGTCGCGGTAACCGATGCCGCAGTGCTGGTGAGCGGCGAGCGAGGGACGGGAAAAAGCACCCTGGCAGGAGAGATCCACGCCGCCAGTACGCGCCGTAACCGGACGTTGCTGCGACTCGGGTGTACCGGCATCGGGCGGGAAGATCTCGAGGCGATGCTGACAGGCGATCGGGCGCTGGAGGGAGGAGTGACACTGAGTGCCGCCGCTGGCGGAACCCTGTTGCTGGACGAGGTAGGCGAACTCGATGGCGACTGCCAGTCGCTGCTGTTCCGTTTCCTGGAGAGCGGGTGCGGTGGATTGAATCTACGCTTACTCAGCACCTCCAGCCAGGATCTGGCGGCGCTGGTGCGGCAGGGCCTGTTCCGTGAGGACCTCTATTACCGGTTGCTGGTGGTACCGCTGGAGGTTCCACCGTTGCGCGAGCGAAGCGAGGATCTTATGCTGTTGCTGAAGCAGTTCTGCCGCGAGCTCGCCCGCCAGCACAAGCGTCCCGCTCCACGCTTTTCGGTGAGTGCGAGAAACCTGATGAAAGCGTACGACTGGCCGGGCAATCTGCGCGAACTGCGCAATATCTGCGAGCAGCTGGTGATCCTGCAGGCGGGGAAGAACGTGCAGCCCGACGATCTGCCGCTGGAGCTGCGTCGCGGCGCCACGCATAGTGCTGTCGAGCGGCTGTTCCAGCTGCCGGTCGGGGGCCTCAACCTGGCGGCAGTGGAGGGGGACATGATCCGTCAGGCGCTGGAGATGTCCGGCGGCAACCGCAGCCGAGCCGCGCGCCTGCTAGGCTTGACGCGGGATACGCTGCTCTACCGTATTCAGAAGCATGCGATAGATCTCTAGTGCACTAGTGGCAACGCCGCTTCAGAGCCAGCGCTCGACGATGCGCAGGCCGGGGTCATCGGCGGAGGGGCGTACCGAAAAGCCGAGTCCCTTCATCAAAGAGAGCATGCGTTGGTTGTCTGCCAGAACCTCCCCTTCGATCACATGTATGCCCTGACTGCGGGCAGCCTCCATCATCGCCTCCATAAGTTGCGAGCCTATGCCCATGCGGCTGCGACGATCTGAGACTGCGATCGCGAACTCGCAGGAGCGCCCATCAGGATTGGTCATATAGCGCGCGACGCCTAGCTGCACGCGGCGGTTGTTTTCGTTGATCACCGCGATCAGCGCCATCTCCCGGCTGTAGTCGAGCTGGGTGAAGCGCACCAGCATCTCCGGCGTCAGCTCCTCGATGGTCTGCATAAAACGGAAATAGCGTGCTTCCGGCGAGAGATTGCGCACAAACTCCTGCTCGATATCGGCATCCTCGGGCCTGATCGGACGGATGGTCATCTCCGTGCCGTCGGCCAGATGGCAGTGGCGGATCAGGTGCGAGGGGTAGGGGTGAATCGCCATATGCGAATAGGGGATCGGAGAGGTCGAAGGCCGCGTCACCTTGATGCGCACATCGACCGCGATAACACCGCGTTCATCGGCAAACAGCGGGTTGATGTCCATCTCCTGGATATGCGGCAGTTCGCACACCATCTCCGAGACGCGCAACAGCACCTCCTCGACCGCATGCTGATCGATCTCCTGCATATGCCGGAAGGGGCCGAGCACCTTGGAGATGCGGGTCTTCCTGATCAGTCTCTCGGCCAGCACGCGGTTGAGCGGCGGCAGCGCTACCGCATTGTCGTGCAGTATTTCCGCCATGGTGCCACCGGCGCCGAAAGCGATCACCGGGCCGAATACCGGATCACGCTTGACGCCGACCATCAACTCCCGCGCGTCGCTGGAACCGACCATCGCCTCCACCGTGGCACCGCGAATCTCGGCTTCCGGGCGCAGATGCCTGGCCTGCTCGACCAGGGCTTTGAAAGTGGTGCGCACATCGGGCGCGTTGAGGATATTGATGCGTACTCCACCGACGTCCGATTTGTGCGAGATCTGCGGCGAACTGATCTTCATTACCACCGGAAAGCCGAGTGACTCGGCGGCGACCAATGCCTCGGTGGCCGAGCGTACCTCCAGCGTCGGATTGCAGCGGATGTGGAACGCGCTGAGTATCGCCTTCGATTCGGTGTCAGACATCATTTCGCGCCCTTCGGCGAGTGCCGCATCAATGATCATGCGTGCACCCTCGACGTCGGGTTTGCGGAAGTCTGACAACGGCCCCGGTGTTTGCAGCAGCAGCCTCTGATTGCAGTGGTAGCGCGACAGGTAGGCGAAGGCTTCCACCGCCCGTTCCGGTGTGACGAAGGTGGGAATCCTGTTTTCGAAAAACAGATCGCGGGCACCCTGCACCTGGGTCTGTCCCATCCAGCAGGTGATTACCGGTTTGCCGCGCTGTCTCCGGGAGGACTCGATGACACCCTCCGCTGCTTCCAGCGGCCGCGTCATCGCCTGCGGCGTGAGCAGCGCCAACACGCCGTCGACCTCCGGGTCCTGCAGACAGGCTGCTACCGACTCGCCGTACTTGCCGGGCGGCGAATCGCCGATGATATCCACCGGATTACCGTGCGACCAGTTGGGCGGCAGTATCTTGTCCAGCTCGCGGAGAGTCTTTTCGCTCAAACCAACCACGTTGACACCGAGCTCCTCAGCCTTGTCGGTGGCCAGCACGCCGGGTCCGCCGCCATTGGTGACGATCGCCAGGCGGTTGCCGTTGACGCGTTTGTTGGAGGAGAGGATCTCAGCCGCTGCGAACAGTTGGCCAAAACTCATTGCACGTACCACGCCGGCCCGTTCGAGCGCGGCGTCGAAGACGTCGTCGCAGCCTATCAGCGCACCCGTATGGGTCTTGGCTGCGGCGGAGCTCTTGCTGTTCCGGCCGACCTTGATGACGATCACCGGCTTGGCGCGCGCGGCCGCACGCAGCCCGCTCATGAAAGAGCGCGCATCTTTTACCCCTTCGATATAGAGCAGAATGGCGTCTGTCTTTGCGTCGACTGCGAGGTAATCGAGCACGTCACCAAAGCCGATGCCGGCTGCATTGCCAAGCGATACCACGGTCGAAAACCCGAGTTGGTGCGGTGCCGCCCAATCGAGAATAGCGGTGCACAAAGCGCCGGACTGTGATACCAGGGCGAGTTTGCCGGCCGGTGCGGGGGTGTCGAGGAAAGTGGCGTCGAGACCGATAGTGGGTCGCATCAGTCCCAGGCAGTTGGGCCCCATCAGCTGGATATTGTAGTGGCGCGCGGTGTCGGCCAGCGACTGTTCCAGTCGCATGCCCTGTTCGCCGGTTTCGCGAAAGCCTGAACTCAGCACCACCGCCGCTGCTATGCCCTTTTCACCGCAATCGCGAATGATGCCGTTGACACTGCGCGCGGGTGTGGCGATCACCGCCAGGTCGATTTGATCGTCGATATCCCTGACCGACCGGTAGCAGGGCTCGCCCTGTACCTTCTTGTGTTTCGGGTTGATCGGAAAGACAGATCCCTTGAAGCCGGCATTGCGTAGATTGCGAAAGACGCGGGTACCGACGCCATCGGTTTTGTCGCTGGCGCCGAACACGGCAATAGAGCGCGGTGAGAAGAGTTTCTCTAAATGATGTGGACCCATGTTTGCTTTTACCTGCCAGAAGGATTACAAAACAGCTTGTCGGCGCCTCTGGAGAACTCTGCAACCGGGAAGTGGAAAAACACCGGTCGACCTACTTCTTTGCGTCTTGCGCCTACCCATCCATTCTAATCTCAAGCACGGAGTTTCGCTGTGCCAATTGCCTATATTTCGCACGCTGCCTGCATGAAGCACGATGTCGGCAAGGATCATCCAGAGCGGCCTGCCCGCCTCAGCGCCATCAACGATCAACTGATAAGCTCAGGCATGGAGTTCGTGCTGCAACAGCACGATGCGCCGGTGGCCAGGCGTGAGCATCTGGAACGGGTGCACGACCCGGATTATATCAGCATGCTGATTACCGATGCCCCGCACGAAGGTATTCTGGAGCTGGATGGTGACACCTTTATGATGCCCTACACACTGGACGCGGCGCTGCGCGCTGCCGGCGCCGGTGTGCACGCCGTCGATCTGGTGATGGCGGGCGGGGTGAAGAGTGCTTTCTGCGCGGTTCGTCCCCCCGGGCACCACGCCGAGCGGGGCGAGGCGATGGGTTTCTGCTATTTCAACAACATTGCGGTGGCGGCGGCGCACGCGCTCTACGCCCACGGTCTGGAGCGGGTGGCCGTGATCGATTTCGATGTTCACCACGGCAACGGCACCGAAGATATCTTCGAGAACGAGTCCAGGGTGCTCTTCTGTTCGAGCTTTCAACACCCCTTTTATCCTTTCACCGGGCACGAATCGGAGACCGACCACGTGGTCAATATCACGTTGCCGGCGGGCGCTTCCGGTACCGACTTCCGCAGCGCGGTAACGGCGCATTGGCTGCCGGCGCTGGAGCATCACCGACCGCAGATGGTGCTGATCTCCGCCGGCTTCGACGCGCATGTGGAGGATGAAATGGGGCATATCCGGCTTCGTGAGGAGGACTATCGCTGGATTACCCACGAACTGAAGATGATCGCCGACCGCCATGCCGAGGGTCGCATCGTTTCGATGCTCGAAGGCGGTTACTCGCTCAGCGCGCTGGGGCGCAGCGTGGTGGCTCATCTGGACGCGCTGCTCGGACACTGAGTCGGTTCGCTCCCGGGAAGGGGCTTCAGCTTCGCACCAGCCAGAGACTCAACCAGGGCCAGTAGGTGATGACCAGAACCGCCCCCAGCAGGATTGCGAACCAACTCAATGTGGCGCGGTAGAGCCGCGTCACCGGTTTGCCGAAACGGTAGCTGGCGATAAACAGATTCATGCCCACCGGCGGGGTGAAGTAGCCGATCTGCATATTGGCGAGAAAGATGATGCCCAGGTGCACCGGGTCGATGCCATAGCCGATCGCCACCGGCAGCAGCAGCGGTACGATCAACACCAGCGCCGAGAAGATATCGAGCATCGTTCCCAGCAGCAGCAGAAACAGATTGAGCAGAATCAGAAAGGCGTATTTGTCGTGCACCAGTTCGCGCAGCCAGGCGAACAGTCGGGTCGGAACCTGCGCGTCGATCAGGAAGTTGGTGGAGGCCAGCGACATGCCCAGGATCAGCAGGATGCCACCGACCAGGATCATCGACTGGCGCATGATCTGCGGCAGTTGCGCCAGGGGGATCTCACGTTTGATCAAGACCTGCACCAGTAAAACGTAACCGGCGGTGACGGCGGCGGCTTCCGAGATAGCGAACAGGCCCGTATAGACGCCGCCCAAAACAACCAGTGGCAGCGGGATCTCCCAGGCCGCATCCCGTAGCGCGTCCCCGGCTTCGCGCCATTCGAAGCGGACGGTCGCCTGCTCGCGATTACACCAGATGCTCCAGACCGTCAGCAGCAAAAGCATCAGCAGCCCCGGCAGTACCCCGGCCAGAAACATCGCGTCGACGCTGATCTGCTGCCCGATTCCGAGCTGTTGAGCGATCACGGCGTAGAGAATCAGTGGCAGAGCTGGTGCGAACAACAGACCGAGGCTGCCCGATGTGGTCACCAGCCCGAGGCTGAAGTTTTCGTCGTAACCTGCCTGCCGTAAGGCGGGATAGAGCAGGGCGCCCAGCGCGACGATGGTCACCCCGGAAGCGCCGGTAAAGGCTGTGAAAAGGGCGCAGGCGACCAGCGAGACAATCGCGAGACCGCCGGGCAACCAGCCCAGCAGCGCCTGTGTCAGGCGCACCAGGCGCGCTGGAGCGCGACTTTCGCTCAGCAGATATCCGGCCAGGGTGAACAGCGGGATAGCCAGCAGGACCGGCATTTCTGCGATACGGAAGAACTCGATGGCAACCACCGACAGGTCGATGTCGGCGCGTTGGAAACCGAGCAACGCGCCGGCTGCAATGACCACGAACAACGGCGCGCCAAGAAGCGCCAGGACGAGCAGCAATAGTGCGCTGAGCAACACTAGCCGTTTGTCTCCGGAAGCCGTCCCGCCACCGCCGAGAGCAGGAAACGCAGTGCCATCAGCGCGAAACCGGCGGGCAGGATGGATTCGCAGAGCCAGGCGGGAACAGAGGAGAAGAGCAGCACGCCGTCCTCATACTCGCGCAGGACGAAGCGAGCGCTGTGCCAGGCGATCACAGCGCAGACCAGCGCAGAGAAGTTGTCGCTTGCCCTGGCCGCGCGTTTGCGCCAGGCCGGGGCGAGGTAGCGCGATACGATGTCGATGCGGATATGGTTGTTGTCGCGGGTCGCAGCCAACCCTCCCAGCAGTGCGACCCAGAGCACCAGTACGCGCAGCGTCGGATCGGCCCAGCCGATTCCCAGCTGCCAGATAATGCGCAGCAGGATCTGGGTCAATGCGAGCACTACCAGCGATGCGAGCGTCAGCGTAAGCAGACCGTTCTCCAGCGTCGTCGTCAGCCGCTGCAGATTGCGTAGCCAGGCTGCCATCGATCGGCGTCAGTGGTCGTTACGGTACGCGGCGATCGCTTGCTGTATCCGCGGGATCAGGTCGGATGAAAACTTTCCTGCGCTGTCGGCCAGGCGAGTGACGGCCTTGTTCACAATGTCGCGCCACTGCATCATCTCCGCTGCATTTGGTGTGACCGTTTCGATGCCGCGTTTGCCGAGCGCGACTCTGGCCTGCTGGTTGTCCAGGCGGTTTTCGTCGTTGAGTTGGCGTGAGGTCGCCCGCAGCACCTGATTCAGTACATCGGCATCGCGGCGCTCCAGTCGATGCAATGCGCGGTTCTGAATAACCAGCGAGCCGTAGAGATATAGCACCGGCGCGTTGGTCAGGAATTTTACTCGGGTGTGCCACTGCAATGCGATGGCTGCCACCGGTGAGGCGCCGATGGTCTCGATCAGGCCGGTCTGCAGCCCGGTGAGGACATCGCTGAGAGGTAACGGAATGGCAGAGACGCCCAGCTCGTCATAAGCAATGCGACTGATCTGGTCGCCCTCTGGGGCCCAGACCTTGGTAGCGCGCAGATCGGCAATAGAGGCCACCGGAGTTTGTGTCATCAGGTAGACGAACCCCCCCTCCATCAGTCCGAAGCTGGTAAATCCACGTCGCTGCAGGCTATCGAGCAGCAATGCATCGGTTTGACCACGCACGTGGTCGACCTCTTCGAAGGAGCGGAACAGGAAGGGCAGGCTATAGGCCTGGATATCCGGCGCGATCGTGGCGAGACCCCCCGCGGTGATCATGCCGCCTTGCAGCTGTCCGGCGCGTATCTTGCGCAACACACTCTTGTCGTTGCCCATCACGCCACCCGGGTAGAAGCGCAGTTCGACGCGGCCCTCGGTGCGTGATTGGATCTCCGTGGCCGCGGCCCGCATCGCCTGCATCCAGCGGGTGCCGTCTGGCAGCAGCGTGGCGATCTTCAGCGTGACGGCAGCGTGGATCTGCAGCGAGACCGACAGCAACAGGACGAACAGAAACACTCTCGGCATCGACTTTTCCCTAGAAAAACTCCTCTTGCATCAGCTTAGCGGCCAATCTTTGCGCAAGTACATTGCTGAGTGTCAGGCCTGGTTCCTCGGGATCGGCCTGCAGCACCTCGTGCAGCAGCCGGTCGTGCAGCGTCCGGTCGAACACCAGCCGTGCGTAGCGCCGGGCATACTCCACCTTCGCCATCAGATCGCGTTGCCGGGAGTAACGCAGCGCCGCCTCGAAATGCGCCCTGCCCCGCGCGGGTTCACCACCCAGTGCCGCAGGAAGCTGGGTGCGCATCACCCCCAGATAGAGCTGCGCGCGGCCACGGTCGTAACCCGGATCACGTTGCACTACCGCCTCCAGCAACGCCTCCACCTTGCCCAAGTCGGCTACCGCGTTCCAGTCTGTGGAACGCGCCTGGATCCATCCGGCCCAGCTGATGGCAACGGTGTAGGGCGTTCGCAATGAGGGGAATCCGGTTTGTGCGACTCTTGTCGTGAGCGTGTCAAAGGGGAGCGATTCGAGATCGCACAGTTCGGTGTACTGCAGGCAGAGCGCCCGTTGGGCAAGCTCTCTGGCGCGCGCCGTCAACAGCTGGCGCCGACCGTTCTCTACAACCAGTCCGCCGGCATAGGCATTGTAGAGTTGCGCGCCGGCCAGCAGCAGCTCGATATCCCGAGGACTTTCGTCGATCAGTCCGTCGAGCAGCAGCAGGTAGGCGGGGGCGCCGCTGCGCACCACTTCGGGATCCGCCTGGTTCAGCATAGCGCCGCTCAGGCTGGCTGCCAGGCGCTGCGACAGCATCGAGGCGCAACCGTTCAGCAGCGTGAGGGAGAAGAGCAGCAGAAGTGCGGGCAGCCGGAGTTTCGACAAGGTTTCTCGCTCGGTGGAGGCTTCTTGCTCAGCGATGTTTCTTGTTGACGTTTTCCATATGATGCAGCCAGCTGAAAAATGCCCGCCCGATAGAGGCGCCTCCCCTGCGGCGCCCGCGAAATGTGCCGAAACAGCGTTCGCCCGGATCGTCGGAGAAGCGCGATGAGCCGATACTGAGGAACAGCACCACCAGAAAAACGTCGATGACGATCAGGGCGATGATGGCGGAGCCGTGCAGAACCACGTTCTGTGAGATCCATCCAAGTACGCTTCTCTGGTATTCGACTCCGGCCCAGATCGAGCCGAACAGCAGTGCCACCGCAAGTACCGAAAAGAGATCGGCGATCCATTCGTGGCTCTTGGTTACTCCCTTGATTCTACTGCATACGGTCATTTCACCCACCTCCCTCTGCTCGGTCCCGGACTGCCGTTGGCGCGCAGACCCACGGCGCCCCGTTGGGTTGTTATGGACTACCGGGATTCATCTTACCTCCGGCATTCTGCGCAGCAAAGTGCTAAGGCGGCAAAGACGAGAAAACCCTTTGCGCCGGCGGGGGCGCCGCAGGGGGCGAGGATGCGGCCGGGATCAGGCTTGGGCTTGCAGAAACTCCTCGGCGATACGGTACTGGCGCACGGCTTCGTTCTGCGGCTCTTCGAGATCTTTCTCCATCATCAGACAATTGTTGGCCATGCGTGCCTGAATGGCCGCTTTCCAGGCCGGATTGTTGACTGCTGACAGCTGTCCATCCGGGGTCAGCGCGGCACTGCACGCGGCGGCGACGAAGTGCTCCGCCTGTGCATCCCAGTCGGTGTCCCGTCCGCACGCGGTATAGGTTTTGGTGGCCACTGATTTAGCCGTTTTATACGCAAGCTCACGCTCGCTTTCGCCGTACTCTGAGGCCATGATCAGCTCCATCGCTTTCGCCAGGGTGCTGTCGACGGAGGGTAGCTGTATGCTGGTGGCAAACAGCATGCCGATGGCTCGCTGTGACTTCAATGGCAGCTTGCTAAGCGCGGACTTCAGTTGCTGGTCGTTGGTAATGCTGGGCATCTCTCTATCCTCGACTGCAATGGCCAATTCCGCATTTACGGAGCTGGCGCTGTTGGATTGCGAAGTGACTCCGATAGCAGCAAAGTATCATTATATCGCCAACTACTCATTGACCTGATGCAGTCATAGCCACGATCGGTTCGAGCAGCGCGACGATGTCGGCGTGGGAGTTTTCCCGAGCCCACACCAGTGCGCTTCTACCCCGGTCATCAACCGGCGAGGGGTCGGCGTTGGCATCCAGTAACAGCCGTACCGTTGCCGTATGGCCGCGTTTGGCGGCCCATATCAATGCGCTCCAGCCATGTGTCTGCTCGATGGCGTTGGGATTGGCCCCATGAGCCAATAGCAGGGCCACCAGCTCGGTGTGGTTGTTGGATGCGGCCAGCATCAGGGCGGTGTAGCCGCCGCGGTCACCAAGTTCGGTATGTGCGCCAGCCCGCAACAAACGGCGCGCGGACTCGAGGTGCCCATGCAGCGCCGCTTTCATCAGCGGTGTCCACTGGCAGGCGTCGCGCACGTCGACCTGATGATTGTCGGAGATCAGCGCGTCGAGCAGTTGCAGGTCGTCCTGTTCGGCTGCGGTAACCAACTCCGGGATACTCCCCGGCACTGCATCCTGCGATGCGCTGCAGGCCGTCAGCAGGGCGGACGTCGTCAGCGAGAGCGCGATAACCGCGGCTAGAGGTTTCATGGCTTGACTGCGATTCGATGAAAGATCCCATTATCGTGGCGCCTGCCGGACCAAAGACAATGATGGATCGCAATCCGCGGCTTTATGCTCAGCCGTCGCGTTGCTCGGCGCAGCTGACGCAGTACTCCGAGTGGGGGAGTATCTCCAGGCGTGCTTCGGCGATATCTTCGCCGCAGCCGGCGCAGACGCCGTACTCGCCGTCGCTGATTCTCTCCAGGGTGCGGTTGATCTGGCTCAGTTCCAGGCGGCCCGCCTCGCCGAGCGCATCTAGCACCTCTTCGTGCTCCCGTTCGGTTGCCTGTTCGGCGAAATCCTGCGACAGAGGTCCAGCGGCATGCTGCTGCTCTTCGGCGATGCTCTGCATACGTTTGATCAGAATCTCGCGCCGCTGCAGCAGCTGTTGACGGATGTTTTCGTGGCTAATCATGGTTGCTGACAGCTCAGGTGTCGGATCGCTTGTGCGGTGAATAGAAGGTGCTGGGAAAGGGGCTGATATTGGACTTTTCGTCCAGGTCGAGAATCTTGCACTCCCCTCGCTTCTCCACTTCGTCCACGCGTATCACCGCGTGCATGGGAATCAGCGTGCGGGTCACGCCGGCGAATTCATTCTTCAGTTTCTCTTCCTGGGGGTCGATCACCAGCGCGCTCGCCTCGCCGAAGATCAGTCCTTCGACTTCGACGAAACCGTAGACATCCGCTTGGCGCACGGCTTCCGCATAGAGCAGATATACCTTGCCCTGATTGACGAAGGAGATTCTGAATATGCGCATGGAAGCAACTCTTTTCCGGTGCCGTTGGCCGCAGGTTTCCCGATTTCAGTATATCACCAGGGGGGGGTGGTGGATGGTATGATGCAACGCAACTAAAGGGGGGTGCGGGTAGATATGAAGAAGATGGAAAAATACAAGGTCGGGGAGGGGTTGCCACTCGCCGAAGTGCTGGACGGGCTGCCTTACAACCGCGATGGGCTGATCCCTGCGATTTCGCAACAGCACGACAGCGGAGAGGTGTTGATGATGGCCTGGATGAACCGGGTGGCGCTGGAGGAGACGCTGCAGACCGGGCGAGTCTGCTACTGGTCGCGTTCGCGACAGCAGCTGTGGCGCAAGGGGGAGTCATCCGGTCAGGTGCAGGTGCTGAAGGAGTTGAGTTTCGACTGTGACGGCGACACCATTCTGCTAAAGGTCGATCAGACCGGGCCCGCCTGTCATACCGGTCGCCGCAGCTGTTTCTATAATGTGGTCAAGGGCAACCGCGTGGAGGTTGCCTACGAGCCCCTGATCGACCCCGAAATCCTCTACGGAAAATAGCGCCATGCTCGAGATAACCCCGCTTTCGGCCTTTCGCGACAACTATATCTGGGCGTTGCGACGCGCCGGAGGCGTCGCCGTGGTGGTGGTCGATCCGGGCGAGCCGGCGCCGGTACTGAGCTATCTGCGTGAGTCGGCAGGGCAACTGGACGCGATCCTTGTGACGCACAAGCATGCAGATCACGTCGGTGGAATAGGTGCGCTTCTGGATGCCTGGCCTGAGGCACGTGTCTACGGGCCTGCTGGTGAACCGATCGCGGCGTTGCAGCATCGGTTGAGCGATGGGGAGCGGGTCGAACTACCGGCGCTGGAAGCCAGCTTCACGGTGCTCGAGGTGCCCGGCCATACCGAAGGGCATATCGCCTACTACGGCGAGGGGGCGTTGTTCTGTGGCGATACGCTCTTCGCCGCCGGTTGCGGTCGGGTCTTCAGCGGCACCCATGCACAGCTGCATCGCTCTCTGCAACGGATCGCCGCATTGCCGGCGCAAACCAGAATCTATTGCGCGCATGAGTACACGCTCGACAATCTGGGATTCGCCGCCTGGGTGGAGCCGGAGAGTGCGGCGCGCCTCGAACGCCAGCAGGAGTGTGAGCGGTTGCGCGCGCTCGGCCTTCCTACCGTGCCCTCGACGCTGGCATCGGAACTGCTGACCAATCCGTTCCTGCGTACCGCCGAAAAGGGTGTCATAGCGGCCGCGGAACGGTATCGGGGAGAGGGACTGGACTCCTCGGAAGCGGTATTCACCGCGATCAGAAACTGGAAAGACAGGGAGTACGACTGAGATGAACGACCGATTACTGATCAAGGACGCCCGCATGGTGAATGAGGGCAGCATCATGGAAGGGGACATGCTGCTTGCGAACGGCCGTATCGAGCGCATCGATTCGGCTCTAACGGCCGCCGACAATACCCGGATTCTGCAGGCGGATGGCCGTCTGTTGCTGCCCGGCATGATCGACGATCAGGTCCACTTTCGCGATCCCGGGGCGCCCGCCAAAGCAGATATGCAGAGTGAGTCGGCAGCGGCTCTGGCCGGCGGTATCACCAGTTTCATGGATATGCCCAACACCAACCCTCAGACGGTCACACTCGACGCGCTGGAGGCCAAATATCTGATTGCGACCGAACGGGCGATGGCCAACTACAGCTTCTATCTCGGAGCGACCAACGACAATCTGGAGGAGATCCGGCAGCTGCAGCCGAACCAGACCTGTGGCATCAAGGTGTTCATGGGCGCCTCGACCGGCAACATGCTGGTCGACGACGAGCAGACCCTCGAGGGGATTTTTCGCGATGCCCCGACCCTGGTGGCGACGCACTGCGAGGATACGCCGACGATTTTGCGGAACGAGGCCAGCGCGCGTGAGAAGTATGGCGAGGATGTGCCGATCGAGCTGCATCCGGAGATCCGCAGCGCCGAAGCCTGTTACCGCTCATCCTCGTTCGCCGTCGACCTGGCCAGGCGTCACGGAACCCGTCTACACATTCTTCATCTGACCACTGCGCGTGAGTTGGAACTGCTGCAGCCTGGGCCGTTGGATGGCAAGCAGATTACCGCCGAGGCCTGCGTCCATCATCTCTTCTTCGATCAGCGCGATTACGACACCAAGGGAACCTTCATCAAGTGCAATCCGGCGATCAAGAGCCGTGCCGACCGCGATGCCATTCGCCGGGCCCTGGCGGAGGATCGCATCGATGTGATCGGTACCGATCACGCGCCACACACGCTGGAGGAGAAACTCTCCAGCTACTTCAAGGCGCCGGCAGGCCTGCCGTTGGTACAGTGGGCGCTGCCGATGGTACTGGAGCTCTACCACGACCGCGTGCTGTCACTGGAGCAGGTGGTGGAGAAGATCGCGCACGGGCCGGCGAGACTGTTCGATATTGCCAAGCGCGGCTACCTGCGCGAAGGCTACTGGGCTGACCTGGTGCTGGTCGATCCGTCCAGCCCCTATCGGATCGAGCGCGAGGCGGTACGCTATAAATGCGGCTGGTCGCCACTCGAAGGGTACCGGCTGCGCTCACGCATCGTTACCACAATTGTCAACGGTGTGGTGGCCTACCACGAAGGGCAGGTCAATCCGGCGGTCAGGGGCAGACGTCTGGAGTTCGCGCGCTGATCAAGTTGAGGGGCGCCCATCGCCTTCGCTGATCGCACCCTTTTCGACACCCTCGAAAGCGACCACCCGGAACGTCGACCCCGGGTGCTCATGCTCCAGCGTGGCGCGGATATGCCGGGCGAGGTTCTCCACCGTGGTTTCACAATCGACGATCCTGCAGCTGCGCCGCGGGAGTCTGAGTTCGAAGCGGCCTTGCGCGGCCCGGTAGCCGAATTGCAGGTAGTCGTTCCCACCCAGGCTGACCTCGTGCAACAGGTCGTCGCGGCTGGCGATATAGACATCGCGCCAGCGTTCTGCCCAATCCGCCTCCAGATCCTTATCCCGGGCGCCGTCCCGGTAGATCTGGATGCGCGAGCGGTGTCCGTGGGCGATGCGCTGGCAGTTGCCCCGATGCAGTTTGAGGCCGTGGCTGTAGTGGTAACTGGCGTCCGTGATCGCTTCGGTATGCAGGAGAAGCCGGACGGCAAGGATGTTCTCCGGTAGTTGAGGCTCCAGTCTGGCGCTGATTGCGGCGCCGAGGGTTTCGCTGTCGACCCGGCCTGCATCGAGCAGCGCACAGGCGTCAGCAGGGCCCCGGTGGTCGATCATTTCGCCGTTTCTCAAACGGAAGCGGACGTGACAGCCGCCGTCGACAAGCGTCGTGCTGAATCCCGGGTGGCGGGTGGGAACCAGCAGCCGGTGATCGAATTCCTGGTCGACCAGCGATTTGATCCGTCGCTTCACCTCGGCGAAATCAAGCACCATGCCCTGCCGGTCGAGTGTCCCTTCGATCTCGACATCCAGCAGCCAGCTCTGTCCGAGCAGGCCGCGATCCGGGTCGAGCAGCGACGCGTCGATAACGGTCAGTCGATTGACGAAAAGCGTGGTCATCGGAATGGGCGGAAGTTGGAGCCGATGGGCGGATTCGAACCGCCGACCCACGCATTACGAATGCGTTGCTCTGCCGGCTGAGCTACATCGGCCTGAATTGAGGCGTGGCGAAGTATAAAGAATGGGCCACGGTGCGACAATACCCCGGTGCAGGGCGGACGGCTGAGTTAACGGCTCTCTGCGGAAGCGAGATGGACGGTGACCTCGATTCGGTCGATACGGGCCTGAGTCCCCAGCGCCTCCGGCAACGTGAAGTCGATATCTTTCACGTCCACGTCGAACAGCTGTTGGGTGTCTGGGTTGTAGACGTGCGCGTGGGGCGAGTTGTTGGAGTCGTAGAAGGCGCGGTTGCCGTCGACGATCAACTCGCGTACCAGGCCCTTGCGGACGAACAGCCCGAGGGTGTTGTAGACCGTCGCTTTGGATACGCGCCTGCCGCTGCCATTGGCCAGCTCGAGCAGCTGTTCAGCGGTCAGGTGCTGGGGGCGTTGGAACAGCTGCGAGGCGATCAACACGCGCTGTACCGTGGGGGTGATGCGGTGGGCGCGCAACAGCTGCACGATGTCGCGGTGCCAGGAGGATTGCTGGGTAACCCTGTTCATGGTCTAGGTCCGGATGGCGGCTGATGCCGATACTTACCCATATACTAGCAAGGTTTTTACCGTCCAAGTCTTGAGCCTGATCAAGGATGGAGCGGCTCGGCCGGTGTTCGGCCAAGCGGGTATCGGCACTCCCGAATGACCGCCTGTCGGCGAAGCGACGCCGGATGTCCCATAAACGGATGAAGATTTTTAGCTATCAGCCTATATAGAGAGGCATGAACCGAATGCAACAACGAGAAACGGGCTTCACCCTGGTGGAGCTGATGGTGACGGTAGCGGTAATCGCCCTGATTCTGATGATCGGCGTACCGGGCATCGTCAACATGAAGCGCAACAGCGATCTGATTACAACCGCGCGCGAGCTGACGGTGGCGCTCAACTACGCGCGTGCCGAGGCGGTGCGCCAAGGCGTGGATATCGATGTGGTGGCGAAAGTGGGTGGCTGGGGGACGGGCTGGGAGATTCAGCTCAGCTCCGACGGTTCGGTGATTCGTTCGTTCGAGGCGCCTCCGACAGGTATAGCGCTGGCGTTGACCGGAGGTCCGGTCACCTTTGAGGGATTGGGTAACGTCGCTGCCACCGCCTGCTTCGATGTCACGGTGAGCGACAGCAGTTCGGTTCGCAGTCTGCCCATTTCGGCAGCCGGGCGGGTGACCACCTGCCGTGCAAGCTGTACCGTCATTACCGGCGATCCGACCAAGTGCGACTGAGGCGAGGATAGCGATATGCAGAGAGAGTTCAGGTCCCGGGCGGGTGTTCGAGGCTTCACGCTGGTCGAGGTGCTGGTGACCGTGGTCATATTCTCGGTCGGGCTGCTCGGGCTGGCCGGCCTGCAGGCGACCGGTATCAAACTCAACCACAGTTCGATGTTGCGCTCGCAGGCGACGCTGCTGGCCTACGATATCGTCGACTGCATGCGTGCCAATCAGGCCAATGTCGCCGATTATGCACTCACCCTTGCAGGGGCGCCCCCGAGCACGCCGACCAGTCAGGCGGATCAGGATCTGGTCGACTGGATCGGCAACCTGGCGGCCAACCTCCCCAGCGGTGACGGTTCGGTCACACTCAACGGCAACCGGGTGACGGTGGTTGTCGCATGGGACGACGCGCGCAACAGCAATATTCCAGCGAAAACCATGACCGTGGTTTCGGATATCTGATGATGCAGAGAAGAGTAGAGAACTCAAAGTGCCGCATGGCCGGTTTCGGTCTCGTGGAGATATTGATCGCGATGGTACTGGGGCTGGTACTGACGATCGGCATGATCAACGTCTTCCTCTCCAGCAAGCAGGCATATCGCACCCAGGACGCGCTGTCGGTGATCCAGGAGAACGGGCGCTACGTGATGGAGGTACTCTCCCGCACCATCCGCATGGCGGGTTACCAGGGGTGCGGCAACCTGGCGGCGGTGATTCCCAACGTACTCGCCAACGGCATGCCGGGCAGCGGCACCTACAGCGCCAACCAGGCGATTCGCGGCTATGCCTACAACGGCAGCAGTTTCTCGCCCCTTTATGGTGACGTCAGCAGCAGCTCCGACGATCCTGTCAGCGTTGCCGCCAACACCGATATGCTCACCGTGAGCCGGGCGGAGCTGGTCACCGGCTGCGGCAACCGCTTGTCCAGTTCAATGGGCTCCGACAGTGAAGCGCTGAGCATCAACGGACTCAAGAGCGGCAGCGGCGCCTGCGAGCTCGACTTCACCACGCCGGGCAACGAGTACATGCTGATCACGGACTGCGAGACCTCCGATCTGTTCAGGGTCACCGATCTCAAGGAGAGCGGCGGGGTTATCACCATCGAGCATGGCGCCGGCAGCAACTCGAGCGCGCGCCTGAGCAAGCACTATGCGACGGATGCGCAGGTGTTCCGTTTCATCCACTCCGACTTCTATGTCAAGAACAACAGCTTCGGCCAGCCGGCGCTGTTTCTGCGTGAGAACGGCGGGGTGGAGCAGGAGCTGGTCGACGGCGTGCAGGATTTGACCTTGCTCTATGGCGAGGATACCGACAGCGACCTGGCGGCGGACCAGTACACGGCTGGCCCCTCGGTGGCGGACTGGTCCGATGTCACCAGCGTGCGCATTACGCTGACGCTGGCCTCAAAAGCCAACAACATAACCGTGACCGGCGGTCAGCTGACCCAGACCATGACTGCCACCATCGGTCTGAGGAATAAAGTGCCATGAAGTATGTGACCACTTACTTGCCGCGAAAACAGCGTGGGGCGGTGATGATCACCGCTTTGATGATCCTGCTGTTGATGACGGTGTTCGGCGTCTCGACGATGGACTCAAATATTTTGGAGGAGCGCATGGCGGGCAACATGCGCGATCGCAACACCGCCTTCCAGGCAGCCGAGTCGGCACTGCGCGTTGCCGAGAAATGGATCTCTGATCAGACCACGCTGCCGAACGTGCGCGACATCACCAACAGCAGTGACAAGAGTCCGTTGTGGGACGTGAGCACTGCCCACCCGGACTATCCGACCATCACCAATGGCTCGCCCTGGTGGGAGTTGCGCGATGCAAGCTGGTGGGCGGCCAACGGTGTGGTGCTCAGCGGCAGCGAAGTGATTCCGGATGTCGCCGCGCAGCCGGTCTATCTGATCGAAAAACTGCCGCCCAGTACCGAGAGCCTGGAAGCGGCGCAGTCGCTGGACAGTTCCGACATCTATCTGCAGGTTACGGCGCGCGGCGTGGGTGGATCCGCCAGTACGATCGTGCTGCTGCAGAGTGTCTATAAATGGTGAAGAGCCGGGGTATCGATATGCACAACCTGAAGCTGAAACTCATCGGTCTGGGCGCATTCGCGGTCATCGCGCTGCCCTCCTGGAATCTGTCGGCGGCGCCGGCACAGGTGCCGCTCTTTCTCGGCGGTTCGATCGAACCCAACATCATGTTCACGTTGGACGATTCGGGGTCGATGCACTGGGAATTGATGCCCGACAATCTGATCTGGTCGTACTTCCTTTATCCGCGCGTGGACAATCTCTACGGCGGCGGCAACTATACCAACTTCGTCGTCTCCTTCACGGAGAGCAACAACATCTACGACAAGTGGGCGCGCAGCAGCTCGATCAACAGGACCTATTACAATCCCGAGGTGACCTATGTGCCATGGTCGAACGCGGATGGAACCCGCATGGCCAACGCCTTGATCACCTGCGCCCCGCACAACCCGGTGGATACCGGCAAGGGGTGTCGCGACCTGACCGCAAACAATTCCCAGTCTGCTTTCTGGGATTCGGCCCCAAATGGTACTGCGTTCGCCAATCTGAACTTCGTAACCACCAACACCTCTAATTGGCAGTATCGCACCTTCTGGCCAGCCCTCTACTATCGGTTCACCGGCGATGTCAGCTCCAACGCAGACAGGGAGAGTGCGGCCAAATACACGCGCGTCGAGATCCGCAGCGGCGACAGCTATACCGGTGGTGCCAATCGTGAGGATTGCGCCGCCGCACCGACTTGCAGCTACGACGAGGAGATCCAGAACTTCGCCAACTGGTACACCTACTACCGCTCGCGTATCCTGCTGGCGCGAGCCGGTGTCGGCCGCGCCTTCGCCGAGCAGGGAACAGGCCTGCGTGTCGGTTTCGCCGCGATCAACAAGGCCTCCGCTATGGTTGACGGTGTGACCAGCCCGGGCGCGTTGATCACCGGTGTGCGCAAATTCGAGGGCAGCGACCGGACTGCGTTCTTCGAATCGCTCTACGAACACTCGATTCCGACGTCAGGCACGCCATTGCGCCGGGCGCTGGATGACATCGGCCAGTACTACTCGCGCTCCGATAACAAGGGCCCCTGGGGCAAGACACCGGGCAGCAATGTCAGCGAGTCGCATCTGGCCTGTCGGCAGAGTTACAACATCCTGATGACGGATGGCTACTGGAACGGTGACGATGCCCCGACCACGGCAGCGCGCAGCGCCGATAACAATGATGGCCCGACGATCACCGGGCCCGACAACCAGTCGTATCAGTACACACCAGTCAACCCCTACCGGGGATTGGATGGCGATGGCCACCAGCAGAACAACACGCTGGCCGACATCGCCATGTACTACTGGAATCGTGACCTGCGCTCCGATGTCGACAATCTGGTGCCGACCAATCCCACCGATCCAGCGTTCTGGCAGCATATGGTCAACTTCACTGTTGGCCTGGGTGTTAGCGGTCAGCTCGATCCTGACAACGATCTGGCCTCGTTGACCAGCGGCGCCCTCACCTGGCCGACGCCGGGCAGCAATAAGGAAGAGGAGAATATCGACGACCTGTGGCACGCGGCGGTCAACAGCCGCGG
>JAGRGU010000033.1:0-6466 GCA_020445335.1 Gammaproteobacteria bacterium
CCTGGTGCAGTATTTCGGCGAGCTGCAGCAGCAGGTCAGGGTGGTGCGCAATGACGAGATAGACTGCGATGGAATCGCCCGCTTGCGCCCCGATCACCTGGTGATCAGCCCCGGCCCCTGCACACCCAATGAGGCGGGCGTCTCGGTCGCCGCGATCAAGCGTTTCGCCGGGTCGATCCCGATACTGGGAGTCTGCCTGGGCCACCAATCGATCGGCCAGGCGTTCGGTGGCAGAATCGTGCACGCGAGAGAGGTGATGCACGGCAAGACCTCGCCGATCCACCACGCCGATACCGGTCTGTTCCAGGGCCTGACCAACCCGTATCGGGCAACACGCTACCATTCGCTGGTGATCGACTGGCAGAGCCTGCCGGACGCTCTCGAAGTGACCGCGTGGACGCTCGACACAGAGGGCCAACCGGATGAGATCATGGGCATCAGACACCGCGAACTGAACGTGCAGGGGGTGCAGTATCACCCTGAGTCGATCCTGACCGAGCACGGTCACGACCTGCTGAGAAACTTTGTTGAGGGGAGATAGAAGAATGGAGATGCCACAGGCAATCGAACAGGTGATCCAGCGCCGTGATCTCGGTAGCGAGGAGATGACCGCGGTGATGCACAAGATCATGACCGGCGGCGCAACGCCGGCCCAGATCGGCGGCTTTCTGGTCGGCCTGCGCATGAAGGGCGAATCGATCGTCGAGATCGCTGCGGCCGCCTCGGTGATGCGCCGGCTTGCCACCGGCGTCGACGTCAGTGGACTGGAGCACTGCGTGGACATCGTCGGCACAGGGGGCGACGGTTCCGGCACCTTCAACGTCTCTACAGCCTCCATGTTCGTGGCAGCAGCGGCGGGCTGCCACGTCGCCAAACACGGCAACCGCTCGGTGTCGTCGAAATCGGGCAGCGCCGACGCGCTCGAGGCCGCCGGGGTCAGGCTCGATATCGACGCCGCGCAGGTGGCGCAGTGCGTGCGTGAAGTCGGTGTCGGTTTCATGTTCGCCCCAGGCCACCACAGCGCGATGAAGCACGCGATCGGCCCGCGGCGGGAGATGGGGGTACGCACCATCTTCAACATCCTTGGCCCGCTCACCAATCCCGCCGGCGTCCCCAACCAGCTGCTGGGCGTCTTCAGCGATGAGCTGCTGGAACCGATCGCGCAGGTACTGCAGCGGCTCGGCAGTCGCCACGTGCTGGTGGTGCACTCACACGACGGACTCGACGAGATCAGCGTCGGTGACAAGACGGATGTGGCGGAACTGAAGGATGGCCTGGTCCGGCGCTTCAGCATCCACCCAGAGGAGTTCGGTATCAAACGCTCGCCGGTCGCGGCGATCAAGGCGGAAGATGCGCAGGACAGCCTTAATATCATCCGCAGCGTGCTGGAGAACCAACCCGGACCGGCACGGGACATCGTGCAGCTCAACGCTGGCGCGGCGATCTACTGCGCCGGCCTCGCCGACACGCTGGCCGAAGGCATTGCAAGGGCCGACAAAATCATTGCCAGTGGCGAGGCCCGCAGCCGTCTCGACAAGCTGGTGATACTGACGCAGGGGTTCTAAGGTCCCGCGGCCGCCTGCGTGAAGCCGCAGACGGTCGCGGCAATCAACATTGTTACTGTCGGCGGGGCTGGGCAGCGAGCCCGCTCTGCTTCATGCAGGCATCCATCTGCTCCGGTGTCTGGCTCGACTGCAGGCAGCCCTTCATTGCCGAAGTCTGCTTGATCGACATATCCAGTCCTTGCAGTACCTGCTTCTGCACTTCCGGGCTCCACTCGATATCGGGCTGCTGCGGCGGTGCGCTCTTCCCCGCGCCCTGGTGTGCCCCCCCTTGCGGCATGCCCATCTGTGCCATCATGCGCTTCTGGAAAGCCTCCATGATGGCCGCGCACTCCTTGAGCTGCGCACTGTCGCTGCTGGCACGCACGCACTCGCGTGTCCGTTCCAGCTCGGGCAGCGACTGCTCCATCATCGGCAGCATCGATTGCTTCATCTGCTCCAGCATCTTGGCACGATCCACCTGCCCCCCGGGAGCCTGTGCCAGGGCAAGGGCGGGCAGCAGTAACAACAGGGCAACTATTCTCATCTTCATCTCCACTTTAAAGTGACCGATTCCCCAGCCAACGGCGGTGCGGTCGTTGTCGTTCTCGATTCATTTGCCGGCCGGCTTCATCCACCGCTCCAGGCGCTACTTCAACAGAAAACCTCTACGCTGCAGAAAAGCGAGCATGTGCGGGCGTGACTCGCGCCCCAGCATACCCGATATCTGTTCGCTCCACGCGGTATCCTTCTTGCCGCCGGTGCGGGTCATATAGTACTCCCTGACCGCGTGGTCGTACTCTGCGATACGCTCGCGGTCCCCTTCGTCGTCATAACGCTCCTGCTTCAGCACCACCGGGAGCGGCAGGCGGGGGCGCAGCACCGGCGCCTGATCGGGATAACCGAGACACATGCCGAATACCGGATAGACCAGCTCGGGAAGCCGTAACAACTCCGCAACTTCCTTGATCCGGTTACGGATACCGCCGATGAATACCCCGCCCAGGCCGACCGACTCGGCGGCGATCATCAGATTCTGTGCAAACAGCGCGCAGTCCACCGTGGTGGTGATGAACTGCTCGGTGTAACCCGATTTCATTTCGGCGCCGTGCATGTCGCAGGCCAGCCGATGCCGCTGCATATCGGCGCAGAATACGAGAAACAGCGGCGCCTTCTCGACGTAGGGCTGATCGCCAGCGTAGGCCGCCAGCAGCTTACGGTGTTCCGCGTCGCCGACCTGAATCACCGTGCAGCCCTGGATGAAGCTGGAAGTGGAGGCGGATTGGCCGGCGACAACCAGCTCTTCGACCAGCGCCTGGGGTACCTCGCGCGCGCTGAAACGGCGAATGGAACGGTGCGAATTGAGAAGATCGATTACCGGATTCATAAGCTCTGATCTGACACCTTTGAACAGCCTGCGCAATCGCCGCATGGTAACAGGAATCACCCGCACGGGCAGATCGGGTGCAACCCAGCCACTGCGGGATCGCTCCGCTTGGGTTAAACTTGCGCGCTCTATTCCCGCGAGACAGAGCGATAGTGGCCATGGTTTCACCCCCCGATATTCTGCGAAAAATCATCGATCGCAAACGCGAGGAGATTGTCAGCCGGCGCAGCGCGGTTCCCCTGTCGCAACTGGAACAGGCCGCCGCGCAGGCCGATCCTGTCAGAGGATTCACCGCCGCGCTGGCGGAGCGGATCGCCCACGGAGAGCCGGCGGTGATCGCAGAGATAAAGAAGGCTTCACCCAGCAAGGGGGTCATCCGCGAGAATTTCGACCCGGCCGAGATCGCGGCGAGTTATGCCCGGGGGGGGGCGGCCTGCCTCTCGGTGCTGACCGACATCGACTTTTTTCAGGGCAGCGACGCCTATCTGCGGCAGGCGCGGGCCGCCTGTCGGCTGCCGGTGCTGCGCAAAGAGTTCATCGTCGACCCCTACCAGGTCTACGAAGCCAGGGCTCTGGGGGCGGACTGCATTCTGCTTATCGCCGCCTGCCTGGACGACGCCACCCTGGGGCAGCTGCACGACCTCGCCCGGCAGCTCGGCATGGACGTGCTGATCGAAGTGCACGATGCGCAGGAGCTGGAGCGCGCGCTGCCGACTGGAAACCGCCTGATCGGCATCAACAACCGCGATCTGCGCAGTTTCGAGGTCAACCTCGATACCACACTGGAACTGCTGGCGAGGATCCCCGCAGACCGAATCGTGGTCACCGAGAGCGGCATCCACGGTGCCGAGGATGTCGATCTGATGCGTTCGCACCAGGTGCACAGCTTTCTGGTAGGCGAAGCATTCATGCGTGCCGTCGACCCTGGAGAGCGGCTGGCCGAGCTTTTCTTCGGCCGATAGAGATCGCACAGAATCTCCATACTTTGCCGTCAATTAGCGACTTTTATTAGATTATCGACTATTTTCACGAAAAATGCGGACACTAACCCCAGTCGGTGCAAACCCTGCAAGCACGCTGCCGGTTGACTGATCAAATTAGCTGATCGCATGACCGCATCCAACTTTTGCATTGGCCGAACCGGCGACGTGCATTATAGAGTAATGGCCGCGGCGGCCCTCGAACAGACCGGTTCGCAGCCGCTCCGCTTTATGCTTCGCCCAGTTGCTGGAACTGGCCCGGATTCCACGCGGTGGATTTGCCCGATGCCCATTCAATCCGTCTGCGGAGCCACGATGCACACAGCAAGCCGTGTCAGTGTCGTCTCACCGCTCCTGGCGCGGACGTACCTCGGCGGCGGCGGGCGGGATGAGATCCAGGCCGTCCGGACACGGCTCCGCTAAAGCTTCAGAGTTGAATATCTCAGAGAGAGGAAAAGAAGGAAATCCCATGAGCAAGAAAAACGCCTTTTACGCACAATCCGGCGGCGTTACCGCCGTTATCAACGCTTCAGCCTGCGGTGTCATCGAAACCGCCCGCCAGAACAGCGACAAAATCGGTACCGTTTACGCCGGTGCCAACGGCATCATCGGCGCCCTCACCGAAGAGTTGATCGACACCGGTAAAGAGTCGGCTGAAGCGATCGCCGCGCTGCGCCATACCCCTTCCGGCGGGTTTGGCTCCTGCCGCTTCAAACTCAAGGGACTGGAAGAGAGCAAGCGCGAATACGAACGCTTGATCGAGATCTTCAAGGCGCACGATATCGGCTACTTCTTCTACAACGGCGGCGGCGACTCCGCGGATACCTGCTACAAGGTGTCGCAGCTCTCTGAAAAGATGGGGTTCCCGGTTCAGGCCATCCATGTACCGAAAACCGTCGACAATGATCTGCCTATCACCGACAACTGTCCCGGCTTCGGCTCGGTGGCAAAATATATCGCCGTCTCTACGCTCGAGGCGTCGTTCGACGTCCGCTCGATGGCCAAGACCTCGACCAAGGTCTTCGTCATCGAGGTGATGGGACGCCATGCAGGCTGGATTGCCGCCGCGGGCGGTCTGGTCGAGGACAAGGGCATCCCTGTCGTCATTCTCTTCCCGGAGATCGAATTCAACCAGGACGCTTTTATCGCAAAATGCAGGGAGAAGGTTGAAGAGCACGGTTATGTCACCGTCGTCGTATCTGAGGGCGCCCATTGGCCGGACGGCAAATTTCTTGCCGAGCAGGGCACCCGTGATGCTTTCGGCCATGCCCAGCTGGGGGGTGCCGCACCGGTGGTCGCCAACATGATCAAGGACGCACTGGGTTACAAGTTCCACTGGGCAGTGGCCGACTATCTGCAGAGGGCAGCTCGTCATCTCGCCTCCGAGAGCGATGTCGAGCAGGCATACGCGCTGGGCAAATCGGCGGTGGAGTACGCGCTGGCAGGAGAGAACTCGATAATGCCAACAGTGGTGCGCACTTCCAGCAATCCCTACCGCTGGGAGATCGGCAAGGCGCCCCTCTCAGAGGTGGCCAACGTGGAGAAAATGATGCCGATGGAGTTCATCACCGAAGACGGTTTCGGTATCACGGATGCCTGCAAAGAGTATCTCTATCCGCTGATCCAGGGCGAGGCCTACCCTCCCTACGAGCGGGGTATGCCAGACTATGTGACCTTGAAAAATAGTCTGATAGAGAAGAAACTTCCCTCATTCGAGTTGAGCTGAGCTCGAACGCAGTAAAAGGGGATTATCACTGTTCGAGAAAAATGGATCCTGGGTTGACTCAAGTCAAAGCAAGATCGTGCCAATCTGACAACAGTAGCTGACAAGGCGCCAGATCACCGGGGAGAGAGGGGGATCTGGCGCCCTTCAACAAGACCACCCCTGTTTTTGCAATACCCTGTCACTCCGTGCGCTGGCACGGAAACCTGTGTTTGTAACCAACATCTTGAGGAGGACTCAATGAGTAGCGAGTTGATATTTGCCCTGGTCTGCGCGGCCGCGGCAATCGCTTACGGCTTCGTTTCCGTAAAATGGATTCTTGCGCAACCTGAAGGCAACGAGCGGATGAGAGAGATCGCCGGCGCCATTCAGGAGGGCGCGCAAGCGTATCTCAACCGCCAGTACACCGCGATCGGCATCGTTGGCGTCGTCCTTCTCGTTGCCATCTGGCTGGCCCTCGACTTCCCCACCGCGATCGGTTTCGCGATCGGCGCAGTACTCTCCGGCGCTGCCGGATATATCGGCATGAACATCTCGGTCCGCTCAAACCTCCGCACCGCGGAAGCGGCCAACAACGGCATCAATGCGGCACTGCAGGTCGCCTTCCGCGGCGGCGCCATCACCGGACTGCTGGTAGTGGGACTCGGCCTGCTCGGCGTCGCCGGCTACTACGCGATCCTCACCATGATGGGCGTCAGCGACACCGACGCGCTGCATGCGCTGGTCGGACTCGCCTTCGGCGGTTCGCTGATCTCGATCTTCGCTCGACTCGGTGGCGGCATCTTCACCAAGGGTGCGGACGTCGGCGCTGACATCGTCGGCAAGGTCGAGGCCG
>JAGRGU010000033.1:6541-50670 GCA_020445335.1 Gammaproteobacteria bacterium
CCGACCTGTTCGAGACCTACGCCGTCACAGTGGTGGCGACGATGTTGCTCGGCGGCCTGCTGGTCGGCAGCGCCGGCAGCGCGGCCATTGTCTACCCGCTGGTACTCGGCGGCGTCTCTATCGTCGCCTCGGTCATCGGCACCTACTTCGTCAAGACCCACGACGGCGTCACCAACGTCATGCCGGCACTCTACAAGGGTCTGGCGGTCGCCGGTGCCATCGCCGCGGTTGCCTTCTACTTCGTCGCCGACATGGTGATGGGGGGCGTGACGATCAAAGGTGTGGGCGACCCCACCATGGCGCTGTTCGGGGCATCGTTGATCGGTCTTTTTCTGACCGCAGCGATGGTGGTCATCACCGAATACTACACTTCCACCGAGTTCAAACCGGTGCGCTACATCGCCGAGGCCTCAACCACCGGTGACGGTACCAACGTCATCGCCGGTCTGGGCATCTCGATGAAGTCCACCGCTGCTCCGGTCCTGGTGATCTGCGCGGCAATCTGGGGCGCTTACGACCTGGCCGGCCTCTACGGCATCGCCATCGCCGCCACCTCGATGCTCTCGATGACCGGCATCATCGTCGCCCTGGACGCCTACGGCCCGATCACCGATAACGCCGGCGGTATCGCCGAAATGGCCGAACTGGACGAGAAGATCCGCAATATCACCGATCCGCTCGACGCGGTCGGCAACACCACCAAGGCGGTCACCAAGGGTTACGCCATCGGCTCGGCCGGTCTCGCCGCGCTGGTACTGTTCGCCGACTACACCAACACGCTCGAGGCCCACACCGGCGGTAACGCCTTGAGTTTCGACCTCTCCAACCACATGGTTCTGATCGGTCTGCTGATCGGCGGCCTCGTGCCCTACCTGTTCGGCGCATTGGCGATGGAGGCGGTCGGTAAGGCCGCTGGCGGCATCGTCAACGAAGTTCGGCGTCAGTTCCGCGAGATGCCCGGCATCATGGACCGCTCGCAGAAGCCCGACTACTCCAAAGCGGTCGACATGCTGACCAAGGCCGCCATCAAGGAGATGATCGTGCCTTCACTGCTGCCGATCGCGGTTCCGATCGTCGTCGGCCTGGCACTGGGTCCTCAGGCGCTCGGCGGTCTGCTGATTGGCACCATCGTCACCGGTCTATTCGTGGCCATCTCGATGACCGCCGGTGGCGGAGCCTGGGACAACGCCAAAAAGTACATTGAAGACGGAAACCATGGCGGCAAGGGATCGGACGCACACAAAGCGGCCGTCACCGGCGATACCGTCGGCGACCCCTACAAGGATACCGCCGGACCGGCTATCAACCCGCTGATCAAGATCATCAACATCGTCGCACTGATGATCATACCGCTGCTGTAACGGTGTTCAGCGGCTGATTACGCGCCATAAGGGTGCGTAATCAGCGGTTTTAATTGGAGGGAGGTCGGTTTATCATGCCGCCCTCCCTTTTTTACGCGAGCTTTTAGTCAATGAACCTCGACAGAGTCAGCTCGGGCGACGATCTGCCCAACGAAATCAACGTCATCGTCGAAATCCCCGCCCACTCGGATCCGGTCAAGTACGAACTGGACAAAGCCACCGGCGCCATGTTTGTCGACCGCTTCATGTCTACGGCCATGCACTATCCCTGCAACTATGGCTACGTGCCGCATACGCTCTCGGCCGACGGCGATCCGGTCGACGTACTGGTGCTGACCCCCTATCCGCTGATTCCGGGCTCTGTAATCAAATGTCGACCGGTCGGTGTTCTGACCATGACGGACGAGTCGGGTGACGATGCCAAAGTACTGGCAGTGCCGGTGGACGGCGCTTTCAAGGGCTACCGCCATGTCTCTTCATTTCGCGATCTTCCCGGGCATCTGCTGAGCCAGATCGCCCACTTCTTTGAGCACTACAAGGATCTGGATGAGGGAAAATGGGTCCGTGTCGGCGGCTGGAAGGGCCTCGACGAGGCGAAACGGGAGATCATGGACAGTATCCAGATGTACAAGGATGCGCCTGAGAAACCCAACTTTTAGACTGGTTTCGGGCGCTGGTACGATTCCCGCCGGTGAAGGCGGACTGGAATCCCGGCAACCCGACTGCAGGCATCCTCAATGAAAATTTGTATCCTTTCGGACAGCCACGACCATATCGCACTGCTCGACGCCGCAGTGGCCGATGCAAAGCAGTGTGGTGCCCAGGCGGTCCTGCATTGTGGTGATGTGGTGGCGCCGAGCACGCTGAAATGCCTCACCAAGCATCAGCTTCCCGTGCACCTGATCCACGGCAACAACACCGGCGATCTCTACTCGCTCGGTCAGCTGGCCACCAAGCCGGACAATATCATTCAGTATCACGGCATGGACGCCGGCGTAACGCTGGGCGGGAGGAGAGTCTTCCTGGTTCACTACCCTCACTATGCGCGCGCCATGGCAGCCACCGGTGACTGGGATCTCGTCTGCTGCGGCCATAGCCACAAGGTGCAGATCGAGCACCTGCCCAACATCAACGGCGGCACCTCGATTCTGGTCAACCCCGGAACCATCGGCGGCGTCGGCAGCGATCCGGCCACCTATCTGCTCGGCGACCTGGATACCATGGAGTTCGAAGTACGCGAGATTTCCAAACGCATCGAGCGCGAACAGTCGTTTGCCTGAAACGGCGAACCCTCAACCAGATCTCCGCTCATGAGCGAACTGACCCACTTCAACCACTCCGGCCAAGCACACATGGTCGATGTCGGCAACAAGGCCGAAACGCATCGCGTGGCGGTCACCGAGGGCCGCATCCGCATGCTGCCTGAAACGCTGACGATGATTGCAGCGGGTGGCCACAAGAAGGGGGACGTGCTGGGGATCGCCCGGATCGCCGGAATCATGGCCGCCAAGCGCACCTCCGATCTGGTCCCGCTCTGCCATCCACTGGCGCTGACACACGTCAGCATCGACCTGACACCCGACCCGCAGCGATCGGAGATCCACTGTCGCGCCAGGGTTGAGACCAGAGGCCAGACCGGGGTAGAGATGGAGGCGCTCTGTGCCGTCCAGGTGGCACTGCTCACCATCTACGACATGTGCAAGGCGGTAGACCGGGGCATGCGCATCGACGGCGTGCAACTGCTGGAAAAAATGGGTGGAAAGTCGGGGCACTGGCAGCGCTAGCGCAGCCTCTGGCGCAGATGAACCCCTTCTATCACCATGCCCGATTCCTCACCAGCGCCGCTAAAGTCGAGGGGGCGCCTCCGGACCAGGGTATTGAAGTCGCCTTTGCCGGCCGCTCCAACGCGGGCAAATCGAGCGCCATCAACGCGCTCTGCCAGCAGAATCAGCTGGCGCGTACCAGCAAAACCCCGGGGCGCACCCAACTGCTGAACTTTTTCCGCTTGGACGACGAGCGCCGACTGGTCGATCTCCCCGGTTACGGCTATGCCAAGGTTGCCGAGTCGTTGAAACGACAGTGGCAACAGGAGATGGCCGACTACCTCGCCTGTCGTCGCTCGCTCTGCGGTCTCGTCCTGCTGATGGACATCCGCCATCCGCTGAAGGATTTCGACCTGCAGATGCTGGAGTGGGCTGAAAGGCAGAAGCTGCCGGTACATATCCTGCTGACCAAAGCGGACAAGCTGAAGCGCGGGGCCGCGGCGCAGACGCTGCTGCAGTTGCGCAGAGCGATCTCGCAGCGCGCGGTGCAGAGCAGTGCACAGCTCTTTTCGGCGCTGAAGCGGGAGGGTATCGACGAGGCTCACCGCCAACTCGACCGCTGGTTCGGACTGGCGGAACCGCAGGCAAAAAAAGATCCCGGTGCCTAAGGGGAGAAGGCAGCCGGGATCGGGTGGTCCGGCAGGGGTGGCCGGACCCTGGAGTCACTCGGGGAGAAGCGACTCCACGCCATAAGGCGCGTATCTGTACGACTCGCAGTTACAATGATAGTTCCCCAGCCGCAGATCTCAATGCTCAGTGGGCCTGGTCCCAGTTCTCCCCGACGCCGACGTCGACCACCAGCGGCACGCGCAACTCGGCCGCGCCCGACATCGCTTCGATAATGCGCGCTCGGGCCGCATCCACCGAGCCCTGCTTGACCTCGAACACCAGCTCGTCGTGCACCTGCATGATCATCCGCGCCGCCGGCCGTTCACGCTGGATCCAACCATCCACCACCAGCATCGCGCGCTTGATGATGTCCGACGCGGTGCCCTGCATCGGCGCGTTGATCGCGGTCCGCTCGGCGGCTGCCCGTCGCTGGCCGTTGCGGACGTTTATCTCGGGCAGATAGAGACGGCGGCCGAATACCGTCTCCACGTACCCCTGCTCTCGCGCTGCGCTGCGGGTTCGCTCCATGAAATCCTGAACACCTGGGTAGCGCTCGAAATAACGTTCGACATAGGCCTGTGCCGCAGCCCGATCGATCCCCAGCTGACGTGCCAGTCCGAATGCCGACATGCCGTAGATGAGGCCGAAGTTGATCGCTTTCGCGGCACGCCTCTGCTCATCGCTGACCGCCTCCGGAGAGTCCAGGCCGAACACCTCGGCGGCGGTCGCGCGATGCACGTCCAGCCCATTGGCGAACGCCTGCAACAGCCCCTCGTCGGCGGAAAGATGCGCCATGATGCGCAGCTCGATCTGTGAGTAGTCCGCCGCCAGCACCACCCACCCAGGCTCGGCGATGAAAGCCTGGCGTATGCGCCGCCCCTCGCTGCTGCGGATCGGGATATTCTGCAGATTGGGGTCAGAGGAGCTGAGTCTGCCGGTAGCAGCCACCGCCTGGTGGTACGAAGTATGTAAGCGCCCACTAGCGGCGCTGACGAGCTTGGGGAGCTTCTCCGTATAGGTTGACTTCAACTTGGCGAGGCCGCGGTGCTGCAATATCAAGCGCGGCAATGGATAGCCGCGTTCAGCCAGCTCCTGCAGCACCGACTCCGCTGTAGACGGTGCCCCCTTGGGAGTCTTGGCGATGACCGGCAGCTCCAGCTCGTCGAAAAAGATCTCGCCGATCTGCTTCGGCGAACCCATGTTGAAACGGCGACCGGCCACCTCGTAGGCCTCCTGCTCCAGCGCCGCCATGCGCTCGGCCAGCTCCACCGTCTGTTTCTCGAGCATCGCCGCATCGATACGTACGCCAGTTCGCTCCATGCGCGAGAGCACCTCCACCAGCGGCAGCTCGATCTCCTCGAACAGCCTGCGCAACGCCGGCTGCCGTTCCAGCCTTGGCCAGAGCTCACGGTGCAGGCGCAGCGTCACATCGGCGTCCTCGGCGGCGTAGGGTCCGGCGCTCTCCAGCGCCACCTGATCGAAGCGCAACTGCTTGGCGCCTTTGCCGGCCACATCCTCGAATTTGATGGTTTTGTGATTCAGGTATTTCTGCGCCAGGGAGTCCATGTCGTGACGGGTCGCGGTCGAGTCCAGCACGTAGGACTCGAGCATGGTATCGAACGCGATCCCGCGCATCTCGATGCCATACCGCGCCAGAACGCTGAGGTCATACTTGAGGTTCTGCCCGACCTTGGCACGCGTCTTGTCCTCCAGCAGCGGTTTGAGCGCCGCCAGGGCCTGCTCGCGTTGCAGTTGCACGGGCACGCCCGGATAGTCGTGCGCCAGCGGCAGATAGGCCGCCTCTCCCGGTTCGATGGCAAAGGAAACCCCAACGATTTCGGCCTGCATATAGTCCAGCGAGGTGGTCTCGGTATCGAACGCAAACAGCTCCGCGGACGCGAGCCGCCGCAGCCACTGATCGAACTGCGTCTGCTTCAGGATCAGCTGATAGTCGCCCGGCTGCACCTTGTTTTCAGGCTCAAGCGCCGGCTCCTCCTCCAGCGAAGCCAGCAGACGGCGCGACTCGATACGCTGGTACCACTCGCGCAGTCTCGGCAGATCCGGCAGCTGCGGCTGCAGCTCCTCAAGTCCCTGAGGCAAGGGGAGTTCACGCCTGATCAACGCCAGATCACGTGAAACAGGCAGCTGATCGAGCGAGTTTCGCAAATTCTCTCCGACTTTGCCTCCGATCTCCCCGGCCTGCGCGATCAGCGCATCAAGCGTCCGATACTGCTTGAGCCACTTCACCGCCGTCTTGGGACCGCATTTGGCCACCCCCGGAATGTTGTCCACGCTATCGCCCACCAGGGCAAGGTAGTCGACGATCTGCTCCGGCGTGACACCGAACTTGGCCTCCACTCCGGCGCGATCGAGCAACTCGCCGCTCATGGTGTTGATCAACGTGACGTGCGCATCGACCAACTGCGCCATATCCTTGTCACCGGTCGAGATCAGCGTCTGCCGGCCAGCCGCCGATGCCTGCGCCGCCAGCGTGCCGATGACATCGTCCGCCTCGACGTCGGGCACGATCAGCAGCGGCAGGCCCAACGCCTCGATGATCCGCTGCAGCGGTTCGATCTGCTCGCGCAGATCATCCGGCATCGGCGGTCGGTTGGCCTTGTAGGGTGCATAGATACGATGCCTGAAGGTCTCCCCAGGTGCATCGAAGACCACCGCCATCTGTTGTGGCGCATAGTCGCTGATCAGCTTGCGCAACATGTTGACAACGCCGACGATGGCGCCTGTCGCCTCGCCTTTGGAGTTGGTCAGCGGTGGCAGCGCGTGGTAGGCCCGAAAGAGGTAGGAGGAGCCGTCAACCAGGATCAGTGGGGGTTCGGATGTCATCGTCAACTTCGCTTGCAAGGGAGCTTGGCGGCAGCATACGGGAGCCGCAACCGCCCGGCAAATAGCGTGCCGCAGCGGGCAGCAAACGCGTGCGGGGGATCATCCCACCTGACTCAAGCGCGCGCTGCGACTCACTGCACGCACGATGCGGTCACCGGCTCACAACGGCAGCACAATCTCACGATCGAGCCACACACAGGCCTAGGTTTTCTTGTCATAATATGAGATAAATCAGCGCCTAATACTAACTTTCTGGGAAACTGTCGGCACTATGGCCGGCAATCGACAGCGTGCCAACGCGAGGTAGTGATTCAACAGGACCATGAAATCAGTCCACCTCCCCGCGCTACCCTCCTGGCTTGTCTACGGCATTCTATGTTTCGGCAGCGTCTATGCCACTCTCGATCTCTATCCCGGAGGATTCTCCGCGGCACCGCTTTGGGCCAGCGGGGGATTTGCTCTCGCCGGCCTGTTGCTGCACGGTTTCTGGGCACTGCCTGGCGTGGTTATCGGAACCCTGCTGGCATTTCAGCTGCACCATCTGCCGCCGCTCGAAAGCGGCATACTCAGCGCCGGCCTGGTGCTCGGCTCGGTGGCGGTCGCTGCGCTGCTGAGAAGGCAGGGATCAGCCTATACGCTGCTCAACAACGCGCTGCAGAGCACCCTTTTCCTGATCACGGCTCCGTTGCTGCTGCCGCTGTTCAGCATTGCCAGCGTGCTGATCCTGGACGCCCTCGACGGCGGGCCGGGGGAGCGCTCGCTACTACTGTTGTCGCAGCAGATCTGGCTCTCCCACGCGCTCGGTCTGCTGCTGGTCACCCCGCTGGTACTGGCCTGGCGAATCCGCGCTCCCTGGCCCAAGGGGTTGTGGCCGCGCCTGGAGGCGCTGCTGCTGCTCGCCGCCAGCGGTGCTCTGGCCTACCTCTACGTCAGCCCGGATCTGCCGGACGCCATCCACCAGTACCCGCTCTCCTATCTGCCGTTCCCGCTGCTGGTATGGGCCTTCCTGCGTTTTCGCGCGCGCGCCACCACGCTGGTGCTGCTGATACTGGCGATCGCCGTGCTCTGGAGCAGCCGTGCCGGCCAGGGACCGTTCGCCGCTCAACAGGCGCCGCTGCAGGAGATAATGCTGCAACTCTACCTGCTGGTAATGTCGCTGACTGCGCTGATTGGCATAAGCCAGATCGGCGACCGCCAGCAGCGCCTGCAGCGGATGGGACTGGCCAACAAGATCATCACCCACTCGCCGCAAGGGATCATCGTCACCGATCCCGGAGGCATCATTCTCTCCGCCAACCCGGCATTTTTCGTCTCCACCGGCTTCCAGCCCAACGAGATCGCCGGACAGTCGATCCAGAAGCTCACCTCGGTGCACCACAACCGCGACTTTTTCGCCAACATCTGGCGTCAGTTGAAGCTCAAAGGACAGTGGGAGGGGGAGATCTGGAATCGCGACAAGAATGGTGAAATCCACCCGCAATGGCTCAGCCTCACGGCGATCACCGACCCTGCGCACCGCCCGACCCACTATCTCGGCATCTACGCCGATGTATCGCACCAGAAACAGGTGCAGGAGCGGCTGCGGCGACTGGCCTATCATGACGTCCTGACCGGGCTGCCCAATCGCCAGTTGTTCAACGACAGACTCAACCAGGCGATCAAGTACGCCGATCGCAACAACGCCCGCCTGGCGCTGTTCTTCATCGACCTGGACCGCTTCAAGAACGTCAACGATACCCTCGGCCACAGCGTTGGCGACAAGGTTCTGCAGCTGACCGCGGAACGGCTCAACAAGCACACCCGCCAGACCGATACACTCTCGCGTCTGGGTGGTGACGAGTTCACCATCATCATTCAGGACATCACCGAGAACTTCGATACCGTGCGTGTCGCAGAGAAGGTGATCAAGGCGTTTCAGACACCGCTGGTGATCGACGGTCAGGAGCTGTTCATGACCCCCAGCATCGGCATCGCCATGTTTCCCGACGACGCCAAGACCAGCGAGGAGCTGGTCAAGTATGCCGATACCGCGATGTACCGTGCCAAGGAACTGGGAGGCAACGGCTTCCAGTTCTTCGCCGCCGACATGAGCGATCCGGTGCGCTGGAGCCTGACCATCGAAAACGCGCTGCGGCGCGCCGTCGAGCAGCAGACCATCACCCTCGAGTACCAGCCCCAGTTCGACCTGCGCAGCGGCGATATCGTCGGCCTGGAGGCGCTGGCGCGCTGGCAGCACCACGGCATGGAGGAGACACCACCTGAAATCTTCATCAAGGTGGCGGAGGAGACCGGCCTCATCCATCGCATGGGCGACCAGATCATCGAGATGGCCTGCCAACAGGCGGCACAATGGCACCGCGAGGGTTTCAATTCGCTGAAGGTTTCGATCAATCTGTCACTGCTGCAGCTGAAGCAGAGCGACTTCTCGGATCGGCTGCAGAAGATCGTACGCGACAGCGGCGCGCCCAAGGAGATGATCGAGCTGGAGATCACCGAGACCACGCTGATGGAGAACGCCGGCTTCATGGAGAGCATGATCAACATGCTCTCGGTGCAGGGTTTCCGTATTGCCATCGACGACTTCGGTACCGGCTACTCGTCGCTCAGCTACCTGAAACGGCTGTCGATCGACCGGGTCAAGATCGACAGCTCCTTCGTCAAGGAGCTGCCGGATGCGGCCAACGATGCCGCCATCTGCACCGCAATCATATCGATGGCGCACAATCTCAACCTGAGCGTGGTTGCCGAAGGGGTGGAATCCGACGAGCAGATGGAGTTTCTGCGCAAGTCACACTGCGACGAGATACAGGGCTATATTTTCAGCAAACCGGTCGGACCACAGGAGATCTCGGAGATGATTCGGCAGGGCTACTGGCACACGCGTAGCGAGCAGGAGCACTAGCAGTCGTCGCGACTGTCAGGGCCTGCACCAGCGCTCCACCTCGGCGTCGGCCCGCGCCAGCTCCTGCTGCCGCTCTAGATCGTTCAGATAGCGGCGGCCGCCGTCCTCCTGAGGCTGGTAAAGCCGGCCGCGACGGTATCGCTGCAGACGATTGCGCGCATGGGCGCAGTGCTGCGCGCGACGGGCCTCGCGCTCTTCAGCCTGCCTGCGCTTCTGCTCCCGCGCCTCACGCTCCTCGCGTAGCGCATCGATCAGGCGTTGATGCTCCTGCTGCTGTCGCTCGCCGGACAACGCCGGACTCTGCGCCGGTAGCGGGGGCGCCTCTCTCACAGGCACCTGCTCAGCACTCGCGCCCTGCGGGCGGTCGCCGAAATGGACCCGCCCGTCGGCGTCGGTCCAGCGATAGATCTCGCACCAGGCCGGAGAAGCCCCGAATATTGCAAGTATCAGCAGCAGCCTTGTTGCCATCTTCACCTCATCGAAATCCCCGAGCGGACACTGACGCCCGTCTAATTGAAATCCAACGACCACTGCCCCGGACTGGCGACCGTATCGGCACTGCAGACGCGGTTGCGCCCGAGGTTCTTGGCGCGGTAGAGCGCTAGGTCGGCGCGCTCGATGAAGCCGGGGATCGACTCGCCCACCTGGCGCAGCGCGGTTCCGATGCTGATGGTCACACGCAGCCCCGAAAAGGTGCCCTTGAACCGCACAGCGGCGACCTGCTGGCGCAACCGCTCTCCGATTGCAGCGATCTCGGTAGCCGGATCGCCCACCACGATGAGGCCGAACTCTTCACCACCGAGGCGCACCGCCAGGTCACCGGCGCGCGCATCGTCCTGGATCTGGCGCGCCACACGACAGAGTACCTCATCACCGCGCACATGCCCGTAACGGTCGTTGATCCCCTTGAAATGGTCGATATCGAGCATTGCCAATGCCACCGGCGTACCGCCCGAACGGTCGTGAATCTCGAACAGACGGCGCAGCGTATCCTCCATATAGAAGCGGGTGAAGAGCCCGGTCAGCGGATCCCTGATCGAACGCTCGTAGAATTTCTGCCGTTCGAGCTCGATGCCGCGGTAGATCGCCTCCCGCTCCACCGCCACCTGCAGCACCTCCGACATCTGCTCCATCACCTGTCGCGCCTGGCTGTCCGGCTCGGTGGACTCGCTGACCCCGATCACCACCACGCCGTAGACCCACTCGTCCGCCTCGCGAAACAGCGGCAGCATAAAACGGCAGGCACCTTCACCATCCGCCTTCACGACAATCGGTCCTGAAACCGACCCACTCCCCGCCACGCAGGCCTGTCGGCTGATGCCGAACAGCCGCGATACCTCTCGCGGGGGGGCGGCGGCGACGCCGCGGTAACGGCTTTCGGGAGCCAGTTGCAGCACCGTGTCGTCCTGTAGTTGCACGAAGAACTCCAGCGACACGGCCGGCATCGCCCGTTTCAGTATCGCCAGCAGCCGATCGGCGATCTCACGGAAGTCGCGCGAGATCACCATGGTCGAGGTGATATCCCTGAGGATCCCGTTCAAATGGGAGAGGCGCTGAATATCCCCGTCGCGCTCCGCCATCAGGTAGAGCCCGCACTCAATCCCTTTCAGCTCGCGGACCAGGTTGGCGATCAGCCTGCCGGGAACCAGCGGTCCGCGTTGCGGCGCGATCATCTCCAGCGGATGGTTCTCGATCCGCTTCAACGTCTGGTTGAGCACCTCACGACTGGGAAAATAGTGCTCGTGGTGGATTCGGATACGTTCGAAATGATCCTCGCCCTCGGCAAAAAGGGGCGCCCCGATCGCGTCACACGCAAACAGATCGCCGGAAAAGAGCGTCCCCGAAACGGCGTCGAAGGTGCAGAAAGCCCCCGGGTAGTGCGCGTATGGGGTGAAGATGAACTGCAACAACCGTTGCGGCAGTGCCAGCTGCCAGCGATTGCGCTCCACCAGCCAGAACGGCATGCGCAACTGATACTGGGCGATCGATCTCGCGGCCTGCTGATGAGTGACGATGCTGACCCCCCCGGGATCGATCAGCGTATCGAGCTGCGGCAGCGCACTGGTGATGGCGGGATCCTGATGCTGGCAGACAATCCAGCGCAACGCATCGAGAGGAATCAGCTGCTCGACCTTCGACAGGGTTGCAGCTATCGTGCGAATCGAACCCGGATCGATCAGCACTGCCTGATCATCCGCAAGCAGCAGGTATGCATTGCTGCCTCCCAGCTCACCGTCACTGCCCGCACCCACCCACCACAGGCCTTCCGCCAAAGCTACCGGTCCCGCATCGGCCACTGCGCTCACGACTGCATCAACTCGTCTTTTTCGTCCCTGCTGACCTGGCCTCTGGGTTTGAGCAGCTCGTATTCGCGATGACAGACGCGGTTGCGGCCTCCCAGTTTAGCCTGATAGAGCAGCTCATCGGCACGCTCGAGCAGCTGCCCGGAGGTCAGTTCATCGCCCTTGCCGCAGACCTCCACTCCCATGCTGGCGGTCAATTGAAAACTGATTCCTGCGTACTCCACCGGTGCGCCCTCAATCGCCCGGCGCAGCCGGTCCGCAACCGCCACCGCGTGCGGCAGCTCGGTCGCCGGCAGCAGCAGGGCGAACTCCTCGCCGCCGTAGCGGCAGGGGATATCCACCTTGCGCAGCACCTGACGCATCAACACCGCACAGTGCTTCAGCGCCTCGTTGCCGGCCTCGTGCCCCCACTCGTCGTTGACCCGCTTGAAGTGGTCGAGATCGACCATGATCAACGCCGTGGGGCGTCCGGTTCGGCGCGTCCGCTCGAGCTCCTGTTCGGCGACAACCAGAAGATGACGGTAGTTGAACAGTCCGGTGAGAGAGTCGACATGGACCTGACGGGAGAGGGTCGCGATCTGCTCCTGCGCCCGCTCGAGCTCATCCAGGCGCGGGCATTCGGCTTCACCGACAGGGCACTCGCCTCGCTTTCTCTCACCGGTTCCCATGCGCCCTCGATCGATTGGACAGCGGCTTTGATGGCGCCGATTTTACCGTTTATCGCAGGCAAAAAAAAACGGGTGCCGAAGCACCCGTTCAAAGATGCAACCACCAGCGGTTACATACCAGAGGAGCCGCGCGAGCCGACAAACTCGGGATAGGCTTCCATGCCACACTCGCCGATATCCACGCCCTCGTACTCCTCCTCTTCGGAGACGCGGATGCCCATGATCATCTTGATCACCAGCCAGACGATGAAGCTGACCACGAAGACCCAGGCAAAGATGGTGAGCATGCCGATCAGCTGCGCGCTGAACGTGGTGCCGTCATTGGTCAGCGGCACCGCCATCAGACCCCAGATGCCGACCACGCCGTGAACCGAGATCGCACCAACCGGATCATCAATCTTCAGCTTGTCCAAGGTGACGATAGACAGCACCACCAGCGCGCCACCGGCGGCACCGATCAGTGTGGCGGCCAGCGGCGTGGGCGTGGAGGGCTCTGCGGTGATCGCCACCAGTCCCGCCAGCGCACCGTTGAGCGCCATGGTCAGATCCGCCTTGCCGAACAGCATGCGGGCAACCAGCAGCGCCATAATCACGCCTCCCGCCGCCGCGGCGTTGGTATTGACGAATACCATGGCGACAGAGTTCGCACTGGCAGCATCACCCAGTTTCAGCACCGAGCCGCCGTTGAAGCCGAACCAGCCCATCCACAGGATGAAGGTACCCAGCGCAGCCAGCGGCATATTGGCGCCCGGAATCGGGCGCACCTCACCGTTGGGACCGTATTTGCCCTTGCGAGCGCCCAGCAGCAGCACGCCGGCGAGTGCCGCGGAGGCACCTGCCAGATGCACGATGCCCGACCCGGCGAAGTCGGAGAAGCCCATGTCACCCAGCGAGTAGATACCGAAAACGCTCTTGCCGCCCCAGGTCCAGGCACCCTCCATCGGGTAGATGAAGGCGGTCATGACGATGGCGAACAGGCCGAAAGACCAAAGCTTCATGCGCTCTGCCACGGCACCCGAGACGATCGACATCGCGGTCGCCACGAACACCACCTGGAAGAAGAAATCCGAGGCGTTGGAGTAGACAGAATCACCATCGAAGCCAGCCTCTGCCGACTCCTTCAGCACCGCCGCCGTCAGGCCGTCAGCGCTGGCGGCGCCATCCAGCGCCAGCCCGCTCAGGAAGATGCCGCCGTCGTACATGATGTCGTAGCCGACCACCAGGTACATGGTGCAGGCGATCGCAAACAGCATGACATTCTTGGTCAGAATCTCAGTGGTGTTCTTGGCTCTCACCAGGCCCGCTTCGAGCATCGCAAAGCCCGCGGCCATCCACATGACCAGGGCACCCATCACCAGAAAATAGAAAGTATCCAGTGCGTACTGCAGTTCAAAAATATGATTTTCCATCGGTCTTCCCCTTACAGCGCTTCTTTGTCGGTTTCACCGGTGCGAATGCGGACAACCTGTTCCAGACTGGAAACGAAGATCTTTCCGTCGCCGATCTTGCCGGTCTTGGCCGCGGTCGAGATCGCCTCGATCACCTGGTCCACCTGCTCAGAAGCGATGGCCACCTCGATCTTGATCTTGGGCAGAAAATCGACCACATACTCGGCACCACGGTAGAGTTCGGTGTGCCCCTTTTGTCGTCCAAAGCCCTTTACCTCGATGACGGTGATTCCGGATGCGCCGATTTCGGAAAGCGCCTCGCGAACATCATCCAGCTTGAAAGGCTTGATGATTGCGGTAACAAGTTTCATCTCTCTCTTCTCCTGCAGAAAACGAACAATTTGATCAATTCAAGCGTTCGGCAATCTGGACCGGCGACACCGGCCCTTCTGCAGGCAATGGTCTGCACACACTGTGCCAAGCATGGTTTTTAACGTATTTACAATTAGTTATGGGCTACTTCAGGAAATGATGATTTTCTCAACGCACTAAAGATGCACAGCCAATGATGTATGCACTCTTATGGTGCGCGGTTTTGGTGCAAAACAGTGCCGTCGGGCCCAAGGCCGACTGGACAAGCTCTGGACGCATGGTTATCTTTTCCCTTCATGATCGATCCCAAACTACTCGACGACCTGGCCAAACGGCTCGCCGCGGGCGTGCCCGGCGGCATCCAGAGCCTGCAGCAGGATCTGCAGAAGAACTTTCGCGCGGTGCTGGAAGCCGGGCTCAGGAAGCTGGATCTGGTCACGCGCGAGGAGTTTGACGTCCAGCGCGCCGTGCTGGCACGGACCAGGGACAAACTGGAGCAACTCGAGCAGCAGCTGGCCGCGCTCGAACAGCGTTCGACAGAGCAGTAAACGGGTACGCCCGCAGCCCGGCGGGAGCCCATCCATCGCTACCACGCAGATCGCCACGGAGGGTGATATGTCGTTAGCCGTTCTCTATTGCCGCGCGCGCAGCGGCATCGACGCGCCGCTGGTCACAATCGAGGTCCACCTCGCCAACGGACTGCCCGCACTCAACATTGTCGGCCTGCCGGAGTTGGCGGTGCGCGAAAGCAAGGATCGTGTGCGCGGTGCACTGTTGAACTCGCAGTTCGAATTTCCGGCTCGCCGCATCACCATCAATCTGGCTCCGGCGGACCTGCCCAAGGAGGGCGCCAGGTTCGACCTGCCGATCGCGTTGGGCATACTCGCCGCCTCCGGTCAGATCCCGACCACTGCCCTGACCGCCAGCGAGTTCGTCGGCGAACTGGCTCTCTCCGGCGAACTGCGACCGATTGCCGGCGCCCTGCCGGTGGCGCTCGCAGCTGCCGCAGCCAACCGCCCCCTGGTGCTGCCGGCGGCCAACGCCAATGAGGCGGCGCTGGTCGGCGGCGCGCGTATCTACGCGGCCGCTACGCTGCTGGAGATCTGCGGCCACCTGACCGGGCAGGCGCCGCTGCCTCCCTACCGCGCCTCCATCAATGCGCGCGGCGTCGCCGCGCCGCCGCAACCCGATCTCGCCGAAGTGCGGGGGCAGCAGCATGCCAAAAGGGCGCTCGAGATCGCCGCGGCCGGCAATCACAGTCTGCTGCTGAGCGGTCCCCCGGGCTCGGGCAAGAGCATGCTCGCCAGCCGCCTGCCCGGTCTGCTACCGCAGCTGAGCGAACGCGAAGCACTCGAAAGCGCCTCGGTGCGCTCGATCAGCAATCTCGGTTTCAACGCCGCCAGCTGGCGTCGGCGCCCGTTCCGCGCGCCACACCACACCGCCTCCGGTGTCGCCCTCGCGGGCGGCGGCAGTTCGCCCAGGCCGGGAGAGATATCGCTTGCGCACAATGGCGTACTGTTTCTGGATGAGCTCCCGGAGTTCGACCGACGTGCGCTGGAGGTGCTGCGCGAGCCGCTCGAACGCGGCGAGATCACGATCTCCCGCGCTGGTAGACAGGCACTCTTTCCCGCCCGCTTCCAACTGATCGCCGCCATGAACCCCTGCCCCTGCGGTCACCTCGGTGACGGCGAACAGCAGAGCTGCCGCTGTACGCCGGAACAGGTCGCGCGTTATCGCAACCGCATCTCCGGCCCGTTGCTGGACCGCATCGACATGCATGTCGAAGTACCGCGGCTGGCTCCGGCGGCACTTGCCGTCGCCGGCGCCAACGGGGGTGACGACAGCGCCCGGGTGCGCACCAGAGTCCAGCGCTGCCGGGAGCTTCAGCATCAGCGCAGCGGCACGCTGAACAGCTGCCTGCAGGGGGAGCAGCTCAGGCGATTCTGCCAACTGGGCGCACCCGAAGAGCGACTGCTACTGTCAGCCATGGAGCGGCTGGGGCTTTCCGCCCGCGCCTTTCACCGCATCCAGCGTCTGGCCAGAACCATCGCAGATCTCGATGGACGCGAAGCGATCTCATGTGCGGATCTCGGCGAGGCGATCGGTTACCGCCAGCTCGACCGGCGGCGCTGACCGCGCCGCGCGCGCTCCAACGCAGGCCAATACTGCTAGAATCCGCCCCCATGCTCAGATTCCGTCAACTCAGCCTGCGGCGCGGCGGTCGGTTGCTCTTCAGCGACGCCAGCTTCGACATTCACCCCGGCCAGCGCGTCGGCATCACCGGCGCCAACGGCAGCGGCAAATCGAGCCTGTTCGCGCTGATCCTCGAACGGATCCAGGCCGACAGCGGCGACTTCAACCGCCCCGGCGACTGGGTCATCGCCCACCTCGCCCAGGAGACGCCAACCGATCCACGCGCCGCCATCGAGTACGTGCTCGACGGCGATGTCGAGCTGCGCCAGGTCGAGGCGCTGCTGGCCGAGGCCGAAGCCGAAGAGCAGGGCGCCCGCGTGGCTGAGCTGCACGCCAGACTGGAGAGCATCGGCGGCTACCGCGCCCGTGCCCGCGCCGCGCGGCTGATCCACGGCCTGGGCTTTCAGCCCGGTGAGGAGGAGCAGGCCGTCGCGACCTTCTCGGGCGGCTGGCGCATGCGACTCAACCTCGCCCGTGCGCTGATGTGTCGGGCCGATCTGCTGTTGCTCGACGAGCCGACCAACCACCTCGACCTCGACGCGGTGATCTGGCTCGAGAACTGGCTCAAGGGCTTTCCGGGCACGCTGCTGCTGATCTCTCACGACCGCGACTTTCTCGACGCGGTCTGCAGCCACATCACGCACATCGAGCAGGGTGGCGCGACGCTCTATAGTGGTAACTACAGCGCCTTCGAGAGGAGCCGGGCGGAGCGTCTCGCCAACCAGCAGGCCGCCTACCAGAAACAGCAGCGCGAAGTGGCGCATATCCGCAGCTACGTCGAACGCTTCCGCGCCAAGGCGACCAAGGCGAGGCAGGCGCAGAGCCGCCTGAAGGCGCTCGAGCGCATGCAACTGATCGCCCCCGCACACGTCGACTCACCCTTCCATTTCGAATTCAGAAAACCCGAACGGAACCCGCATCCATTGCTGCGGCTGGAAGGTTGTGCCGCAGGTTACGCCGGGCGAACGGTGTTGCACGCGGTGGAGTTGAGCCTCTCTCCGGGCGACCGCATCGGCCTGCTGGGCCCCAACGGTGCCGGCAAGTCGACGCTGATAAAGCTGCTCGCGGGCGAACTCGAACCACTGCAGGGAAGCTACCTGGCGGCCCAGGACCTCAGGATCGGCTACTTCGCCCAGCACCAGCTCGACCAGCTGCACACCGAGCTGACGCCACTGCAGCACCTGAGCCGACTGGCGCCCAAGGCGCGCGAGCAGGAGTTGCGCGACTACCTGGGCGGCTTCGGTTTTCCGGGCGAACTGGCGGAGCGGTCCGTGGCCCCTTTCTCGGGCGGTGAGAAGGCGCGCCTGGTACTGGCCCTGCTGGTCTACCAGCGCCCCAACCTGCTGCTGCTGGACGAACCGACCAACCACCTCGACCTGGAGATGCGGCATAGCCTGAGTCTGGCGCTGCAGGGTTACGAAGGCGCGATGGTGGTGGTCTCCCACGACCGTCATCTGCTGCGTACCACCAGCGATCAACTGCTGCTGGTCGACGCCGGCGGCATCGTCGAGTTCCAGCAGGAGCTCGACGCCTACCCCGCCTGGCTCGTCGAGCGCAGACGTGAAGAGAGCGCGACGGCAACCTCCGAGAGCGCACCGGTCGAACACAGTGCCGCTGCGCGCAAGGCACAAAAACGCGAGCAGGCCGAGCGGCGCCGGCAGCTGCAGCCGCTACGGGAGCAGTTGCTCAAGCTGGAGCGGCAGCTCGATGAGCTGCATCAGCAGCAGGCACGACTGGAGCTGACTCTGGCCGACGCGAGCATCTACCAGCCCGAGAACAAAGATGAACTGAGGGCCAAGCTGGCGGAAAAAGCGACGCTCGACCGGCGCCTGACGGAGGTCGAAGAGCGCTGGTTCTCGCTCAGCGAGACGCTCGAATCCGAGGCCGAATGAAGGCTGCGCACACGCCAGCGCCCATGGGGTAATATCGGTACCTGAACTCTCCAGCGCGGAACAAGCAGATGCCAGGCGGAATCGGCCCCGTAGACCCCGACTGCGCGCAAGCGCTCTGCCGCACACAGCGGCAGGTGCAATTGCCGGCCTCGGCCGACGAGCTGCGCATCTTCTACAACCTCAGCATGGATCGGGTGCACTACTTTCCGCAACGCAACGCAATCTACTATGTCGATTCGAAACACGTCGGCGTGGAAAGAATTCTGCTGCGCGCGCTGGGTGCGCAGGCGGCGCAGGTGGAGATACGCCAGCTGCATCTCGACCGGCTCGGTTTTTTCAAAAGCGGCAAGCGGCTGCGTTTGACGCGGCGACAGGCGGAGACGGTACTGGTGGCGTTGCGCCTGCAGGGGATCAGGGTGACGGTGAGCTGAGCGCGGCTGCCAACAACCGCGCCACCCCTGGATAGTCCTCCGGGCTGAGCTGGTATTTCCGTCCGCATCCGCTCCAGGTATCTCCCCGAGCCACTGCGGCCGTCAGTAGATCGGGGCGCTCGATACGGACCCCACCGACGGTAGCAACCCCGGCACTGAACAGCGCATCCGGCAGGCAGCTGGCGCTTGGACCGGTCAATGCCAATGCCGACTCCGGCGGACAGGCGGCCAGAATCTCCTCCAGCGTGTCGTTGATCAGCGTCGAGGCGGTGCAGATCACCTCGTCGCAACCGGCCAGCGACGCGGGGTCGTCGCTCAGCAGAATCCCCGCTGCGTGCGGCACCCGGGACGGATTCTTCTCGATCACCACGAACTCCATCCCCCGCGCCAGGTAGCGCTCCGCAAGCGGTGGAAAGTAACCGACCATGCCCGGCCTGCGCACCGCTGCTCGCTGCCGCTGCGGCACCGTCGTGGGATCGAATCCTGCGCGCCGCATCAGGTGCTGGCTCAGCGCATTGAACGCGCCCAGCGCAAGCGCACTCGACGCCGGATCCGCATCGCCCAGCGCGGTGACCAGGGACAGGGGTGCGACGCCGCGCAACTCGTGCCGCAACCGGTGGAGTCGGGGCAGGGTCTCGCCGAGACTGACATAGAGCGGCCCGGCGCTGCCATCCTCCAGCAGCAGAAAGCCGAATTCGTCGATCTTCCGGTCCTGCGCCAAAGGCGGCAGCAACAGCTCGCGCACCGCCGGAAGCGGCAGATTGTCGCATATATGGCAGGCGATGCGCTGGATCTCTCGTTTGATGGACACCTTCCCCTCCGCTGAATCGCCCTGTCGGCAAGCCGGTTATGTTAGGGCCTGTTGACACTATGCGGATATCCATCGGCGGAGGCCAATTTTTCACTGGACAAAGCTCACCGCTTGCTGCTCACGCTCCCCACCTGATTTGTTAGGCGAGGCTCACTGGGCCTGGGGTGATCGTCGTACAGGGGTGAAAGTGCAACGCGGCCCTTGGGGAAAATGGCCCACTCCCTTCGGCTTGGCGCTCACCCCGAAACGCCAATAAATTACCGCTCGATACCTTCAAAATCCCTGCCGGCGGCCGCTCTAGTGGGATATTGGTGCGTAGCCCATTTACCGGAGAGAGAGACAATGGAGATCGTTCCCTACTTAAAGTTGATGGTTCAGAAAAACGGCTCTGACCTGTTTTTCAGTACCGGTGCGCCGCCCAACCTGAAAGCGGAGGGGCGTACGCTGCCGATCGGCGACACACCGATGAAGACCGGCATGGTGCGCAAACTCGCCTATTCGATCATGTCCGACGACCAGGTTTCCGAGTTCGAATCGACCATGGAGTGCAATCTGGCGATCTCGATCAGCGGCCTCGGCCGTTTCCGCGTCAACGTCTTCCGCCAGCGCGGCGACGCGGCGATGGTAATCCGCTACATCAAGGGGCAGATCCCGTCGATCGAGGAGCTGCATCTGCCACCGACGTTGAAAGAGCTGATCATGGAGCCGCGCGGCCTGATTCTGGTGGTCGGCTCGACCGGTTCGGGTAAATCGACCAGTTTGGCGTCGATGATCAACTACCGCAACGAGAACGCCACCGGACACATTCTCACAATCGAGGATCCGGTCGAGTTTCTGCACACTCACAAGAAATCGGTGGTCGACCAGCGTGAAGTGGGACTCGATACCCTCTCCTACGAAGTGGCGCTGAAGAACGCCATGCGCGAAGCGCCGGATGTCATTCTGATCGGTGAGATCCGTGACCGGCAGACCATGCAGCACGCCATCGCCTACGCCGAGACCGGCCACCTCTGCCTCTCCACACTGCACGCCAACAACGCCAACCAGGCATTGGACCGCATTATCAACTTCTTCCCCGATACCGCGCACCACCAGCTCTATATGGACCTGTCACTCAACCTGAAAGCGGTCATTTCGCAACGACTGGTCAAAAGCAAGGATGGTAAGCGCATGCCGGCGGTGGAGATCATGCTGCTCTCCACCTTCGTCGCCGAGCTGATCCAGAAGGGCGATATCCACGCCGTCAAGGAGGCGATGGAGCAAGGCAACGAGCGTGGCATGCAGACCTTCGACCAGGCGCTCTACAAACTCTACAAGAACGGCAGCATCACCCAGGAGGAGGCACTATCCAACGCCGACTCGCGCAACAACCTGTCACTGCGTATGCGCCTCGACGAAAGCGGCGCGGTCGGTTCGCCGCAGGGTCTGGAGATACACAACGAGGAGTTTTTCTGAGCGTTGGGCGGGCGCCACTTCCAGCCGATAGCCGATAGCGAGGCGCTGGCGCAAAAGATCCAGGCAGCCACCGCGATCGCGGTCTGGTTTTCAGGACCTGATTGCGGCGTCTGCGCCGGGCTCCGGCCGAAACTTGAAGCACTCTTCGAGACGGAGTACCCGCGGATGCAACTGGCGGAAGTGGTCTGCGCCGATCAACCCGAGCTCGCGGTGCGACATATGGTCTTCAGCGTACCCACGCTGATCATCTTTTTCGAAGGACGTGAAAGCCTGCGGCTGTCGCGCAACCTCTCGCTATCCGAACTGCACGACAAACTGCGGCGCGGTTACCGGCTACTGTTCGACTGACCTGACCGGTCCCACCACTGCAACACACCCGACATCCACTGTTTGTATAATGGCGGCAGATCAACTCAAACAAGGAACTGGATTCCCTATGCCCTACTACAGCGAAAACCATTTTGCACCGCTGGTATTGAGCAAACCGAACAAGAAGCTGACCAGTCTCAAGGTGCTGGGCATGGACAAGAAGTCACTGCTCCGTAATATCAAGCACTACTACACCCACAGGTTGGGACGCGACAGCAACTGCAGCACCACACATTACCCCTACATGGCGCTCTCATTCGCGGTGCGCGACCGCCTGATGGAGCGTTGGATCAGTACCCAGCACAGCTACGACGAGCAGAACTGCCGCCGCACCTACTACCTCTCGCTGGAGTTTCTGATGGGCCGTTCGCTCGGCAACGCGATGCTAAACCTGGATATCGACGCAACACTGCGCGAAGGATTGCTGGAGCTGGGCCTGGTGCTGGAAGAGATCGCCGAGAGCGAACCCGACGCAGGACTGGGCAACGGTGGCCTCGGGCGCCTGGCGGCCTGTTTCCTCGACAGCTGCGCGACGCTGCAGCTGCCGGTAAAGGGCTATGGTATCCGCTACCAGTATGGCATGTTCCGGCAGCACATCGAGAACGGCTACCAGGTCGAGGATCCCGACCATTGGCTGCGCGACGGCAACCCCTGGGAGGTGGAGCGGCAGGAGTTCACCCAGCGTGTCTCTTTCGGCGGCCACACCGAGTATTACAAGGACGCACTAGGGCTGACACGCGCCCGCTGGGTCGATACCCGTGACGTGCTCGCAGTCCCCTTCGATACACCGGTACCCGGTTTTCGCAACGGCACCGTCAACACTCTGCGGCTGTGGCAGGCCGCGGCGACCGACGAGTTCGATCTCGAGGAGTTCAACGCCGGCAGCTACACCGAGGCGGTGGGTTCCAAGAACAACGCCGAAAACATCACCATGGTGCTCTATCCCAACGACAGCAGCGAGAATGGCAAGGAGCTGCGTCTGAAGCAGCAGTATTTCCTCGCCAGCGCCAGCCTCAAGGATGTGCTGCGCAAATGGAAGAGCCTCAATGGCGACAGGCTCGACGACTTCGCCGCCAAGAACTGCTTTCAGCTCAACGATACTCACCCGACCGTCGCAGTCGCCGAGCTGATGCGGCTGCTGCTGGACGAGGAGCGGATGGATTGGGATAGCGCCTGGAGTATCACCAGCGCAACGATGGCCTATACCAATCACACGCTGCTGCCCGAAGCGCTCGAGCGCTGGCCGGTGCGGCTGTTCCGGCAGCTGCTGCCGCGACTGCTCGACATCATCTACGAAATCAACGCCCGCCATCTTGCGCAGGTCGCCACCCGCTGGCCCGGGGACACAGCGCGTCAACGGCGGCTGTCGATCATCGAGGAGGGACCGGAGCCGCAGGTGCGCATGGCCTATCTCGCGATCATCGGCAGCTTCTCGATCAACGGCGTCGCCGAGTTGCACTCCAAGCTGCTGGTCGAAGGGCTGTTCCGCGACTTTTACGAACTCTGGCCGGAGAAATTCAACAACAAGACCAACGGCGTCACCCAAAGGCGCTGGCTGGCGCACTGCAACCCGCAGTTGAAGGCGCTGCTGAACGATGAGATCGGCGACGCCTGGATCAGCGACCTCAAGCAGATCCAGCGGATCGCGCCGCTGGCCGGGCGTGCCGCCTTCCGCCAGCGCTGGGCCAAGGTGAAACGCGACAACAAGAAACGTCTCGCGGATCTGGTCGAGCGCGAGTGCGGCGTACGTTTCAATCCCGACGCGCTATTCGACGTCCAGGTGAAAAGAATCCACGAGTACAAACGCCAACTGCTCAACGTGCTGCATTGCATTCACCTCTACGCCCGTATCAAGGCTGACGACAGCGACAACTGGACTCCGCGCTGCGTGCTGCTCGCGGGGAAGGCAGCACCGGGTTACGCGCAGGCCAAGCTGATCGTCAAGCTGATCAACAACGTCGCCAAAGTGATCAACAACGATCCACAGGTAGGCGACCGGCTGAAGATGGCCTTTCTGCCCAACTACCGTGTCTCGGCGATGGAGGTGATCTGCCCAGGCACCGACCTGTCGGAGCAGATATCCACCGCCGGCAAGGAGGCGTCCGGTACCGGCAACATGAAATTCATGATGAACGGCGCACTCACCATCGGTACGCTGGACGGCGCCAACATCGAGATCCGCGAAGAGGTGGGCGACGAGCACTTTCTGCTGTTCGGTCTCACCGAAGAGGAGATCAAGGTGCAGCGACATGACTACCAGCCGGATCTGATCATCGCCCGCAGCAGAGACCTGTCGCGGGTCATGGAACTGTTGGAGAAGGGCCAGTTCAACCAGTTCGAACCCGGCATATTCGATCCCTTGATCGCTGCCATCCGCAGTCCTGACGACCCCTGGATGCTGGCCGCCGACTTCACCAGTTACGTCGAGGCGCAGCAGACCGCGGCGGAGAGGTATTTGTGCCAGGAAGAGTGGATCAGGAGCGCGATCCTGAATTGCGCGCACAGCGGCAAGTTCTCCACCGACCGCACGATGCAGGATTACAACCGCGAGATCTGGCGGCTGGATCCGATACGGCCCCAGCCGCCGGCCTGAACGGCGCGATGGCAAGCCCCGATACCTCCTCTGGCGAGGCGATAGAGTGTTGGGTCTACGGCAGTCCGCGGCAGGCGGAGATGTATCTCTACCTGGCGCAGCAGGATCGCTTCGAGCAGCTGCCCCAGGCACTGCTCGAGCGCTTCGGAAGACCCAGATTCGTCATGCAGCTGACGCTTGTACCGACCTTCAGGCTGGCGCGCGAGGATACCGACCGGGTGATGCGCAATCTGCGCGGTCAGGGATACCACCTGCAGCTGCCACCGAAGATCGGCGCCAGGCTCTATCAGGGTGACTAGGGGCCGTTGACACCATGCGGGAGATCATTCTTCTCAATCTCACCGGCCAGGATCACCCCGGCCTGACCTCGGCGCTGACCGAGGTGCTGGCCGAGCACGGCGTCAATATCCTCGATATCGGCCAGGCGGTGATTCACGATCATCTCTCGCTGGGGATGCTGCTGGAGGTGCCGGACGAGGCGCCCTCCGGCCCGGTGCTGAAGGACCTGCTGTTCGAGGCACACAAACTCGGGCTCAGCATCAACTTCACCCCTATTGAGGCCGCGCAGTACGAAGAGTGGGTGCGACACCAGGGGCGCCCCAGATATATCGTCACGCTGCTCGGGCGCAAGCTGACGGCAGGAAACATCAGCCGCGTCGCCGGCATCGTCTCCAGTCATGGGCTGAACATCGATTCCATCACCCGGCTCTCCGGGCGCTTTTCGCTGCAGAACGAAAACCCCCACCGACGTGCCTGTGTGGAACTGGCCATTCGCGGCCAGTGCGAGGCGCCCGCAGTATTGCGCCAGCAGCTGCTGGAGGTAAGCCAGACCGACGAGATAGACATCGCCTTTCAGGCCGACGACCTCTATCGCCGCAACCGGCGGCTGATCGTCTTTGACATGGATTCGACGCTGATTCAGGTGGAGGTGATCGACGAGCTGGCGGCTGCCGCCGGAGTGGGTGCCCAGGTAGCCGCGATCACCGAATCGGCCATGCGCGGCGAGATAGACTTTCAGCAGAGCTTTCGCCAGCGACTGGCGCTGCTGAGAGGGCTCGACGCCGAGGTACTGGAGCGCATTGCCCGGGAGCTGCCCATCACCGAAGGGGCCGAGCGCCTGATCTCAAATCTGAAGCGGATCGGTTATCGAATCGGCATCCTCTCCGGCGGCTTCACCTACTTTGCCGAGCACCTGAAGCAGCGGCTGGGGGTCGATTGCGTCTCGGCCAATGAGCTGGATATTCTTGACGGCCGTCTGACCGGCGAGGTGCGCGGGCCGATTGTCGACGGCGCGCGGAAAGCGGAGCTGCTGCGCGACATGGCCAAAGAGCTGGGCATCAGCCTGCAGCAGGTGATCGCAGTGGGGGATGGTGCCAACGACCTGCCGATGCTCGGCCTCGCCGGTCTGGGCGTCGCCTTTCATGCCAAGCCGGTGGTGCGGGAGAATGCCCGCCACGCCATTTCGACGCTGGGACTGGATGGGATTCTCTATCTGCTCGGTGTGCGCGACCGCGAGGTCGGCTGACGAAGTGGCCCGGTTCTCAGGATCGCCCCTGACCGGCCGTCTGCTGCATCAGACCACGGATGCGGCGCACATATTTGCGCGTCTCCGGCGGCGAGTAGGGCGCGACGCGCTTCCAGGCACGCACGGTGCTGTCCGCCTCGTCTCCCGCCCGCTTGCGAGCCCGCTGTATCCGACTGAAACCGGCGTTGTAGCTGGCGAAGGTGAAATTCAGCAGCTCTCTGTCGGGCAGCAGCTTACTCCAGCGCCGGTAGAGCCTGCGATCGTAGTAGATGGCCGCGGCTATATTCCATTGCGGATCATCGACATCCAGATAACCGGGATTCGTCAGCTGGATCTCGTTGAAGGTGGCGGGCACTATCTGCATGATGCCACGCGCACCGGAGCCGCTGACCGCGTCCGGCTGCAGACCCGACTCGGCAATCCCCTGCGCCTTGAACCAGCGCCAATCGAAACCGACGCCGAAATAGTGCTTGGAATACTTCTTGAACAAACGGTCGTAGCTGTCGCCCCAGTGCTTGTGGTTGACGTGCTTGAAGCTTCCGGCCAGCACCACCGAGGGGATGAACAGCAGCAGGCCGATCTTCCGCCAGGCAGGGGCCGGCATCAGTTCAGACCCAGCCCGATCACCAGCCCTAGCGCAGTGCCGATACCGATGAAGATACCCATGATCATCAGACCGACCGCCATGTTCCCTTTCGCCAGCTCATCCGGAATACTGAAATTGACGATATGGCTGAACACCTTGCAACCGAGCCACATGAAGAAGAGCGTCAGCAGACCGCCAATCACTGCATAGAGGAAGTTGAGAAGTATCGGGTCGAACAGATCGGTCACTGGATTCCCCTTGGGATGCTTTCGGTGATTGCCGGTCGCCGCCAAACCGCGGCTACTGTGCTCCATTCCATCTTCATATTCCCCTGGCCTCCTTGATCTGCTCGTAGGCCTGGCGAATTTCGTGCGTCTTCTGCGCTGCCAGCTTCATCATCTCTTCCGGCAGCCCCTTGGCCACCAGCTTGTCGGGATGATGCTGACTGGTGAGGCGCCGGTAGGCACGTTTCACCTCCGCATCATTGGCACTGCTGGGGATGTTCAGGATCGCGTAGGCATCCTGCAGCCCGGGTCGTGGCTGCGCCCGCGCACCGGCCTTCCCCGCATCGTAGTGCTGCTCGGCCTGAATCATCCGTTGCAGACGGCGAAAAATAAATTCGGGTATCCCGAGCCGGTTGCAGATGTGCAGCAGAAGACACTCCTCCTGTGCACCGCAGACGCCGTCGGCATAGGCTGCCTGGAGCTGTATCTCGATGAACATCTGGATCAGCGTACTGCGCCGCCGGCACTCCAGGCGAAACTGTTCCAGCACCTCGTCCAACGGAAATGCCGCCTGCTTCCCCCGGTTGAAGAGCTCGATGGCGGCCTGGCGTCGCTCGGGGTCGAGTTCCATCTGCGCCATCACAGCCCTGGCCAGCTCGATCTCCTGCCGCGAAACCCGGCCGTCCGCCTTGGCCAGGTGTCCCATGACGGAGAATGTCGCGGTGAAGAACGCCGCCTGAACGCGCTCCTGCTCTCCGGGATCGAGCGCCTCGCGCGCCAGTCCGCTCAGGCCGCGATCGAGATTGTGGCCGAGTACCGCGCCCAGCAGCGCACCCAGAGGGCCACCGAGCATGAATCCGAACGCGCCACCCGCGAGTTTTCCCCACCAGCCCAAAACAACCCCTCCGGCTATCTACCCTGCAGGTAGAGTCTGTCGTCGAAACTGACCACCCAGTCAGGACGGTATAGTACCAATATCGTCACCAGCCAGCCGTTGATTATCGCCTCGGGAAGAAACATCAGCGGGAAGAATGGGAACAGCGTCTCCTGCAGATGGGACCAGGCGTAGACCTCGCCTCCTAGCAGTACCAGCGAGGCCAGCAGTCCGCTCGTCAATGCCGCCAGACCGGCGGTCAGGAATGCGTTGACCAGGATGTAGACGAAAAAGTGCTTTGGCAACAGCGAACGAACCAGCACCAGAATGAACTGCGTCAGCGTCACCGGCACCACCACCAGCAGCAGTGCATTGAGCGCGAATCCCTGCCACTCCAGAACGCCATTCAGCACCAGCGCCGTTTCCGCCAGCGCGCCGATGACGATCGCCAGCGCCCAACCGAACATCAGCGTGATCGCGGTAACGCCCAGCAGGTGAAAACTCCAGGCGGGATCGACCGACACCCGGACATGCCACAACAGCATCAGCGCCACGCTGCTGCCGAGAAAGACGTGCCACTGCTCGCGCACCAGCAGGCGACGCCAGCTGGCCAGCCTTATCGCCAGTAGCACGCAGAGCACATACCCCAGCCACAGCCAGAGGTACGTGCCCTCGGAGAGTATGTTTGATGAGACTTCCATAACAGCGCAATCGCGGACTCCAGTGGCTCAAGGACCGGCTCTCGCAGACGATACCCAGAATAGAGAAGCCGTCCACTCACACAGGCACAAGGCAGAGATTGAGATGACTACCGTGTTCGATATGGTATCAGGCCAGTGGCAGGCGCAACGCGAAGCGCCATCTGAAAAGCGTGATTTGGCGCGCGACATGGCGAAAGCATATGCACCGCGGCTCAGCAGTCACCATGAGCAGCCGCGGATGACCAGCCGCCTCCCCCCAGTGGCCTTGATCGACATAGACACTCTGCTGGGTTGAGCTAGTCCGGCCAATCGAGAATCACCCGCTCCTGTAGCAGGAAGACGGGGATCGCCTCCAGCACGCTATTGACGCAGGGGCCGTAGACGCAACGGCCGCTGTCGATCTCGAACAGCGCACCGTGCACCGCACAGATGATGTACTCTCCCTCCGCATCCAGAAACTGATCCGGCATCCAATCCAACGGCGCGCCGGTATGCGGGCAGCGGTTAACATAGCCGTAAACCCGCTCCCCCTGACGCACCACGAACCCCTCGCGATCTGCCGTTGGTCCAGGCAACCGAACGCTACGTGCGCTTCCATCCGGCAACGCATCCGCACGCATCAGTTCGACGCCCAACCGTCCCTCCGGCTCTCCCGCGCCACGCGGAAGCCCAATGTCGGCAGCCTGGTGTCGGCATGGAAATGGAAACGCCGCGTGGAGTGCAGACTATCACCCGGCTTGTTGTAGGCACCCCCCCTTGCAACCTGTTCGGTACAACCCTGCTGCGAGTGGGCGCTGCCGTCCAGCGGCGCTCCGCGATAGCTGTCGCGATAACAATCCTCAACCCACTCCATCACATTGCCCGCGGTGTCGTTCAGCGAGTAGGCGTTGGCTGCAAAGCTGCCGACTGGCGCGGTCGACTTGGCGTCCCAGCGGCTGCCGCAATCAAAGCAGCTGGCGCGATTCTCTCCCAGCTCATAGCCCCACCAGAAAAAACTGTCGCTGCCGGCTCTGGCGGCAAACTCCCACTCCGCCTCCGTCGGCAGACGGTAACGCGCGCCCGTCTGGCGGGAGAGCCAGCGGGTATAGGCCTTGGCATCGTTCCAGCTCACGTTGATCACCGGCCGCCGGCCGCGTCCCCAGCCGTTGTCGCCCGGCATCTTGCGACCGGTCGCATTGGCGAATGCCTGGTACTCTTCGAATGTGACCTCATACTTGCCGATGGCGAACCCCGCCAGTGAGACTTCCCGCACCGGCTGCTCATCCATCTGCAGGCTGTCGCGCTGCTGCCCCATGGTGAACTCACCTCCCGGAATATAGGCCATGAGAGGAGCCAGCCCCCCGGAGCTGAGGCGATCTCGCAGCGTTTTGCCGGGTCCCGACTGGTGCGCGACCTCGACTGGAAGCGCCATGCCGTCACTTTTCTCCGCCTTCCCGACCTGCGGCGTCTGGTACTCCTGCGCCGCCGATTCCGGCATCGTTCCGACCGTCACAGCAGCGCTAGGCCGGGGCGTGCCGGGTAGGCGCGTACCCGATGTCAACACCGGCGCCGAAGGTGCAACCGGTCCCGCCAGCATTGCCGACAGCAACTCCCCTTTGCCGGTGGAGATCGCGATACCGTCGGCGACTACAAAGGCGACCATCGCTGCAAGCAGTGATCCCCAAACCGCACCCCCTGCCGGCTGCGGTGCCGAGACGCCCCTTCTCAGCGCATGCTTTTCAACGCGCAGTTTGAGCCGGTCGATCTCCTGGCGCGCTTCGACCAGACTCCGCTCCGCCAACTTGCGTGCCTCCAGATGCTCGCGCCGCCCCTCTTCGATCGATGCGCCCTCCTGCTGGGCACTCTCGAGTGCGCGTTGCAGCCTGCCTATCTCGTCGCCGCGCTCCTCGATCTCCGCACGCAGACTGGCCTGCTGTGCCGAAGCCTGTTCCAGCGCCTCACTCTGCGCGCCAGCGTCACGTTGCAGATCTGCGAAATCGCGCCGCAGATGATCGAGTTCGGCCGCATCGGTGCTGTCGTTCAGATGGCTGGCCGCGAGCTGCTCGCGCATCCGGTTGAGGTCGTTCTCGGCGCGCTCCCGCACCAGGTCCAATTCGCTGTGCAGCGCCGACTTGGACTCCTCGACCATCCCGTTCTGGATCTCGCCGACATACTGCTTGATCACCGCGCGCAGCTCGCCGACCTCCGTCTTGAGGCGCTTTATATTGCGCTCAGCCTCCTGCTTCTCGCGCTCCAGTCGCCTGATCCTGCGATCGTCCTCGCGCGAAAAACGCGACGCATCCTCCTTGAACAGTTTCATCTCATTGCGCAGACGCTCTACTTCCGCGGCGTCGAACTCCGCCGCGCGCGCCAGCTCCTCTGCGTGGGCGGCCGACTCGCGTTGCGCGTTTCTCGACTCCTCCAGCAGATCGGTCAGGCGCTCCACCTCCCGACGCAATGCTTCTCTCTCCTGCTCAGGCTGCAAAAATCCGACTCCAGGTCAAGATTAGGATGGCGATACGTTCAAGCCACCGTCGACGGTCGCGGCGATACGGCTGCCATACCCCGATCGGTCGGTGCCGCGGCATCCAGGCTTGCGGCAAATCGTCGACCACCGCAACGCCCGGTCGCGCGAAGCCGATACGGCTCCCAGCGAGCGCGCCAAAGCACCGCGCCGTTCCGCGTCCAAGGATAAAACCAAAACACCACTAAAGACCAGAAAAGCACACCCTGGGGCCGTGCTGAAAAGCCCCCAGTCGTGCTATGGTCCCGCAAGTCGACCGCTCAGGATATCGGCAAGCCGATCCGGCTGCTGAAGGTACTCGGTCACAACATCAGTGGAAAAGCGGAATCACCGATGAGGGATATCACGGTGCCAACCCGGCAGCCATGCCAACAAGCTACGCGCCGCACAGGGGAGAATAACCGATGAGCTTGCGCAGGGGTGTGGTCGCGGCGGGTCACCCCGTTACCGCCAACGCGGCTGCCGAAATCCTCGCGGATGGTGGCAACGCATTCGACGCTGCATTGGCTGCGCTGTTCGCCAGCTGCGTGGCCGAGCCGGTGCTGGCATCGCTCGGCGGAGGCGGTTTCCTGCTGAGCGCGCAGCCGCATGGAGCGCCGCTGCTCTACGATTTCTTCACCCAGACGCCGCGCCGCAAACGCCCACCCGAGAGCGTCGACTTCTTCCCGATCATCGCCGACTTCGGCACCGTCCAACAGGAGTTTCATATCGGACTGGGTTCGATCGCCACGCCGGGCATCATCAAAGGCGCATTCCAGATCAATCGCGAACTGGGTCGCATGCCGATGCGCGAGATCATCCGCCCCGCCTGCGAAGCGGCGCGCACCGGCGTTACGGTGAATGCGCTACAGCACTACATCAACGAACTGATTGCGCCGATTCTCGAATCCACGCCGGCAGCGCTGGCGCTGCACGCCACCGAAGCGCATCCGGATCGTTTTGCCGCCAGCGGCGAAACCGTACACCACAAGGCGATGGCTGAGAGCTTCGAGGCCCTCGCCAGCGAGGGTGACGCGCTCTTCTATCTGGGCGAAATGGGACGCCTGCTCACCGACCAATGTCAGCAACACGGCGGCTATCTCAGCCGTGACGACCTGGCACATTATCGCGTGGAGAAACGTCCGCCGCTGGCGCTCGGTTATCACGACGCGAAGCTCTTCACCAATCCGGCACCGAGCGTCGGCGGAACCCTGATCGCCTTCACGCTGGCGCTGCTGGAACGCGAGGCGCTCGGCGGCGAGCGGGCCGGCGCCTTACCCCACCTGTTGAAAATCGGCCGCGCGCAGCAACTGACACAGCAGCTCAGGCGCAGCGCCCGCATCGATGAAAATCTCACCGAAGGTGTCAGCCGGAAGATCCTGACCAGTGGTTATCTCGAAAGCTACCGGCAGACGATGGCCCGGCACTCGGCGTGTTCTCGCGGTACCACCCAGATCAGCGTTGCCGATGCTGCCGGCAACATTGCCAGCATGACGCTCTCCAACGGCGAGGGGTGCGGCTTCGTCCTTCCCGGCACCGGCATCATGCTCAACAATATGCTGGGCGAGGAGGATATCAATCCACACGGTTTCCATCAGTGGCCGGAAGACCGTCGCATAGCATCGATGATGTCGCCGACGCTGATGACAACAGCACGCGGCGACTTCATCGCCACGGGCTCGGGTGGATCCAACCGCATCCGCAGCGCCATACTGCAGGTACTGGTCAATCTGGTCGATTTTGGAATGAGCATCGCGGATGCCGTCGAGTTTCCCCGCCTGCATCTGGAGGGAGAGACGCTCAATCTCGAGCACGCGGCCAACGATGAGGAACGTCTCGAATTCGGAAAGCATTTTTCCGAAGTCCATTTCTGGCCGGAGAAGAACCTCTTCTTCGGCGGCGCGCATACGGTCATGCGTAACAGTAAAGGCATTGTGAGCGGCTGTGGCGACAGCCGGCGCGGCGGTGTCAGCGTCACTGTCTGATTCGCGACATATCCGTTTCAGCCGATAAAACACTGTACAAACACACCATCACCCGACAGCCGAATCGTCTCTGCTTGGCCTTCGAACAAGCGCTCGCAGTTCCCTAGACGGCTGCAAAAAAAGCAAAAAAACCAACGTTTCAGCAACCTTTCGCAAATAAGTGTCGGAAATACAGCGTTTTCTATTGGAAAACTTACTTTCTATGCTATGTTTAGCGCGCAACACTCCCGCAACCCGAGGATCATTAGATGGCTGTCAAGAAAAAAGTCGTAACCAAAACCAGCGTAAAAAAGGCACCGGCCGCAACCACCAAGGCAACTGTAAAGAAGGCCACCACCCGCAAAAAAGCCGTCGCCGTCAAGAAAGCACCCGCCGCGAAACCAGCCGCACCCGCAAAGCCGAAGTCGATAGCTACCCGCCAGACCAAGACACAGATTCTGCAGACCATCGCCGAGGAGACTGCACTGACGCGCACGCAGGTTGCCGCTGTGTTCGGCTCACTGGGCACTCTGATCCAGCGCCATATGCAGAGACGTGGCTCGGGTGAGTTTTCGATTCCCGAGACCGGCGTCAAGATCCGCCGCGTCAGGAAACCCGCGCGCAAATCACGCATGGGACGCAATCCTGCAACCGGCGAAGCGATCAAGATTCCAGCCAAACCGGCTTCAACGGTAATCAAGGTCGCCGCGCTGAAAGCGCTGAAGGGCACGCTGAGCTGATCCACCTTCAGCGGTAATCGAAGGAAGCGGGGAACGGCCACGCGCCGGCCGTTCCCCCGCGATGCGCAGGCACTGGATCAGAATTGACGCAAAGTCAATTCATCGCCGCGCTGCAGCCACTCCAGATTCTTCAGAAAACTCATCCCCAACAGCACCTCGGACGCAGCCATGCCTGGCAGGATCGACGCTCTGACGCCCTGCATGCGGATCGACCCCAACTGCACTTCGTCGAGTATCGTGCTCCAGGAGCGCACCGTACCGTTGGCGGTGCGGCTCAGCGCGGCCGCTCCTTTGCGCAGATTCAGCCGCCCGGCCAACTGCTCGGAGACCGCCACGTCGGTCGCGCCGGTATCGAGCAGAAAGCTGACGCGCACACCGTTGATTCTGCCCGAGGCCACATAGTGGCCGCGGGCGTTGCGCTGCAGCACGACCTTGGCGACCCCCTGGTCGCTGACGCTGCTCTGCGGATTGCGGTTGGGGTTCTCCTTTCGCTCGAGGTAGCCATTGAAGCCGTAGGTCAGCATGATCAGCAGCACCACCCAGGCAGCAATGATCATACCCCGTCCGAATCGGCGGGTGCCGGCATGCCGCTCTGCGGAGTACTCGCTCATGGTGTCTCGCCGACTCCTCTACTTCAGACCCGGGGAAAGAAGCTCAGATCCATCAACCAGTTCTGACCCGGGTCGGAGCCTCCGGTTCAATCAACGATAGTAGGGTCGAGCCCGCTCCGCGCCCTGCATCACCATCCGGCGAAACTCCCGGCGATAGTGCATCACCGCGCTGCTGCCGTTGGCGGCGACGTCGAACACTTTCCAGCCGTCGGGCGAGCGGTAGAAGCGGAAGTTGAGTCGCGCCGGGTAGGCGCCTGGGTTGACTATCACCACACCGACCACGACCTCGTTGTCGCCGACCCAGCGCGGGCGTTGCACATCGAACTGCTGCGCGCCGAATCCGGTCAGTCGCGTCGCCAGCGTGGCGAGAAAGTCCTGTTTGATGTGGTTTTCGAGCAGGCTCTGCTGCGCCGCGCCCATGCGTTCCCAGTTCCGTGCTCCCGCTGCCCAGCGCGCCATATAGTCGAAATCGAAATAGGGAACGATACTGCTCTCGAGGAAGGCCACCGCCTGCGCACGGCCGGGCCTGGGTTCCGCGCTGGCAAATGCAATCAGGCTCGCCAGCCCCTCCTTGAGAATTCTTGCCGGCCCGGGCTCCACCGCTGGCGCCGGTGCGAGTCGACCATAGTGTCCTGCGAACGGGGATTGCGCCGCAGCCGGTGCGGCAAATGCCACCAGCAGGACAATTAAAACAAAGGATCTGGTTTTCATCTCACCTCCAATCGTTTGAGAAATCCTTCTGCGCGATCCAGATTGCCAGCAGCACCTGCAAATCACAAGCCCGCCGCATCGGCGGCGCAGGCCCATGCCGGACGGCAGGCAGAGACTGCGGCGTTTTTTGTATGTAACTCGCGGATCTGGTGAAATTCCCCTCTCCCGCTCCAACGGCCGAATTGACGCAGCCAGTCTGGAGTGGTCACTGCAGCCAGCTGCCACGGCGGGCGGCCACCCCCGGGCCGCAACAACGGAAAGGAATTGAATTGAAAATACTCAGCGGCGATGTCGGCGGCACCAAAACACGACTGGCACTGTTGCGCTCAATGCCCGACAAAAGCCTGGAAATGCTCTCCGAGCAGTACTATCGGAACGCCGACTACCCGGCGCTCGAACCCATCCTGCAGCACTTTCTGGAACACACGGAAGCGGCACCCGAGGCTGCGGGCTTTTCGCTTGCGGGTCCGGTCCGAGGGCGCAGTTGCCGCCTTACCAACCTGCCCTGGTCGATCGACGCCGGGGCGCTGGAGCAGCGTTTCGGTATCGCGCGCGTGATTCTGCTGAACGATCTCGAAGCGACCGCCTGGGGCATAGCGGCGTTGCCCCGGTCCGATTTCCACTGCCTGCAGCAAGGCCAGACCCCGGCCACGGGCAATCGCGCCGTGATCGCCGCCGGCACCGGACTCGGACAGGCCGGACTCTTCTGGGACGGTCATCGCCATCTGCCGTTCGCCACCGAAGGCGGACATTGCAACTTCGCACCCGGTGACGATCTCGAGTTCGCGCTGTTCGAGTTCCTGCGCAACAAGCACGCGCATGTCAGCTGGGAGCGGGTGCTCTCCGGCCCGGGCCTGGTCGATCTGTTCCACTTTCTGCTCGACTACCGTCAGGCGCGAATCGGCATCACGCTGCGTGAAAAGATGGAGCTCGGCGATCCGGCGGCCGCGATCGCCACCTGCGCGGCCAACGACGGCGACGTGATCTGCATCGAGGCGATGATGCGTTTCACCCGTCTCTACGGGGTCGAGTGCGGCAACCAGGCACTCAAGCAGATGGCCACCGGCGGCATCTATCTCGGCGGTGGCATCGCACCCAAGATCATCGATTGGCTGGAGCGGCCCGTATTCATCGAGGCGTTCAGGGAGAAGGGTGCGATGCAGCCGCTGATGGAGCGCATCCCGGTGTACGTCATTCTCAACGAAAGCACCGCGCTGCTGGGTCCGGCGGTGCACCTGACTACCGAGTAGCCTCTCTTCGCGCTACTCGGTCCACGGCTTGCAGCCGCAGTTCGATCACGCCACCGAACTTGCTGCTGCTGAATCGCAGCGGCAGCGCGCGCTCGTCGTCGCTCAACCAGAGCCGCACCCGGTAGCCGCGGCTGCCATCGTCGAACTGCGGCCTGAGGAGCAGACGCAACGCAGTCGTCGTCGCGCCGGCGAACGCGATCGGCTCGCGTGCCTCCACCACCACCCGGTAGGCCTTGAGATCCTTGCCATTCGAAACCGCGATCCGCAGCTGCTGCCCGGGCTCCAGGTGACTGCTCCGCAGCAGATAGAGCATACCCATTCGGTCGACCACCGGTTCGCCGGAGAGCGGCAGACTCGAGCGCTCCTCAAAGGGTACGGACAGGTCGATCCCAGCCACCTCGTGGAGACGTGCGGGAGGCATCGCGCGCCCCCGGCTGCCTCCCCCATCCACCATCCGATAGGTGCGAACCTGGCGCTCACGGTGATCGAACCAGATCAGATCCCGCTTCAGCCGGCCTGACTGTTTGCGCATGCTGATCAGCGACACCCGGCGCAGCTGCGGGTCGAGCCAGCTCTGATAGTCGAAGCGCAGCGGGTAGAACGCCTCCATCCGCGGGAAGGGTTCGGTGGTGACGCTCAACTGCGCGCGCCGACTTTCGCTGCCGTCGACGCGCTCGCTACCCGGCCGCAGCAGCAAAGTGGCCGCAGCGATTTCGACCGGCAGACCGAGCGTCAATATTCCCTGGTAACTGACGATATAACGCAGCCGTTCGGATTCTGGAAGCGGCACGCCGTCAACCACCGCGTCTGCCGAACGGTACGTCGTAGCCAGCATCAGACCTAACAGCAGGTGGATCAGGATCTGTGTCATATCCGCGATGAGGCTCTCAATAACGGCAAAAGTTCACCCCCTGCGCCGCGCTTGCGTGCAATTCTCAGCAATCACGGTACTTCTCATCCTCTTCCCGCTGGCGGCGCACAATCTCCGCCTCGCGGCGCGCCTTCCATACAGCGCGGCGTCCCTCGACCCGTCGCTCCCAGGCACCCTCGCGCTCTTCGATCGTGCGTTCGCCGAACAGAACCTGGCGCATGAAACGCACTCCGAACAGCATCAGCGAAATATCATCTTCAGCCAGCGCCAGGTAGGTTGATTCCTCGACCAGGTAGCTGTCGCGGAAGTTGTCGCTCAATACGAATCGGCGGAATCGATCGCTATCGAAACAGGCCATGAAATAGAGCTGTAGTGTGACCGTGGGCGGGCGCCCCAGGGCCGGCCCCATCGAGCGGCGCCTCAGCATCAATTGCAGCCAGCCCTGATTCATCTCGTCGTAGCCTGCGGTCTCCTGGCTTCGAAGATATTGCTCGACAGACTGGGTGCGCGCCTCTCTGTGGCCCTTGCAATGCTCTTCCAGCTGCAGCGAGTAGCACGTCCGGCCAATACCGGTAGCGGCCGGAAGAATCGACAACTGGCCCAGCGGGTAGTAACGGCAGACCGTGGGACGGTCGCTGTAGATGCGACACCCGTTGGCACCCAGGAAAGTGCAGACGCCGGCATCGTCGGTGCGCAGCTTGACTCCAGGCAATCCGTCCCGTTCCATCTGGAAAGGTACCGTATGCCGGCGCAGCAACTCATCGGACGGCTTGCCGATGCGCGCCTTCAGCCGCAGCAGGTCATACGGTGTCAGCATAACGTCCGCCCGCTTGCAGCAGGCGTTGAAGCAGGCGATCGCCCGGTGACAACGGAAGTTCATTCTGGCGTGCAGATCCAGCAGTTCAGGCTGAGATCCTCCGTCGGCGTGAGTGGCGACCTGGTCGCTCACACTGTGGTGCCTCCGGCGTGGATCGAATGGGCCGTGAGGCTCACTTGAACGGCTTGGATTTGTCGACCAGGTCGACATGGGCACGCTTGAAACAGCGCCAGCTGTTGTTCGTTTTGTCGTACACGGAGTTCACAAAGCAGTGCCAGTTCTCCTCGTCGATGAAGTTCCGGTCCGCACGGTAATAGAAGCCCGGATATCGGCTCTCCTGACGAAACTGGATGTGCTTCATGTGCGCCTCCGCGGCCAGGATACGATGGTAGTTCTCCCATGCCCGCAGCAGTTCATGCAGGTCCCTGGCGCACATTTTCCCGGCATCCTCCTTCAACATCTCCAGCTTCTGCTCGGCCAGATCGAGCATATGCTCGTTGGTAGTGTAGTAAGTGGAGACGCCGGCGACGTACTCGTCCATGATCTTCTGCAGGCGCAACTGCAGCATGCGCGGCGTAATGTAGTTGGGGTTGACGTCGATCGCTGTGCTGTAATCCCGGAAGCTGAGGTAGGTCTCGACCGGGCGGTAGAGCTCTTTCACCAGATCCTCGACGCTGGTATCCAGCTCGGGACTCCATTCGGCGTTGTCCATGACATAGCTGACCATCGCCTTGGCCGCCAATCGCCCCTCGGCATGTGAGCCGGAGGAGAACTTGTGACCGGAGGCGCCCACGCCATCACCGGCGGTGAACAGCCCCCTGACGGTGCTCATCCCACGGTAGCCCCAGTGCCAACCCGAGGGGAGGTGTTCGGGCACATCGCCATATTCCTCCTCCTCGGGCGCGCCCAGATCCTCCGGTCCCGAGACCCAGATTCCGCAGCATCCGGAGTGAGAGCCCAGCAGGTAGGGTTCGGTCGGCATCAGCTCCGAGTTCTTCTTCGCCGGCTCGATATTCTCGCCGGCCCAGACGCCGCACTGGCCGATGCTCATGTCGAGAAAATCCTCCCATACCTCCGCCTCCAGGTGTCTCACCTCGCGCGGTGAGAGCGACTCGCGCATGCCCGCCAACGCACCGACCGTGTCCAACCAGATCGGGCCACGGCCTTCACGCAACTCTTTCAGCATCAGATGGTTGCGCAGGCAGGCCGGCGGCACGCGCGACTGCCCGTAGGGGGGATACTCGTTCAACATCTCACGGTTGGTCTCCAGATAGTGGTCGCCGTAGGCGTTGGTGGTCCTGGCTTTGAACAGCAGGAACCAGGCACCGACAGGGCCGTACCCATCCTTGATCCGGGTCGGAACGAAGCGGCTCTCCATCATCGTCAATTCGGCACCGGCCTCGGCTGCCATCGCGTAGGTGGAGCCGGCGTTCCACACCGGATACCAGGTTCGACCCAACCCTTCGCCGACCGATCGCGGCCGGAAGATATTGACGCAGCCGCCGGCGACCAGCAGGATCGCCTTGGCTCTATAAACGTACAGCTTGTGCTCGCGAATCGAGAAGCCGACCGCGCCGGCGATACGGTTGCTGTCGTTCCTGTCTTTGACCAGCCTGGCAATAAAGATGTGCTCCCGGATGCGCTCCACGCCGAGCGCCTTGCGCGCGGATTCGGCGACGATCGACTTGTAGGACTCGCCGTTGATCATGATCTGCCAGTCACCCGTGCGCACCGGCCTGCCGCCATCCTTCAGCGGTGCCATGCCACTGGAACCGTCGTGGCGTTCGCCCTTTTCGTCCACCTTCCAGATCGGCAGCCCCCACTCCTCGAACAGGTGCACCGACTCGTCGACATGGCGCCCCAGGTCGTATGTCAGATCCTCGCGGGTGATACCCATCAGGTCGTTGGCCACCATCCGTGCATAGTCGGCCGGGTCCCGCTCGGGACCAATGTAGGCATTGATCGCCGAGAGCCCCTGCGCGGCCGCACCGGAGCGCTCCAGAGCCGCCTTGTCGAGCAGACGGACTTCGATCTCGAGCCCCTTCCGCTTTGCGGCTTCGAGCCAGGGAACGATCTCATAGGCAGCGCCGCAAGCCGCCATGCCGCCGCCAATGATGAGAATATCCAGCGACTCTTCGACGATCTCGGGATTGCCAAACTCCGCCATTTCAATCACCTCGAGACCGGGATCCGCGGCCGCTTCGATACCGGTTCTGTACAGGGGCTGTCATCGATCTCTACTTGTTAAGCAGTTGCTCGGGATCACCCGCGCGATAACCCCCGCTCTGAACGAAGAAGCCGGGCTTGCCAATCCTGGACAGGTCGGCTTCGGGCTTGTCGCCGTAGGGATCGATCGAGCCTTCCGGGGTGGTGCGGATCGGAAACTCAAAGTGCTTCTCGATTCCGTTGCGGAAGCCGACGCGCCAGCTGATGGAGTTGCTGCCGCGCAGCGGCTGCACACAGGCACCAAGCGGCACGACATCGGCATAGGGGCGCACTTCGATCGCCTGCTGCGGGCAGAGCTTGACGCAGGCGTAGCACTCCCAGCATTGATCGGGCTCCTGGTTGAAGGATTTACCAGCGTGGCCGGTGAGGGTGCCGTCACGGTCGAGCCGCATCAGATCGTGCGGGCAGATGTAGGCGCAGAAGGCCTCTGGCCGGCCCTCGCAGCCATCGCACTTCTCGCCATGCACAAATGTCGGCATGCTGCCAATGCTCCTGTTCGCACTGCATGAGTGGCGCAGGGCCGGCGCCGGACGGACCTTGGAGATTCTCTTCAGGCGGGTTTTATTCTATTGAACGGGTTGAAAAAATCTTCCGTTGGCGGAGGCAGGCGACGGGTATTCGCGTTATATTGGTTGACCCAGATCAACAAATACCGAAGCAGCGCCGTCAACGCCCCTACGGCGGCGACGGGCGAGCGAGCACGAGCGACGATGAAAAAACTTCCGCCACACGAAGCACAGGTGGTCATGGCGCACGCCGAATTTATCTGTCAGGTGGTCGAACTGAGCCAGAACCGCGAGCGGCGTGGTGACTTCGAAACCCTGCTGCGAATCGCGCTCGAGAACGGTTGGGAGCGGTTGGTGGCGGCCATCCGTCGCATCGTCGCAGGCGAGCGAGAACTGCGGAATTTGCAGCTCGACCTGGAGGATCGCATCATCGCCGAGGCGATCCTGCGCGGCATTCAGGATCCGACCACGCTCCCCGATCCCAGCCAACGGCCCGACCCGTCGCTGGCAGCGCCAGGGCTGGCGGGCATGATTGTCGCCGCACGGCGTGGCAATACCGAGGCGTTGAAACTGATCTCGGACATGGCCGAGCAGATGAGCCGCGTGGGCGGCCCGATGGCGCGGCTGGCGTCGGTGATCCGGCCGCTGATCAATGGCGAGCGCGATGCCGCCAGACTTTGCCGCAATCTCGACCAGAAAAGCGAGCAGGTAGTACTCGGCATTCTGCAGGAGCTGAAGAGTCTGGAGCTCAATTGAGCGACCGGGCGCTCGACAGTGCTACTTTTCCAGGTCGACCAGCACCCGCCCGCGAATCTCGCCGCGCATGATCCGCTCCGCCGCCGCCGCCACCTCCGCCAGCGGAATTTCCTGGCCGATCGCCTGATAGGCCTGCTCCGGCAGCAACTCCGCCAGGCGCCGCCAGGCCCGTTCGCGCAGTGCGCGCGGAGGCGTGACCGACTCCACCCCGCGCAGACAGACATTGCGCAGAATGAAAGGCATCATCGAGGTGGAGAGCGAATCGTCCCCCGCCAGACCGGTGGCGGCGACCGTGCCGCCGTAGTTCATCTCCGCCAGTATCCGTGCCAGCATCACCCCGCCGACCACATCGACGCAGCCGGCCCAGCGCCGCGACTCGAGCTTGCGCGGCGGCCGCGACATCTCCTCGCGGCCGAGAAACTCGGCGGCGCCCAACTGGCGCAGGAACGCATGGCTCGAATTGCGCCCGGTCACCGCCGCGACGCGGTAACCGAGCTGCGCCAATAGCGCCACCGCCATACTGCCGACACCACCCGCCGCACCGGTCACCACCACCGTGCCCGAGTCGGGCAGGACACCCGCCTCCTCCAGCGCCATCACGCAGAGCATTGCGGTGAGCCCCGCCGAGCCGATCGTCATCGCTTTGCGCAGATCCAGCCCGCGTGGCAGCGGCACCAGCCACTCCGCCTGCACCCGCGCCCGCTGGGCGAGGCCGCCCCAGTGCCGTTCACCGACGCCCCAACCGGTCAGCACCACCTCGTCGCCCGGCTTGAATTCGGCGTTCTCGGAAGCAAGTACGCAACCGGAGAAATCGACGCCCGGCACGTGTGGATAGGAGGCGACGATCCTGCCCTTGCCGGTAATCGCCATGCCGTCCTTGTAGTTGAGCGACGAGTAGCGCACCGCCACCAGCACCTCGCCGGCCGGCAGATCTGCATCAACCAGTTTGCGCAGCCGCGCCCGAACGATGCCATCTTCGCGCTCGATCAGCAGGGCCTTGAAGCGATTCCGCGACATGGGCACGACTCAGGAGCTGTAGAGGCGCCGCAGGATCGCGAGCAACAGCTCGCCATCCTTCGACTCCAGGCCGTGATTGGCGTCGCTGGGAATGCTCCAGGCTCGCCCGCGCAGCATCTGGACCTGATTCATATCCTGGCTCCAGACCGGAACGACCAGATCGCCGACCAGCGACAGCCTGTCGTCCCGCACCACCGAGACGTAGCGCGCCGGAGGATGCGGTTGCCGGTTGAGCCAGAACAGCAGGCTCCCCGGGCGCTCCCGCACCAGATCGAAGTAAAGCCCCTGAGAACGGCCGAGAATGTCGTACTCGTCGCCCAGCCAGCTGCTGGCCCAGCCCAGTGGGCTCTGGCTCAGCGCCAATCCCAGTTCGGCACTCTCGGTACCGAGGTGCGGGCTGGCAAAGGTGATCAGCGCGGCAACCGGCGCCTCCGGATTGCGAACCATGAAGAGCCGGCCAAGTACGCCACCGGCAGAGTGGCCGACCAATATGAGGTTATCGTCGGGCCGCAGCTGCCTGAGACGCTGGATCTGCCGCTCGAGCTGCGGCAGCTGCCGCAGCAGCTGCGCGTCGCTGGTCAGGCCTACCGTGTAGAAACGCAGCCCGGCGCCCGCGACCGCCGCATCGTCGCCGCCATCGAGCTGACCGCCGTCGATCCAGCCCGCCCGCGAAAGCGCAGTGGTGACGCCCGACTCACGCCAGTCCGCTCCCTTGGCCTGATAGCCCTGAATCAGCACCAGCGTTTCGGCCTGCGCAGCGAACCCCAGCCAAATCAACAGCAGCAACAATCCAGATCGCACCTCGCCCCCCGTGCCTCTCGCGAAGAGCGGCCACCCTTGACTGCCCGGCGCCCTGACCGGAGACTGCGCCGTTTTACCGCAGCGGGTCTCATGCCATGCCACGAATAGTTCTGCTTCTGGGCGCAGCCAACGGCTTCCTTTGCGTTGCGCTGGGCGCCTTTGCCGCCCACGCGCTGAAGCCGCGTATCGAGCCGGCACTTTACACCGTATTTCAAACCGGCGTCGACTATCAGGCGCTGCACGCGGTGGCGCTGCTGGCGGTCGGCCTGCTGGCGTTGCACCAGCACTCGCGCTGGCTGCTTTGGAGCGGCGCCCTGTTCACGCTCGGCATCCTGCTCTTCTGCGGCAGCCTCTACCTGCTGGCGCTGACCGGGCAACGCTCGCTCGGCGCAATCACACCAATCGGCGGGGCCGCTTTTCTGTTCGGCTGGCTGGCGCTGATGAGGGCGGTGGCAGGTTTCAGCCCGGCGACCAGGTGAGCGACGCGACACTCTCGCTGCTGGCGATCTTCGGCAGCGGCTTCCTCGCTTCCACGCTGCTGCCGGGCGGCTCGGAAGCGGCGCTGCTCTACGCCGTCAACCAACAGCCGGAACGCACTGCCGCGTTGTGGCTGGCCGCTACCAGCGGCAACATGCTCGGCGGTTTAAGCAGTTGGCTGCTGGGGTTCTGGCTTCGGCACAGATTTCCGGCCCGATCGCTCGACCGCAGCGGGCAACGGGCGCTGGCCCGAGTACAGCGCTACGGCGCCCCCGTGCTGCTGCTCTCCTGGCTGCCGCTGGTGGGCGATCCACTCTGCCTCGCCGCCGGTTGGCTGGGCATCCGCCTGACGCCGGCGACGCTCTATATAGGGTTGGGCAAAGGGATACGCTATGCTCTGTTGTTGAGTCTGATCTGACGGGGGAGAGTTGGCGCCGCCATGAGTAAAAAGCTTCTGATCATCGAGGATGACAGCAGCCTCAACCAGATGCTGCAGTTCCACTTCGAGGAGAACGGCTTCGACGTCGCGCCGGCGCTGAACTGCGGCGAGGGGCTGGAGCTGCTGCGGCAGAACGCTTACGACCTGATCCTGCTCGACCAACAGCTCCCCGACGGTACCGGCCTGGATCTGTTGCAGCAGATCCGTGAGCGGGAGCCCGAGCAGGCGATGGTAATGATGACCGGCGAACACGACCTGGAGCTGGCGATCGAGGCGATCAAGCAGGGTGCGGCCGACTTCGTGCACAAACCGATCAAGACCGAGGCGCTGCAGATCGTCGTCGACCGGGTGCTGGAGAACCGTCGACTGGCGCGCGAGGTGGCGGCGCTGCAGCCGGCCGATGACGAACCGGAAAAGCAGCGCGAACTGATCGGCCGCAGCGACGCCATGCTGCAGGTAAGCAAGGAGATCGCGCTCTGCGCCGCCAGCGGCGCGACCGTGCTGATCAGCGGCGAATCCGGCACCGGCAAGGAGGTG
>JAGRGU010000033.1:50761-51156 GCA_020445335.1 Gammaproteobacteria bacterium
GAACTCTTCGGCCACGAGAAAGGGGCCTTCACCGGCGCCGACAGTCGCAAGCAGGGCAAGTTCGAATTGGCGCAGGACGGCACCCTGTTCCTCGACGAGATCGGCGAACTGGCGCCACAGCTGCAGGCCAAGATATTGCGGGCGCTGCAGGAGCAGGTATTCGAGCGGGTTGGCGGCACCCAGCTGATCAGCACCAATGCGCGCATCATCAGCGCCACCCATCGCGACCTTTTCCGTGAGGCCGAGCGGGGCCGCTTCCGCGAGGATCTCGCTTATCGCCTGAAGGTGATCAGTATCCAACTGCCGCCGCTGCGGGAGCGGCGCGAGGATATTCCGCTGCTGACGGAGGCGCTGATCAGGAAAATCGCCAACAAGATCCACAAGCAGCCGTTGCA
>JAGRGU010000148.1 GCA_020445335.1 Gammaproteobacteria bacterium
GTTTTCAGATGTGGCCGTCGCTGATCGCCATCTGCTGGTGGCCCTACCTGACCCGCCAGGGGGTGGTCGCGGGACTGGTTGTCGGCCTGGTGGCGGTGACCCTGACCGAGAGCATCGGCGCCCAGTTCATGCCCTGGGGCCGTTGGCCGATGACACTGCACTCCGCCTTCTGGGGCATTCTGTTCAACCTGATCGTGGCAATACTGGTCTCGGCGATGACTCAGAACGACGAGGAGATGCAGCATCGCATGGTGTTTCATCGTTTCCTGCGCGAACATGCCGGCCTGCCGAAGGAGAAACGGGGACTGGTACCGGTCGCCTGGATCATCACTCTGACCTGGTTCTTCTTCGGCATCGGCCCCGGTGCGGTTATCGGCAACTGGATCTTCGGCGACCCGACCGACGCTTCGAGCTGGCTGTTCGGAATCCCCTCGATCTGGGCCTGGCAGATCCTCTGGTGGGCGCTGGGCGTCTTCATGATGTGGTTTCTTGCCTACCGTATGGAGCTGTCGAGAGTCCCTCACAAAGAGGTCGAAGCGCTGCACGAGGATATCGGCGATATAGATTTCGGCAGCGATCAATCCCGCTGAGGCGCGCCCGATACGGCAACAACGGAAGACCGATGGGAATGCTTTTTCACCTCTCCAGCGCATTGCTTGCGGCAATGCTTTTTCTGCCGGTCAGCAGGTTGATCTGGGTGCTGGCAGTGCGTCGGGGCGTGCGCAAAATGGGACGCGAACTGACACAACAGGAGTTGCGGCGATACCGAAACAGCTCCCGCCTGACCGCATTGCTGCTGGTGCTGCCATTCTCCTGGCTTTTCAACCTGCAGCTGCACGCGCGTCTCTATGGATGAACGGCGTTACCGCCTGCTGTTGCGCATCGCGATCGCGCTGACCCTGATATGGATTCTCTGGACCCTCTACGATTCCGGACCGCGCCGCTCACCGCCGGATGCGCAGCAGCTCTCGGCCGCCGGTCGCCAGCTGGAGGACGGCAACTACCGCGAGGCGCTGAGGCTGTTCGAGACGGTCTTCAGGCAGAACGAAAACCACCTTGGCGCGTTGCGCGGCATGGCACAGGCATCGATGCAGCTGGGTCTGGAGTCGGAACGAGCGGCACAGGACGGCACCCGGGAAGCGCAACGGGCGCAATCCGCCGGACAACACTTCGTCCAGGCTCTACGCTGGTACGACAAAGCGATCGCCGCCGCGCAAGCGCTGGCCGCTGACGACGCCGAGAGACGTGCACTGGGAGTGAGCCACGCCAACCGCGGAATCCTCCGTGACCATATGGGTGATCATCGAGGCGCCCTGGAAGATTATCTCGTCTCGTTGCAACTGGCGCCCGAAGTGGCCGAAGGCCCCGGATGGCTGACGCGGTTTCTGCGCAACCAGCCGGAGCGCCCTCCCGATGTGGCGCAGCGCGCCGCCTACATTCGCGAACAGCTGGCAAAACCGGAGAGTGAACGGAAATTGCGCCGACCGGAGGCGGATGCACGTCAACGTGCGTATACTATGGACTGAAGGGCGCCTTACCGCTTGCGCATCGCTCTACAGCGGAATCCGCCCAGAGAAGGCACCCTGGCGAGCCGCCAGCATAGATCTCTAGAACAGGCCGAGCAGATCCACGAGCAGCACGCGCATAAAGAAAAGCAGCGAGATGGCGCCAAAGAGCATATGTCCGAAATCGTTCTCACCATCGTCGTTGCGATGCGTCAGGGCGTGATAGGCGATGACACCGGTGATCAGCAGAAAGATCCAATCGAGTAGCACGTCGTCGGGCTCCCTGAGCGTCGGACAGGTGAAAACAGCAGCACGGGTGTCGTTGTAATTTACATTGCATCCGACAACTCCGGCAATTGAGTACAGAGAAGCCAGAGAGATGAATTCGATCACCGACACCAGCACCAGATCGGCCTGCCAAACCCTGTGCGGTACGCGCACTTTCAGAGGGGTATCACCCGAATCCCTGAGGCAACTCGTGCAGGCTTCGGATCTGCTCAAGCTGAACGCCGGAGCGACGCTGTTCCGCAATGGCGACCCCTACCGCGAGGTGGTCTACACGCTGATCGAAGGCGATATCGTCATGCACCGCGCCAGCGGACGGCAGGACCGGGTTCAGCCGGGCGACCTTCTGGGACTCGCCAACTACCTGGACAACGATGACTATCGCTCTTCCGTTCGCGCCATCACTGACTGCTCGTTGATGGTCACTCCCGCGCGCGCGCTGAAACGACTGGAGCACGAGCTGCCCGATCTGTTCAACGTGCTGAACCGGGTGATCGCCAACAAACTGCGCGAGCGCAGCCCGGACCGCAGCATATCCTCCGGGGTACTGGCCGAGCCCGTCACCCGAATCATGAAATCACCTGTAGCGTACTGTGGTCCCGAGATGAATCTGCGCCAGGCATTGACGATGATGAAGGAGCGGCGCATCGGCAGCCTGGTGGTCGAGGATGAGCGGGAGAACCTGTTGGGGCTGCTCACCTACGCCGGTCTGGCGGAGGCCGCTCTGCTGGAAGGGGCGAAACCGGACGACAGCATTCTCAAGGTCGCCTGCGAGGTACCGCGCGTCATCGAGCCGGACACTCCGCTGTGGGAAGCCGAAGAGCTGATGGAGCGCGACATCGCCAAGTATGCCATTGTCTGCGAAGACAACCGCCCGATCGGAATCGTCTCCAAAACCGATATCCTGCAGGTGCTGGTATCCCGACCGAGCACACTGCAGAACCATATCCATAACGCCCATTCGCTCTCCGATCTCGCCAAGCTCTATAAAAACATGAGCGAAGTCGCCGCCGATGCGCGCGAGACCAACAATCGACCCAGTGCCGCCGTGCGCCTGCTGAGTGAAACTCATCTCTTGATGCAGCGCCGCGTGGTGGAGCTGACGCTCGACTGGATGAACTCGAAAGGCCACGGCAACCCGCCGACGCGTTTTGCAGTGCTGATTCTGGGATCGGGGGGGCGCCATGCGATGACGCTCAACCCTGATCAGGACAACGGCATCATCATCGGCGAGTATCCAGCGGAGAATGAACAGTCGGTGGAAGAGTGGTTCGAGCGGTTCGCCAAACGTCTCAACAGGAATCTCGACAAGGTGGGCTACCCGCTCTGCGACGGCAATATCATGGCGAGCAATCCGCATTTTCGCAAAACGCTCGGCGAATGGAAGAAGCAGATCTCCCACATCACGCGGAAACCGACCGCAAAATCGGCGCGCTGGGCCAACGTGATGTTCGATTTCGATACCCTCTACGGCGACGACGAGCTGACCGCCGAACTGAGACGCCACGTCATCGCGGAGATCAAACGCAATCCAGGCCTGCTGAAACTGATGGCCGAGGATGATGCCGAGGGCAGACCGGCGCTCGGTTTCTTCAACCAGCTGGTGACCACGCGCGACGAGCAGGGCGAGCATATCGACATCAAGCGCAATGGGCTGCGCATCATCGCCGACGGTGCCCGTATATTCGCTCTGCAGAACGGGATTGCGGTACAGAACAGCAGCGATCGCCTCAGCGCCCTGGTGCGCCTGGGCAAACTCTCGGACGACTTCAAGGATTCGATCCAGGAGGCACACGAAGAGTTGCTCGACCTGGTGCTGGAACTGCAGATCCAGCAGGCGCAGAGCAAACAGAAGCTGACGAAGAAGATTCAACCCGCCCACCTGAGTCAGAACAAACGCAGCACGTTGCGGGTGGCGATGCGTGCGGTGAAACGCTTCCAGGATCGGCTGCTGGACGAGTTCTCCGGCGATCGGTTCTGAATTGCGATGCATAGCCGGGTGCTGTGCAGATGTTCTACAATCCCCTCCACGGCCGCAACAGACAGGAATGACAGAAAAACATAGCTGTGGCCGCGACCTCCGGTAACTGTTACTGTGGCCAGCGTGTTGCCCGCGGCTGCCATTGGAACTGCAGCCCGGGGCAGCGAGCGCGATCAGACAACGATAAGCATCAGCAACAATAAGATTTAGAGAGTTGAGGATAGTGACCGTTGCGGCAGTGTCCGGCGGCACAACGGAACAGGGCTGGAGCATTCACCTCCGGCCGCCAATCACATACAGAGGAGAACCAATATGTCCGAAGTGAAGGTCCACCCGGTCCCGGCTGAAGTGGCTGCCAACGCTCATATCGATGCGGCAAAGTACGAAGAGATGTACAAACGCTCCGTTGACGACCCCGATGGTTTCTGGGGCGATGCGGCAGAAGAGTTCGTCACCTGGTCAAAGAAGTGGGACAAGGTGACCGAGTGGGACTACCACACAGCCGATATCAAGTGGTTCCTCGGGGGTAAGCTCAATGTCTCCTACAACTGCCTCGACCGGCATCTGGAGACCCGCGGCGACCAGACCGCGATCATCTGGGAGAGCGACGACCCCAACCTCGACAAGAAGATAAGCTACCGCGAACTGCATGCGGAAGTGTGCAAATTCGCCAACGTGCTCAAGGATCGCGGTGTCAAGAAAGGCGATCGCGTCTGCATCTACCTGCCGATGGTTCCCGAAGCGGCGGTCGCCATGCTCGCCTGCACCCGTATCGGCGCGATTCACTCCATCGTCTTCGGCGGCTTCTCGCCGGACGCCCTCTCCAGCCGTATTCTCGACTCCGACTGCCAGACTCTGATCACCTCCGACGAATCGGTTCGTGGCGGCAAGAACGTACCGTTGAAGTCCAATGCCGATATCGCGTTGGCGGAATGCCCCAATGTGCACACCTGTGTCGTCGTGCGTCGCACCGGCGGTAAAGTCGCCTGGACCGAAGGGCGCGACATCTACTACGACGAGGCGATGGCCAACGCCGCCGCCGAGTGCGAACCGGAAGCGATGGACGCGGAAGACCCGCTGTTCATTCT
>JAGRGU010000034.1:0-8503 GCA_020445335.1 Gammaproteobacteria bacterium
TTTAAGCAAAAATGTTTGTTGTGCTTAATTCATAGGCCGTATTGACAATAGAATAGAGCAGGTTGGTTTTATGCCCATATACGAATACGAGTGTACACAAGGTCACAGATTCGAATGTTTGCGCAAAATCAGTGACCCCCCACTTTTGACATGTGAAAAATGTGGGCAGCCTGTTCAAAAGCTTGTGTCTAATACCTCTTTCTCCCTTAAAGGAGGAGGTTGGTATCAAGATGGATACGCTAACAAGGCTCCTAAAAAAGAAGCCAAAGAAAATACGACCGAAACAAAAAGCACAACGACAGAAACGCCGACCAACAACAAAAATCAAAAAGGAGATCAATCATGAAAATCAAACCACTTCATGACCGCGTTCTTGTAAAAAGAGTTTCGGGAGAAGAAACCACCAAAGGTGGCATCATTATTCCAGATTCAGCAAAAGAAAAACCAATGCAAGGTGAAGTAACTGCGATCGGCAACGGCAAAGTTGTTGATGGCAAAGTTGCACCTTTGCAAGTTAAAGCAGGTGACCGTGTATTGTTTGCAAAATACGCAGGAACCGAAATCAAAATCGACGGTGAAGAACATCTAATTCTTACCGAAGATGAAATTTTAGGCATTGTTGAAAAGTAAGGAGTATACAATGAGTTCAAAAATGATTACGTTTGGCGAAGAAGCCAGAAAAAAAGTTCTAAGCGGTGTCAACACATTGGCAAACGCTGTAAAAGTAACATTGGGACCTCGTGGTCGTAATGTTGTTCTTGATAAATCTTTCGGTAGTCCAACCATCACAAAAGACGGTGTGTCTGTAGCCAAAGAAATCGAACTTGAAGATAAGTTCGAAAACATGGGCGCACAAATGGTGAAAGAAGTTGCTTCAAAAACTTCTGACAGCGCTGGTGATGGTACAACAACAGCAACTGTGCTTGCACAAGCAATCTTCTTTGAAGGCACCAAATTGGTATCTGCGGGTCACAACCCAATGGATATCAAACGTGGTATCGACAAAGCTGTAGAAGCTGTTGTTACAAAACTACGTGATATTTCTAAACCAGTTTCTAACAACTCTGAGATTTCTCAAGTTGGTACTGTTTCTGCCAATGGCGACAAGCTTATTGGAGATATCATTGCACAAGCCATGGATAAAGTTGGTAAAGAGGGTGTTATCACCGTTGAAGAAGCCAAATCTATGGAAACCAGCCTTGATATCGTAGAAGGTATGCAATTTGATCGTGGATATTTGTCACCATACTTTGTGACAGATGCAGAAAGAATGGAAGCCGTTCTTGATGATCCGTTCGTTCTTATTCACGAAGAAAAAATCTCTAACATGAAAGATTTGTTACCGATTTTGGAAAAAATTGCACAAACTGGCAAACCATTTGTGATTATCTCTGAAGACCTAGAAGGTGAAGCGTTGGCAACATTGGTTGTGAACAAACTTCGTGGCACACTTAAATGTGCAGCTGTGAAAGCACCGGGCTTCGGCGATCGTCGTAAAGCAATGCTTGAAGACATTGCAATTTTGACAGGTGGAAAATGCATCTCTAAAGATATCGGTGTAAAATTGGAAAATCTTACACTTGAAGATCTTGGCCGTGCAAAACGCATCACAATCGACAAAGAGAACACAACCATCATTGATGGTGTAGGTTCTCGTGCTGATATCGATGCACGTGTTAAACAAATCAAAGCGCAAATTGAAGACACAAGTAGCGATTACGATCGTGAAAAACTTCAAGAGCGTTTGGCGAAACTTGTCGGCGGTGTTGCTGTGATCAATGTTGGTGCAGCGACTGAAACCGAAATGAAAGAGAAAAAAGCACGTGTTGAAGATGCAATGTATGCAACCAAAGCTGCTGTGGAAGAAGGTATTGTTCCTGGTGGTGGCGTTGCGTATATCCGCGCTGTTGAATCTCTTGATTCCCTTAAACTAACTGATGAAGAACAATGGGGTGTAAAAATCATCCGTAAAGCTTTGGAAGCTCCACTTCGTCAAATCACAACCAACGCAGGCGTGGAAGGATCCATCGTTGTTGAACGTGTTCGCAAAGAAAAAGCTGGCATGGGATACAATGCGCAAACTGATACTTACGAAGATCTAATCAAAGCAGGTATCATCGATCCAACCAAAGTGTCTCGCTTGGCACTTCAAAATGCGGCTTCTGTAGCTTCATTGCTTCTTACAACCGAAGCGATGATTGCAGACAAACCAGAGCCGAAAAAAGATACCCCTGCAATGCCTGATATGGGCGGCATGGGTGGTATGGGCGGCATGGGCGGCATGATGTAGTCGCCGCTCGGGAGTCTCCCGGGTTGATGAATCAGAGCCCCGCTTCGGCGGGGCTTTGTCGTTTCAGAGGGGGCGGGTTCTATTGAACTTTTACAATCGAATCTGGCCCCTTTGAAAACTCGGGTAGAATTGTCGCCTCACGAGGTGATTGTCGGATGCGCTATGAATCTGCACGAAGAGCTGGCCGAAGAGTACCGAAAAAACTGGCATGAGTGGTGCGAAGCGTTGGCCGATCGGTCACTGCCCTGCGATCTGAACGGGCAGCTGCGGCAGCAGTTGCAGCGGGTCTGGGAGGGCAGCGACTATGTCGCCCAACACTGCATTCGCGACCCGCAGATGCTGGCCGATCTGGCCGGCCGCGGCGATCTGGAGCGCAGTTATCAGCAGGGTGAGTTGCGTTCGCGTCTGCAGCAACGGCTCGAGGGTGTCGACTCCGAGACGGATCTCCAACGTCGCTTGCGGCTGTTCCGGCGTGAGCAGATGGTGCGCATCATCTGGCGCGATCTGGCCGGCAGTGCCGGGTTGGGCGAGACGCTGGAAGAGCTTTCGGAGCTGGCCGACGTGGCAGTCGATCAGGCGCTTTCACACCTCTACGCGTGGGCGGTGGCGAGGCAAGGGGTGCCGCGCGACGAAGCGGGCGAGCAACAGACCCTGTTGGTGCTCGCCATGGGCAAGCTCGGCGCCCGCGAACTCAATCTCTCCTCCGACATCGATCTGATATTCACCTATCCGCGGCAGGGCAGCGTTGCCGGCTCCAGACCGATTTCCAACGAGCAGTTTTTCATTCGCCTTTGCCAGCAGCTGATCAAGACACTCAGCGCACAGACCGCCGACGGTTTCGTCTTCCGCGTCGATGCCCGGTTGCGCCCCTTCGGCGACTCGGGACCGCTGGCGATCTGTTTTGACGCAATGGAGGACTACTACGAATCCCATGCGCGTGAGTGGGAGCGCTACGCGATGATCAAGGCGCGCGTGGTTGCAGGTGATCGCGAGGCAGGCGACCACCTGATGAATGTGCTGCGACCCTTCGTCTATCGTCGTTATCTCGATTTCGGTGCGATCGAGTCGATTCGCGAGATGAAGCGCCTGATCGGCCGCGAGCTGATGCGCAAGGGGATCGCCGACAATATCAAGCTGGGTCCCGGTGGCATCCGCGAGATCGAGTTCATCGGCCAGGCCTACCAACTGATACGCGGCGGCCACGATCCGAAACTGCAGATCCGTCCAATTCTCAAGGTTCTGGCGTTGCTGCGCGAGCGCAAGCTGATTCCGGCGCCGGATGTTTCGTGCCTTATGGAGGCTTACGAATTCCTGCGCCTGGTGGAGAACCGGCTGCAGGCCTGGCAGGATCGGCAGACCCATCTGCTGCCCGAGGGGGAGCTGGCCCGCTTGCGGTTGGCCCGGTCGATGGGGTTCGAGGATTGGGCCGGCTTCTTTGGACGACTTGAGCGCCATCGGAAGCGTGTGCAGGAGAGCTTCGACAAGGTTTTCGCCGCGCCGCATGCCGAGGAGGATCAGGCGGATCAGCGCTTGCGAGCGGTCTGGGAGTTGCAGGTCGACGGTGAGCAGGCGGAAGAGTTTCTGCGGCTGGCGGGCTTTCGGCAGGGCGATGAGGCGTTGGTTCGGCTGGAGGGCTTCCGTGGTTCGCACGCCTATCGCGGTCTTGGCATACGCGGCCGTCAACGGCTCGACCAGCTGATGCCGTTGCTGCTGGCGGCGGTCAGTGCCTCGCCGCAACCAGAAGTCACGCTGACCCGGCTTTTGCGGCTGCTGGAGGCGATAACGCGCCGCACCGCATATCTGGCGTTGCTGGTGGAGAGTCCGATGGCGCTCTCGCAGTTGGTCAGGCTGGCCGGAATCAGTCCCTGGATCGCGACCCAGATCACCCGTTTCCCGCTGCTTCTGGATGAGCTGCTCGACCCACGCCGGCTCTACTCGCCGCTGAAGAGCGCGGATCTGCACGAGGAGTTGGAGACATTGCTGTCGGCGGTCGACGCCGACGATCATGAGCGTCAGCTGGATCGCATGCGCCAGTTCGCCAACAGCAACAAGCTGCGTGTCGCGGCCGCAGACATCACCGGTATGATTCCGCTGATGGTGGTGAGCGACTACCTCACCGATATTGCCGAGACGCTGCTGGCCAGGGTGCTGGAGTATGCCTGGCAGGATATGCGCGCCAAGTATGGTGTGCCGGTGGATGTGCTGGGTGAACAGAAGGGGTTCGCGGTCATCGGTTACGGTAAGCTCGGCGGCATCGAGCTGGGCTATGGTTCCGACCTGGACATGGTCTTCCTGCATGGCAGCAGCAATGCCAACGCAGTGACCGATGGCAAACGCCAGATCGCGAACGACGTCTTCTACATGCGTCTCGGTCAGCGCGTTATCCACATGATCACCGCCCGTACCGCTTCCGGGGTGCTCTACGAAACAGATATGCGGCTGCGCCCGAATGGCAACTCCGGCATGCTGGTCAGCTCGCTCGATGCCTTCGAGCGCTACCAGAGAGAGGACGCCTGGACCTGGGAGCATCAGGCGCTGTTGCGCGCCCGCTTCGTCACCGGCGACCCGCTGGTTGGTGAGCGCTTCCGCCAGATCAGGAGAGAGGTGCTGGGGCGGCAGCGTGAGGCCGAAAAGCTGCGCGCCGAAGTCAGGGAGATGCGCGAGAAGATGCGCACCGCGCTCGACAAGAGCGGCGGCAACGGCTTCGATCTCAAGCAGGGGGTGGGCGGTATCGCGGATATTGAATTTATGGTTCAATACCTGATTCTGCGCTGGGCCTTCAAATTTCCGGCTCTGCTCAAGTGGACGGACAATATCCGCCTGCTCGATTCCCTGGCCGAGCATCAGCTGCTTCCGGCGGAGATCACGCAAAGGCTTTCCACCGTCTACCGCACCCTGCGTGCAACGTTTCATCGTAACGCGCTTGGCGAGTTGCCCGGACTGATCGGGCATGAGGAGATGAAAGAGGAGCGGGAGCTGGTGCGGCGGCAGTGGCAGCGCCTGATGGTCGACGGCGGCGATTGAGCCAGACGGCGCTTCCGGGGCCGTTGCACGATCGGTACGGCACGCTTCTTCCAACCCGTTTATTTTGATTTTCTGGAGAGTAGATCGATGGCTAGTTTCTCGGATCGCGACGGCTGGATCTGGATGGATGGTGGGATGGTTCCCTGGCGCGAGGCCAGGGTTCACGTTCTGACCCATACCCTCCATTACGGTATGGGCGTATTCGAGGGGGTGCGGGCCTACAAGACCGATCGGGGTGCCGCCATTTTCCGGCTTGGCGACCATACCCGCAGGTTGTTCGATTCGGCGCATATTCTCGGCATGAAGATTCCGTACGATGCCGAAACCCTCAACCAGGCGCAGATCGAAGCGGTGCGTATCAACAATCTGCCGTCGGCCTATCTGCGTCCGTTCTGCTTCCTGGGTTCGGAAGGGATGGGGTTGCGGGCCGACAACCTGAAGGTCCACGTCATGGTTGCGGCCTGGGAGTGGGGTTCCTACCTGGGTGAGGAGAACATGAACCATGGCATCCGTATCCGTACCTCCTCTTTTTCGCGCCACCACGTTAACGTCACCATGTGCCGCGCCAAGTCGACCGGCAACTACAGCAACTCAATGCTGGCGTTGCAGGAGGCGGTGACCGACGGTTACGACGAAGCGCTGCTGCTCGATACCCAGGGTTACGTGATGGAGGGATCGGGCGAGAACATCTTCATCGTGCGCGACGGCGTGATCTACACCCCCGACCTCACCTCGGCACTGAACGGCATCACACGTAACACCATTTTCACGCTGGCCAAAGAGGAGCTCGGACTGGAAGTGGTGGAAAAGCGGATCACGCGCGATGAGGTCTATATCGCGGATGAGGCGTTCTTCACCGGCTCGGCCGCCGAGGTGACGCCGATCCGGGAGCTGGACAACCGCGCGATCGGCAGCGGTACGCGCGGTCCGATCACCGAGAGACTGCAGAAACTCTATTTCGACCAGGTCGAGGGGCGCCGCAAGGAGCACCCTGAATGGTTGACCTACGTCTGAGAGTCGGAGAGAAAGCGATGAGCGAAGCGAGAGCAAAAGCGCAGCATGCCGCTGTGATCGAAGTGAGTCGTAGGGATCTGCCGTTGAGCTGCCCCAACGCCGGCACCGACCCGGCGGCGCTGCATCCGCGGGTCTATATTCCACTCAAGAAGGCGGGCGAGAGCGCCGTCTGCCCTTACTGCGGCGCCGAGTATCAGCTCAAGGAGTAGCGCCGCCGGCCCGGTTCCCGTTCAGGGGTCGAAGCGGTAGTCGAGGGCGGCGATATCGCGCTCGAAGCGGCTGCCGATCAGCTCCGCAAGCTCCGCGGAGTAGTAGCTGCGGTAATCCTTGCTACGGTCTTTGGCCTCCCGCTTGTGCGGCAGACTGAGCCGTTCTATCCCGAGTTTTGCGCAGATCTGCCCGAAATCTTCGTGCAGCCGCTCGTAGCGCCCGATGAAGTCCACCAGAATCTCCCCGTGCAGATCGATCAGATAGTCCAGCTGTGACTGGATCGAGGTGTCGATGTGGTACTGATAGGGGCGCTCCGGATCAAGCTTCCAGCGGATGAAGTGGTCGAAATCATTGATATGCTCGATCAAATGCGGGCGCTCGCGCCTGATGTGGTGGTAGGAGCTGACCTGCAGGTCCCAGGGGTTGCGCACGATGGCGAACTTGAACAGTTGCCGGAAGAACTCCTCTGGAAGCATCTCCTTGGCCGCGACGATGCGCGAGTGGCGTGGGAACTTGCTACCTATCCGGTGTCCGCTGGCGTGGCTGAAACGGGAGCAGACGAACTGCGCGTAGTACCAGGGGTCGCGCCAGCGCAACGACTGCAGCGCAGCGCGCACGCTGGTACCGCCGGTCTTGGCGATATGCACGAAGAGAAAGTTGTATTTTGGAGAGAGCAACATGCGGAGTGCGCGGCAGTTGTGCTGATCGAGACGGGTGCGCGACTGCGAAATCGAGCCTTGCCGCGGCCGCCGTTGGTGCCCTTGTCCACCCGGAATCCCGGGCCGAAGGGCGGTTTGCGGCAATGATAGAGATTCGGTTATCGGGATACAATAAGACCATGGTAACCAGATCGCGGCTGCGAACATGAGAGACGGCGAGAATATCCTGATTATCCGCCTCAGTGCGATCGGCGACATCGTCTTCTCTACCGCGCTGATCGCGGCGATCAATAGAAGTTTTCCAAAGTGCCGGATCAGCTGGCTGGTCGAGCCGGCGAACGCCTCGCTGCTGCGGCACCCGACAATCGACGAGGTGATCCTCTGGCCCAAGGCGGAGTGGAAGCAGCTGTGGCGGCAGCGCAGCTACCGGGAACTCTGGCGGCGGGTGATGGGCTTCAAGCGGGCGTTGGCCGAGCGGCGTTTCGACCGGGTGCTCGATCTGCAGGGGCTGCTCAAGAGCGGCCTGCTGGCCTGGTTCACTGGTGCTCGGGAGCGCATCGGGCTGGGGTCGCGCGAAGGCAGCCGCTGGCTGATGACCCGGGTGATCGATCGCGGCGGCGACCCGGCTCGTATCGGCTCCGAGTATCTACACCTCGCCCAAGAACTGGAACTGGATGCCGGCAGCTTCGAGATGGATCTTCATCTCGGTAGCGATGACGCCTCCTTCGTCGATGCGCTGATCATCGAGCAACGGCTGGAGCAGGGCTTCCTGGTGGTTGCGCCATTTACCACCCGACCGCAGAAGCACTGGTTCGAGAGCAGATGGATCGCGCTGATTTCCGAGCTGACCGCCAGCCAGGGCCTGCCGCTGCTGATCCTCGGCGGCCCGAACGACCGCGAGGCGGCCGAGGCGCTGGCGCAGCGGGCCACAGGACGAGTGATCGCGCTGGCGGGCAGAACCGGATTGATGCAGGCGGCGGCGCTGATCGGCAGGGCCGGATTGCTGGTCGGTGTGGATACCGGGCTGACCCACATGGGGATCGCGCTGTCGACGCCGACGGTGGCGCTGTTCGGCGCCACCTGCCCCTACACCGACACCACCAGGGAGAACGCGCGGGTGATCTACCATCCGTTCAGCTGCTCGCCTTGTCGCAGATCACCCAGCTGTGAGGGGGCTTTCTACTGTATGCAGGCAATCGGCGTGGCCGAAGTTATCGCCGTGGCTGGCGAGCTGACCGCTCGCCAGGGGGCTGCCGCGCAGGAGAGCAGCGATGTCTGCTGAGAAGATGGGTTGGCGTGCGACCGG
>JAGRGU010000034.1:8548-67655 GCA_020445335.1 Gammaproteobacteria bacterium
CGACGCATCAGGCTGTTGTTCAGGCATGGCTTCCGCGCGCTGGTGAATGACATGCGACGCCTGCCGCACCTGCAGCTGCATCTGCGTACCGCGCCCTCGGTCGACGGGCTGTTCTCGTTCGATCTGCCGCTGGAGCGCTGCCGCACCATCATCCAGCAGCGCTATGATGATCGCGACAACGTCTTCGTCGCCTGCGCGCGGCAGTTGCTGGCCGGTGACAGAGCGGCTGCCGAAAAACTGCTGCACGACTACTATGCCGGTTTTCAGCCCGCTTCGCTCTATGACTGCTTCCATCACAGCCGCCAGGTCGAACCGCTCGGCGAGGTGAGGTCCCGGCAGCATCCGACATCGCTGATCATACCGCCGTGGGATGCGATGCGGCGCAGAGACCGGGCGCGAATCGAGCGTAAGAGTACGGTTCACCCGATGATCGGCCCGCAGACAGAGGCGACCATCAAGCGTCATCTGGAGCGCTATCAGGCGGTGTGCGACTCGATCAGGGTCAACGGCTATCAGCCGCAGCTGTTCGGCCATATTCAGGGGCACGTGCTCGATAGCGGCGACGATGCGGTGTTCGTCGTCACCAGCGGCAAGCACCGCATGGCGGTGCTGGCGGCACTGGGTGTCGACAGCGTTCCGGTCACCTTCAAACGCAACATGCCCCGCCTCTTCTCGCGCTCGCAGAGCCGCTACTGGCCGAATGTGGTGAGCGGATTTTACGCGGAGGCGGAGGCCGAGGCGGTCTTCGACGGCTTTTTCGTCACCGCTGAATCATCTGCCTAGTGCGTGTTCAACCAAGGCCTGGTAGCTGCGCGTATCCAGTTGCGACATTATCGATTGTCGGGTCGTTGCATCGAACAGCGAAGCGAACTTCGACTCCGCCGGTTTGATCTCGCCGCTGACGCCAGCCTTCCAGCGCTCCGTGGCGCGGACGATCTCCGGCCGCTGAGCGGTTGCGTGCTCTCTGGGCGGAAGCCCGAGCTGCGCGCCGACACTGTCGACGATCTCCCGCGGATGCTGCGCGAATCTCTCGTATTGGACGATCAGCGCTCGGCCATCCTCGGCATCGCGCAGCGCCGCATGGATGGCCCGGTTCCAGAGTTTCACCGCGTATTCCGGCGCCTGCTGGCGGGCGAAAGCCTGCGGGTAGCGCAGTGCCCTGTCCCGGATCGACGCCACAACGTCCGGCCCCTGCCGTACCACATGGATGATCCGTGATTGCGGCACGTAGCGTTCGATCAGCCGGGTGTGGCGGAAATGCTTTGGTGTCTTCTCAAGCCATCCCAACTCGCCCTCGGCAGCGGCCTTTCCGTCCAGCAGTTCGACGAAGTGCGCCACCAGCCGCTGCATGCTCCTGCTCTGCACACCGTACGCGCGTTCCCTGCTCACCCCCAGAAGCGTCTGCAGTCGATCCAGGGCACGGTTATAGATCCGTGGTGAGCGTGCCAGGCCGAAGCGACAGCAAAGCGCTCCCACCCCTCCTGCCACCGCCAGTCCGAAGAAGTCGGTCTCGGGTAGCGAGTAGAGACGGTAGTTGTCGGTGAGCGCCCGCTGCACCACTGTCGTGCCCGAACGCGAGCAACCGACCAGGAACAACCGCACGGGAAGTGCAGGCCCGAGCTGATCGCCGATCCGATTCAAGGCTGCCGCCGCGCGCTCCGGCGCTGTAACAGATGGTGCAGACTAAAGCCTCCGGCGAGGGCGAAGAAGGCGTGCCCCGAGGGGTGGTTGACTCTCATCTGCACCAGAATGGTGGTGAGAAAATAGAGCCATAGCGCCAGCGCCAGCCAACTTGTAAGCATGTCCGATCTGACGGCATCGCGCAGCGCAATGACGGTGAAGCCCAGAAACAGCGTGAGAAAGCCGAGTGTGCCGACGACGCCGATGCTGACCAGCGTGTTGACCCAGAAGTTGTGGTAGTGCTTGAAGTGCTCGATCTCGTCCAGTCCGATGGCGGCGATGAACTTCTCCGGCGTGCCCGCGCCATGTCCCAGTAGCGGTGCCTGTTTTATCCGTGCCAGGCCGTCGCGCCACAGCTGCAGCCGTACCTGGTCCCTGAACCCCTCCGGTGGTGTGGCGTCGGAGCCGAGGCTGGTGAAAAGATAGATGCTGTTCTCCAGGCTGTCGAAGCGGTCGCTGATGACTTTTCCAACCGGCGAGAGAATCAGCGCGGCAGTCAACATCAAAGCGGTGGCCATGACCGCGACGAGGTGGCGTCGGGAGCGTCTGTTCCTGGAAGCTGGAAGCAGCGTCCGCAGGCTGAATACGACCACCAGCGCGCCCGCGCTGGCCAGCAGCGCGGCGCGGGACTGCGACAGCAGGATCAGGCCGACGGCAATCGCTGCGGTCACCAGGAACAGCGCGCGGTAACCGCTGCGAACTGCCGGATTCGCCTGTTCGTCCACCCGCGCCGGCAGCAGCGCGATCACGCTCATCACCAGCAAGGTTCCGGCGAGAAAACCGAGCTCATTGGAATTCATGCTGGTGAGACGGTAACGCTCCGCACCCGCCAGCAGTTGCTGAAAGTCGATCGTGGAGAGCGTGCCCAGGAGGATGCCGGAGGTTGTCAGCAGCAGCAGTTGACGCAGGTTCAGGCGGCCGTGTGCCAGCCACCAACCCGCCGCAATCGCGGTAATCCCGGACACTTTTATCAGTTCGCGCAGACCCGCGCCGGCGTTGTCGGGTTCCGCCCCCATTACCTGCACTGCCCACGCCGTATCCAGGCAGAGAAAGGCAACGAGCGCGGCGACCAGACCATACTCGACCGGCCTCAACGAACGGTGGATCTCGTCGGCCACCAGCAGGGCGCTCACGATCAGCAATGCCAAGCCGATATTGATGGCCGCGGTGGACACGCCGAGCCCCAGCGCGACCGCAGCCAGCCCCAGCGTACCGCTCCAGCAAGCGATATCCCTGCGCAGGCTTTGCCTTGGCGGGTATGCGTTGTTGTTGATATCGAAGCCTCGGTTCATCGACCCTCTCCCCGCTTTATCCGGTCCAGCACAAAACTGCTCAGCCCTTTGGGAACTGCACGCATCCAACGCAGCTTTTCCGTTACTTCGCGCCACTGGCTGAGCGGGCCATGTCCGCTGAGCAGCGCGTAGCGGACATACTGGGCGTAGGCGTACTGCCGCTGCCGACCGTTGCGGTAGCAGTTGTGATGCAGGATATCATCGCGCCAATAGAGGTAGAGACCACCCGGATTTCTCAAGCGCCTGCGCGAGGCGTTGCGGGTCAGCCCGTCGCTGCGGAAATCGACCGTTTGCAGTACCTGGTTGATGTAGCGAAAGCGATAATGGTGGGCGATCTGTTTCCACACGTAGCTCGGCCTGATGTGGCGCTCACCGGCGACCACCGGATAGGGGAAGCATCGCAGCACATCGCTGCGGATGGCGTGGCGTTTTTCGCCGCTGACCCCGTAGCGGCGCGTGATCTCGAGATAGTCGGAGTCCATGCCGTCGCGGGGGAAGGGGGTGCCGTGCAGCTCACCGCTGCTCTTCCTGCAGAGACCCTCGACGCCGGCGAAGCGATCACGCTCGGCGGCGGGAATGGCGCGCCAGCTGTCGGCCAGAATCCGCAGTGCGTCGGGCAGCATGGTGTCGTCCGAATCCAGCAGTACCAGCAGCTCTCCGGCCGCTTCCCGGGCGGCGCGGTTGTAGGCGACGTGCTTGCCCTGGTTCGCTTGCCAGATATAGCGTAGCCGGCCGCCGAACCTCTCCTGCCATGCGCTCACCAGCGCTCTTGTCTGATCCTCCGAACCATCATCCACGACCAGCAGTTCGTAGTCGTCGAAGTTCTGCGCCAGCACGCTCTGCAGTGCTTGCGGGAGCGTATCCTGGCGGTTGAAGGTCGGTATGAAAACGGAGAAGAGCGGCTGGGACACGGGGAATGCGCATGGGGGGTCGGTGGCGTCAGAGTCTATAACAGTTGTCTCCGAGTTGCAGTAAGGCCGTGTTCAGCGGGCGTGGGCGGATCTGGTAGAATGCCTCGCAATCCGACTCTCGCCCTAAGCAGCCTGCGGCATGGAAATCTACAGACCCTCCGTCACCTGGAACATCTCCCGCAAAGGGGGGCGCTATCGCCGCGCCGATGCGCTGGTCTTTTCGGTGCCGAAGAGCGGACGCACCTGGTTCCGCGTGATGCTGAGCAAGTATCTCTCGCTCCATTTCGATCAGCAGATCGATATCGGCGGCTACCAGGACTCCGCCGGTGCGATGCCCAATATTCTTTACGGCCATGAGATCTGGAGCCATCGTATGACCGACAGCCTGCGTCGGCGTCTGCTCGGGTTCTATGTATGCCCCGAGGCGGTGCTGCGCAGCAAGCCGGTGATGGTGGTCCATCGCGACCCGCGTGATGTTCTGGTGTCGCTCTTTTTTCACGCCCGGAAGCGATCGCGCCGAAAGTTCGACGGGACGATTTCGCAGTTGATTCGCGACCCGCTGCGAGGTGCGCGGGCGATGGTGACGGTGATGAACGCCTGGCGGGCGCGGCTGGAGGGGCGCGAGGATGTTCTCTGGGTGGCCTACGCGCAGATGCACACCCGGCCGGAGGAGGTATTGACTGCCGCGGTGGCGCTGTTGGGGCTGGAGCCGAATCCCGTGTTCATCCGTGAGGCGATAGAATTCAGCCGTTTCCAGAACATGCGCAAGCTGGAGTCGGAGGGCGGTCTGGGCAAGCGCTTCCTGAGCCCTGGCAACGCCGCGGATCCCGAGAGTTTCAAGGTGCGCAGCGGCGTGGTCGGCGGCTACCGCAAGCATCTGCAGGCCGACGACATCGCCTATATCGACGAGGTGCTACGGCAGCTTGATCCCTTCTTCGGCTATGCCTGAGGCGACGACAGATCGGTCAGCGCAAGCCTGACCGCCTGTGCCGGATCGCTGTCATAACGCAGTATGCAGCGCTCCACCCAGCGCGGGTGCACCAGATCGATCACCACCGGTACCCGCGCGATCTCAAGCAGTCGCGCCAATGCCAGCCGGTGGGTGCCCTCTCCCGATTTGATCAGGTCGCCGTCGCGGGCGATGCGTACGGTGATCTCCCGCTCGGTCTGCGCCTGTGCCGGGCCACGCGCCTGGAAGCCGTTGTCGCGCATGCTCGTGTAGAGCGACTCCAGACGCTCGAAGTAGGCGTTCACCTGTTCGAGGCTGTGAAGCTTGGGCGCGTGGGTGATGCCGTCGGACGCCAGTTCGGCACACATACGCCGATAGAACGCGGTTTCGCGGTAGGGCAGCTGCTCCTCGAACAGTTCGCGCATCTGCGCCAGACGAAAAGGCTCGTAGTCGTTGTCGGAGAGGTCCCAGCCGCCAGGACATACCAGCAGCGGCCAGCGCTTCACGTACCCTGGCCATTCGTTCTTGCGCCGCCGGTAGACGATGCTGCGAGGGTCGACCTCGGCCGTCCAGAGTCCATAGCTGCGTTTCAGTTTCAGGTAACCGGGGCGCATGGGGGCGGCGGCTCCTGGTCGTAGAGAATGGAGAGGTAGCCATCGGCGCTCCGGCCGACTTCATAGTCCCTGGCGGCGGCCCGCAGCCGTGCTTTGGGCGGTGGATTGCGCAGCGTCTTGAGCATCGCCGCGGCGAGCGCTCCGGCGTCGCCGACAGCCACCAGCGGGGCGATCTTTCCACGCTCGAGGATCTCACTCGGGCCGCTGGGGCAGTCGGTCGAGACCACTGGCGTACCCAACGCCAACGCCTCGCTCAGGACGTTGGGAGAGCCCTCCCAGCGGCTCGATAGTACGAACAGATCGGCCGCCGCCATGAAAGCGAAGGGGTTGGGAGTGAAGCCAGGCATATCGACCAGCGCCTCCAGCTGCAAGCTGCTCATCAGCTGCTCGAGTGCCGCACGCCCCTCCCCCTCGCCGAGAATGATCAACCGCGACGGCACTTGCTCCTGCACATGGTGGAAGGCCCGCAGCAGCGTGGCGAAGTCTTTCTGCCGGGTCAAGCGGCCGGCTGCCAGTACCACCGGCAACGACTTTTCCAACAGCCAGTCGTGGGGTGGCGGCTGCGCCGCCAGTCGCATCAACTCCGGTGTGATGACCGGGTTGCGGACCACGCTGACGCGGTCAGGCGGAAGCCGCGCCAGAGTGCGGGTATCATCGGCCACGCCCTGTGATACGGCGATGATATGGTCCAGTTTCGGATATAATCGCCGGATCGGCGCCAGCCGGGCCCAGCGTTGCAAGGCGTTTCTGTTGTTGAGCGCTTCCGATAGATTGGTCCCCAACCGCAACACCAGGCGGGTTTCGCCGCCGGCCAGTCGGCGCGCGCGTACCGCCAGTCGCCCGGCCCGGTCTTTCGCCACCAGCATTCTGGCAGGTCGAACAGCGCGCAGATAGCGCACCAGCGGCAACAGGCTGGTGCCGGTATGCGAGCTGCCCAGCGGAACCCGGGTTACGCCAGGGTGCAGCGAACCGAGGTGCTTGCTCTGCGACCGGATCAGTACCAGGTCGATGCGCAGGCCGCGCGCTGCGAATTCGTTGACCAGATTGAGCAGCATGCGCTCCACGCCACCCTCCCCCGAAAACGAGGCCAGCACGGCGAGGTCGGGGGATCGAGGCGAGGCGGCGGTGGGTTTGACTGGCGACACGGTTGGCACAGAGGGGTTGAAAAACTGCAATGATAACAAATGGCCGTGCCGGTACGGCGAAAACTGCGTTTCTCCCGTGCCTGTCTGGCAACCTCGGGTTGGAGGGGGCAGTCGCACCTTGAGAGGGGACACTTCGCGTGCTGCACGGGAATAGGCCGATGAAAATACTCCATGTAGAGGCCGGCATGCATCTCTACGGCGGCGCGCGGCAGGTCGACTATCTGCTGCGTGGACTGGCCGGGCAGGGGGTGCGGAATCTGCTGGCGGTGCCGCCTGGGAGCGAACTGGGCGAGCGGGTTGCCGACGATACGGCGCGCGTGCTCACACTGCCGATGGCGGGGGATCTGGACGTCGGCCTGATCTTTCGCCTCAAACGTCTCATCGAACGCGAGCGGCCCGATCTGGTGCATCTGCACAGCCGCCGGGGAGCAGATCTTTTCGGCGGCATCGCGGCCAGGCTCGCGGGTGTGCCGGCGCTGTTGACCCGGCGCGTCGACAACCCCGAAAGCGGGCTGGCGATCAGATTCAAGTATCCACTGTTCCGCAAAGTGGTGACCATCTCCGAAGGGATTCGCGAAGTGCTGTTGCGGCAGGGCGTGGCACCGCAGAAACTGGTCTGCATCCGCAGCGCGGTCGACGCACAGCGCTACCGTACCAGCTGCGATCGTGAGTGGTTCGTGCGCGAGTTCGGCCTGCAGGCGGACACCCGGGCGATCGCGGTGGTGGCGCAGTTGATACCGCGCAAGGGGCACAGGTACCTGCTGAAGGCGATGCCGGATCTGCTCGAGCGCTTTCCCAATCTGCATCTGCTGCTGTTCGGCAAGGGGCCGCTGGAGGCCGAGATCTCCAAGCAGATCCACGCCCTGGGGCTCGATCGACAGGTTTCGCTGGCCGGTTTCCGCGACGATCTACCGCGCATCTTCAGTTGTCTGGAGCTGCTGGTCCATCCGGCACTGATCGAGGGACTGGGCGTTGCGCTGCTGCAGGCGGCCAGCGCGGGGGTGCCGATCGTCGCCAGCGACGCGGGCGGCATGCCCGAGGCGGTGCGGCATGAGATCAACGGCCTGTTGGTCCCGCCGGCCAGCGCACGGGCCCTTGGCGATGCCATCGGCCGGCTGCTGGAGGAGCCTGCCATGGCCCGCCGCATGGGCCAGTCGGGGGCTGCGATGATGCAGCAGGAGTTCTCCGTGGAGCGGATGGTCGAACGCAATCTGGCGCTCTACCGGGAGCTGCTCAATAGGGATCCGGCAGCAGCTTCCGCTTCTTGAAGCGCCGGTGCGCCCAGAGATATTGCGCTGGTGCCTGGCGCACCGCTGCCTCGATGGCGAGATTGACCCGCGCGGTGTCCTCGCTTACCGACTCGCCCGGAAAATCTTCGAGCGGCGGTCGGACCACGAGCCGATAGCCCTCGCTTCCCGGCAGGCGGTAGCCGTAGCCGAGCATGACCGTCGCACCGCTGACACCCGCGATGCGCGAGATGATGGTACTGGTCGCCGCAGGCACGCCGAAGAAGGGGGCCAACACCGAGTGCTTGCCCTTCATCGCCTGATCGGGTGCCAGCCAGACGATCCGGTTCTGCCGGAGCGCGCGCAGCACCGCACGTACATCGCCGCGCGGAATGGCCTGCGAGAAACGGCGTTCGCGGTTGCGCCGGAAAGCCCACTCGATCACCGGATTCTCATGTTGCCTGTACATGACGGCAAACGGGTGAAGGTGTCCCAGCAGCCGGCCGATCAGGTCGAGATCGACGAAATGCATCCCCACCAGCAGGACCCCCCGGCCCGCCTCCAGTCCCTGTTCGAGATACTGGAAGCCCTCGGTCTGCGCCAGCGGTTTCAGTTTTTCGTCGCTGCCCCACCAGCTGAAACCCGTCATCAGCAGGCTGATGCCGATCGCCTCGAAGTGCTCCCTGACCACTTTCTCCTGCGCCTCCGCGTTGAGTTCGGGAAGGCAGAGCGCGATGTTGGTGCGGGCGATTCGTCTGCGGCGCACAGCGGCTCTATACCCCAGCCGGCCGATTCGACGCCCGACCGCCAGCGCCAGCGGGTAGGATGCGACGCGGCTGAAACACCAGAGCAGCGCCAAACCGAGCCAGGTGGGCCAGTGGCGAGGGGCGTGCAGAGGGGGTGTGGTGCTTGCTTCCATGGAGGGGTGGTCAGATAATCCGGGGTTTTGGGCGTGGCTCCGGCAGGAGCAGCGATTATAAAAGGTTTATCCGGCGAGGCGGTATCCCTCAAGATGCAGATCCAGCTCCCCGATTTTTCCCACGCCCGCTTGCTGGTGGTGGGCGATTTGATGCTCGACCGCTATTGGCAGGGGGCGACAGCGCGCATCTCTCCGGAGGCGCCGGTGCCCGTGGTACACGTCGATCAGACCGAAGCGCGCCCCGGCGGGGCGGCCAACGTTGCCGTCAATCTGGGCCGGCTCGGCTGTCAGGTGCGATTGGTCGGCATCGCCGGCAGAGACGAGGCGGGCGATCAGCTGGAGTCGGAACTGCAGAAACTGGGCATTCAGTGCCTCTTCCAGCGCGAGGACTCGGTGCCGACGATCACCAAGCTGCGGGTGCTCAGCCGCCATCAGCAGCTGATCCGGCTCGATTTCGAACAGCGACTCGACGCGGTGGCGAGCGACGAGATGGAGGCGCGCTTCTCCGATGCGTTGCCGGAGTGCCAGGCGCTGATTCTCTCCGACTACGCCAAAGGTACGCTGAGCGATCCGCAGCGCCTGATCCTGGCCGCGCGGCGCAGCGGTATTCCGGTACTGGTCGACCCCAAGGGCGATGCGTTCGAGCGTTATGCCGGCGCGACGCTGCTGACGCCCAATCTGGCCGAATTCGAGCGTATCGCGGGCAAGTGCGCATCGGATGCTCAGCTGGTCGAGCGTGGCGAGGCGCTGCGCACCCGGCTGCGGCTCGAGGCGCTGCTGATCACGCTGGGGGAGAGGGGAATGTTGTTGCTGGCGGCAGGGCAGGAGGCGCTGCACCTGCCGACGCGGGCGCGCGAGGTCTTCGACGTTACCGGCGCGGGCGACACGGTGATCGCCGTGCTGGCCGCCGGCATTGCGGCGGGTTTGGGGATATCCGCGGCCGCGGGGCTGGCCAATCTGGCGGCGGGTCTGGTGGTGGGGAAGCTCGGCGCGGGAAGCGTGACGCCCGCCGAACTGGGCGCGTCGCTGCGCGATCGGCAGAGCTGGAGCCCGGTGGTGGATCGGGCGCAGCTGGCGGTGTTGCTGCAGGAGGCACGCGCCGGCGGGGAGCGCATCGTCATGACCAATGGCTGTTTCGATATTCTGCACGAGGGTCACGTGAACTACCTGCAGCAGGCCAGAACTCTGGGCGACCGGCTGCTGGTGGCAGTCAATGACGACGATTCGGTGCGGCGCCTGAAGGGCGAGGGGCGTCCGATCAACGCGCTGGCGCAACGCATGGCGGTGCTGGCGGGACTGGCATCGGTCGACTGGGTGGTGCCCTTCTCCGAGGATACGCCGCGGCAGCTGATCTGCGAGGTTAAGCCTGATCTGCTGGTCAAGGGGGGGGATTACCGGCCGGAGCAGATCGCCGGTTATGACTGTGTGGTCGAAAATGGCGGCGAGGTGCGCGTGCTGGGGTATCTGGATGGACACTCGACCAGTCGGATCGTCGCCAGCATCCGCGCCGAGCAGGAGCGCCGATGACCGGTCGCGACCTCTATCTGCGGCTGCTCGGCTACGTCAAAAGCTACAAGGGGCAGTTTGCGCTGGCACTGCTGGCGATGGTGGTGCTGGCCGCGACCGAACCGTTGATTCCGGCACTGCTGAAGCCAATGCTCGACGGCACTTTCGTCGATAAGGACCCGGATGTCATCCGCTGGACACCGATCGCGCTGATCGCGCTCTTCCTCGTGCGCGGTACGATGAACTTTCTCAGCAGCGTGGCGTTCGAGTGGGTTGCCGGCAAGGTGGTGATGGATCTGCGGGTGCAGATGTTCCGCCGCATCATGACCCTGCCCACCGCCTATTTCGATGCCAACTCCACCGGCAATCTGATCAACCGGGTCACCTTCAACGTCAACCAGGTCACCAAGGCTTCCACCCGGGTGGTCACCATCCTGGTCAAGGATACGATCATCGTCATCGGCCTGCTGGCGTACATGATCTATCTCAACTGGCTGCTGACGCTGACCATGTTCGTGCTGTTGCCGATCATCGGCCTGGTGGTCGCGATCGTCGCGCGCCGGCTCAGGCGCATCAGCCGGCATCTGCAGAACACCATGGGCAACATGACCCACGTGCTCGAGGAGGGCGTCAGGGGACACAAGATCGTCAAGGTGTTTGCCGGGCGTGAGTATGAGCAGCGCAGATTCGACAGGCTGGCCAACTGGGTGCGCCGTTACAACATGAAGAGCCAGGTCGCCGGCATGGCTCATGTGCCGTTGGTGGAGCTGGCGGCGGCGTTGATGATCGCGGTGCTGATCTACGTCGGCACCAATAACGAGATCATGGGCGAAATGACGGTCGGCGCGTTCGTCTCGTTGATGGCCGCGGTCGGGTTGATCTTCTCGCCCATCAAGCGGCTTACCAGCGTCAACCAGCCGCTGCAGAAAGGGTTGGCTGCGGCGGAAAGTGTCTTCGACCTGATCGATCAGCAGCCGGAAGAGGATGGCGGGCGGCTGGAACTGCGCGAGGTGAAGGGGCGGCTGACGCTTGACGACGTCCACTTCAGCTACCCCTCGCAGCAGGAGTCGGCACTGCGCGGTATAAGCTTCGATGCGGCGCCCGGAGAGACCATCGCGCTGGTGGGACGCTCCGGCGGCGGCAAGACGACCATCGTCTCGCTGATCCCCCGCTTCTATGCTCCCGATCGTGGAAGGGTACTGCTGGACGGTGTCGATAGCGCCGAGCTGTCGCTGACCTTTCTGCGCTCTCAGCTCTCCTATGTCGGCCAGGAGTCGGTGCTGTTCGACGATACGGTGGCGGCCAATATCGCCTATGGTGCGACGCAGGAGGTCGACCGGGCGCGGATCGAGCAGGCGGCCCGCGACGCCCACGCGCTGGAGTTCATCAGCAGGATGCCGCAGGGGCTGGAGACCCGTATCGGCGAGGATGGCGTGCGCCTGTCGGGCGGTCAGCGCCAGCGGCTGGCGATCGCCCGGGCGTTGATCAAGGATGCGCCGATCCTGCTACTGGATGAGGCGACCTCGGCGCTGGACACCGAGTCCGAGCGGATGGTGCAGGAGGCGCTGAAGCGCCTCACCGAACACCGCACCACGCTGATCATCGCCCATCGCCTCTCCACCGTGATGCACGCCGACCGCATCCTGGTGATAGCCGATGGCAGGGTGGTCGAGCAGGGGCGCCATGACGAGCTCTATGCGCTCGGCGGAGAATATACCGAACTCTGCAAGCACCAGTTCGGCGGCTGAGGCTATGGGAGTGGATGTGCCGGTAATGCGGGGTCGAAGATATTCCGCCCTGGCCCCGGTTCGCGGGGTTCCCGCTTCTGCGAGAGTGATGGCGAGCGCTTTTCCCCGACTCTTCTCCTGACCTTGCTCATGCGCGTTTCCCGGCGCGGATTTGCCTATGCGTCTTGAGGGTATTACGGGCCTGTCATGTTAATATTCACAGGTTTTTGTCGCTGTAATCCGAAGCGATACTGTTAACAGACTGGAAGGGAAGAATGAAAGTTACGATATTTGGTTCAGGGTACGTCGGTCTGGTCTCCGGCGCCTGTCTGGCGGAGGTCGGCAACGATGTCATCTGCGTCGACATCGACGAGCAGAAGATCGAGCAGCTGAAGCAGGGCAGGATCCCGATCTACGAACCGGGCCTGGAGAGTCTGGTGTTGAACAACCAACGCGCCGGCCGGCTCGCCTTCACCACCGACGTGGCCGAAGGGGTCAGGCACGGCCTGTTCCAGTTTATCGCCGTCGGTACGCCGCCGGACGAAGATGGCAGCGCCGATCTGCAGTACGTGCTGGCGGTTGCCGCCAGCATCGGCGAGCAGATGGACGGCTACAAGGTCGTCATCGACAAATCGACGGTTCCGGTCGGGACAGCCGATAAGGTGCGATCGCGCATCGCCGAGGCGCTGGCGGCGAGGGGCAGGGAGGAGATGGAGTTCGATGTGGTCTCCAATCCCGAGTTTCTCAAGGAGGGCGATGCGATCGACGACTTCATGAAGCCGGACCGGATCGTCATCGGCACCGACAACCCACGCACCAGCGAGCTGTTGCGCGAGCTCTACGCCCCCTTCAACCGCAGCCATGACCGTCTGGTGGCGATGGATATCCGCTCCGCGGAGCTGACCAAATACGCTGCCAACGCAATGCTGGCGACCAAGATCAGCTTCATGAACGAACTGGCCAATATCGCCGAACTGGTGGGAGCGGACATCGAGCAGGTGCGCATAGGCATCGGCTCCGATCCCCGCATCGGTTATCACTTCATCTACCCCGGCATCGGCTACGGCGGTTCCTGTTTTCCAAAGGATGTGCAGGCGCTCGAACGTTCCGCGCGCGAGCACGGCTATCGGGCGCAGATCCTGGAGTCGGTCGAGGCGGTCAACTATCGGCAGAAAGAGAAGCTGTTCCAGATGATCGGCAGCCATTACGGAGGTGACCTGGAGGGCAAGGTGATCGCGCTCTGGGGGCTGGCGTTCAAGCCCAACACCGACGATATGCGCGAGGCGCCCAGTCGGGTGCTGCTCGAGGCGCTGTGGAGAGCCGGCGCCAAGGTGCGCGCCTACGATCCGGAGGCGATGGAGGAGACGGCGCGCATCTACGGTGAACGCGACGATCTGCTGTTGTGCGACTCGCCGGAAGCGGCGCTCGAGGGAGCGGACGCGCTGGCGGTGGCGACCGAGTGGAAGATGTTCCGCAGCCCCAATTTCGACCTGATCGCCGACAGGCTCGCCGCTCCGGTCATCTTCGACGGTCGTAATATCTACGATCCGAAGTATCTCAAGGCGAGAGGGTTCGACTACTACGCGATCGGTCGGCGCCGCTGATTTCGTCGCCGCCACTTTTTCCATCTCCCGGTGCAATGGAATCAGCGCGCCGGACTCAATGAGGATCCCCGTTGTCATGAGTAGATATCAGGAGCTGCAGACACATCTGGCGAGCAACCGTTATCGCTGGCTGGTGACCGGCGTCGCCGGTTTTATCGGCTCCAACCTGCTGGAGACCCTGCTGCGGTTGGGGCAGGAGGTGGTTGGACTGGACAATTTCGCCACTGGCCACCGGCACAATATAGAGCAGGCGCTGGCCGACGCAGGCGAGACCCAGGATTGCGGCAGGTTCAGTTTCATCGAGGCGGACATCTGCGATCTCGACAGCTGCCGTAAGGCCTGCGAAGGGGTCGACTTCGTGCTGCACCAGGCGGCGCTGGGGTCGGTGCCGCGCTCGCTCGAGGATCCCATTCGCACCAACAGCGCCAATATAGACGGCTTCCTCAACATGCTGCTCGCAGCCAGGGATGCGGGTTGTCGCAGGTTTGTCTACGCCGCCTCCAGCTCGACCTACGGCGACCACCCGGACCTGCCGAAAGTCGAGGAGAAGATCGGCAATCCGCTGAGCCCCTACGCGGTGACCAAGGTGGTCAACGAACTCTACGCACAGGTGTTTGCGCGTTGCTACGGCTTCAAGACCGTGGGCCTGAGGTACTTCAACATCTTCGGCAAGCGTCAGGACCCCAACGGCGCCTATGCCGCCGTTATACCCAAGTGGGTTGCAAGCCTGATCAATGGTGAGGAGGTCTTCATCAACGGCGACGGCGAAACCTCACGTGACTTCTGCTACATCGACAATACCGTACAGATGAACATTCTCGCCGCTTTCGCCGAGGATGAGGCGGCGGTAGATCAGGTCTACAACGTGGCGCTGAACGACAGAACCAGCCTGACGCGCCTGTTCGAGATGATCCAGGAACGGCTGCTGCAGCGGGTCGATGGGTTGCGGCCGGTCAAGCCGACTTATCGCGACTTCCGCCCCGGGGATGTGCGCCATTCGCAAGCCGATATCGGCAAGGCGCGGCGACTGCTCGGCTACGCTCCCAGCCACCGCATCGACCAGGGTCTGGACGAGGCCATGGAGTGGTACGTCGCTTCGCTGGGCTGAAGCCCCGCTCTCAGGCCAGCCCGGTCGCCAGTGCGTCGACGATCCGCTGCTGATCCGTCTCGCTCAGGTAGGGGTGCATCGGCAGACTGAAGACACGCTCCGACATCCGCTCGGCGACCCGCAGGTCGAACGCATCGGTCGCCAGCGCCGGCTGTTGGTGCAACGGTCTCGGGTAGTGGACCGCGGTGGGGATGCCGTTTGCCTGCAGCTGTTCGAGCAGTTGCGGACGCTGATCCGAAGCCAGTGTGTACTGCGCGTAGACGCAGGTGTTTCCTTCGCGAACGACGGGAGTGGTCAGCGCCAGTCCGCGCTCGCCGATCATTTCGCTGTAGCGCGCGCCGATGCGCTGGCGCGCCGCGACCTCGCCCGGAAAGAGCTCCAGCTTGGCCAGTAGAACGGCCGCTTGCAGTGTATCCAGCCGCGCATTGAGTCCGATTCGCGGGTGGTAATATCGTTCCGACTGGCCATGATTGCAGAGTTCGCGTATGCGCTGCGCGAGATCGTCGTCGTCGGTAAAGCAGGCACCGCCGTCACCATAACCTCCGAGCGGCTTGGATGGGAAGAAGCTGGTGCAGCCTATCTCCGACAGGCTGCAGGAGGCGCGCCCCCGGTAGCTGGCGCCGAGACTCTGCGCGGCATCCTCGATTACCGGTATGCCGTAGCTCTGCGCCAGCGCGTTGATGCTGTCGAAGTCGGCGCACTGGCCGTAGAGGCTGACCGGCATGATCGCCTTGGTACCGGGGGTGATCGCGGCTTCGATTTTGCGTGGATCGATGTTGTAGGTCTCCGCCTCGATATCGACAAAGACCGGCGTCGCGCCGAGCAACGCGATCATCTCGCCGGTGGCGATGAAGGTGAACGGCGTGGTGATCACCTCGTCACCCCGCCCTATACCCAGTGCCATCATCGCCACCAGCAGCGCGTCGGTGCCCGAAGAGACCCCGATGCAGTGCCTGACACCGACATAACCGGCGAGCCGCTCCTCAAGCTCCTGTACTTCGGGTCCTAGGATGAACTGGCCGTGCTGCAGGACTCGCTGGATCCGCTCACCGACCTGCTGCTCAATGCGTGCATACTGCGCCTGTAGGTCGATGAATTTCATGAGTAAATTCCTTGTTTTGCCGGCCTTGGTGAATCGGTGCAATTGTAACATAGCGGGATCGATGACTGTGTTGGCACAGCTAAACCGCAGTCAATCGATGAGTGGGTTCCGCCTATGTTCCGCAATCGATGGATGCCACCGCTTTGGGTGAAAACTCGTCACCGGAAACCGGTGCAGTTGGGAGAGAAGATTGGGTTGATGCAAGCCATTCGTCATTCGCTGGATGGCATGGTGGGGGTTTCTAATGCCGATTTATCGCCGGTTGAAGTATAATGCCCGCCTTTATTGGCAAGACAGGTTGACCAAGATGCAGCATTGCCAACCTGGCAAGCCCGGTTCCGGGCTGTGTCGTTATATTTTTCCGGCGATCGCATGAAATTGAAGGTTTTTTCTGTCGGGTGGGAGCCGAGTTTCATCGATGAACTGCTTACCCCCATTGCCAGGCTTACCGGTATCGAATTCACTCATGGTCTGGTGGGGGACGCATCACGTCTTTCGTGGGCCGGCAGGCAGTATCCGCAGCTGAAGTTTGTCGCATTGTCAAAGACCCGGGAGGAGCCCCTACCGAGTCCTGACTACGAGTTGCTCGCCAGCCTTGAGTCTGTTGGTGTCCCTACTGTAAGAAACATGATTCGGGGCGATAGAGTGTTGAGGTATCGTTCGGAAACAGAGGCTTTCGGTTACGCAACACTATTGGCGCTCAAGCTACAGGAGAAACTGGAAGAACTGCAGCCAGATGTCGTTTTGGCATCCCATGACAGTATGCATTCGGCAATGAGTTTGGCTGTCGCAAAGTCGAAGGGTATTCCCTGGGTTGCTCTGGCGTTTCCGGTAATACCGGATAATCTCACCGGCTTTTGCCTCTCCCTGACGCCGGATTCACTGGTGCCATTGGTGCGTCCAGTGGATGAGCAAATTCGGCTTGATGCACGAAAAATTATTCGCAGCGTAGGCGGAAAGGAATTGAAGGTGGTAGCGTATCGTGCACCGGCGTCGTTATCCCAATGGCTGAGACAGTACCTGCTGCACGCAAAAAATCTGCTTCGCCGAAGGCAGTCCATGGAAGCGATGGGTATAGATCGTTTTACCTACCCATCGGTTGCCGAGCGAATGCGTGATGTCGCGCGGCGAACTTTCAACCGCGTTAGATTACCGGTGGGCAGAATGCTGCAATCGCCGCCTGACGCGCGCTATGTTTACTTTCCTTTCCATATGGCGCCTGAGTCCATGCTGGATACATGGGCGCCGTTCTATCAAAACCAGCTTGAGTTCGTTACTCAGCTGTCCGGTGCGATTCCTGCCGATACTGATTTCGTAATCAAGCTGCACTTCAGTGATCCGGACAACTACAGTCGGCGGCAGTTAATGCAGCTGATGAAGCTGCCTCGGCTTCATATCGCGCACCCCAGTGCTGCAGGAAACCTTTTCGTTGACGAGGCAGCGCTGGTGGTCGGGATCCAGGGTACGACCTGCCTGGAGGCCGCCTTGCGTGGCAAGCCGGTGTTGATTTTTGGTGATTCTCCATATCTACACTTTCCTCGTACTGAACGAGCGAAGCGGCCGGATGAATTACATGGTCAGATCGTGAACATGCTGGATCGGGCGCCGGCAACCGACGAGGAGATTGAGCATGCCTACGCCAACTATCTTGCGCGTTACATGCCCGGTCGAATCAACGATTGGTCAAATCCGCTTGATCAACGGGAGTTGCGCTCCATGGCGGATTGTTTCATCGCGCTCGGTTCCTATATTGAGGACCGGAACAACCGTTCAAACTGGTATCTTCGGCCTCCTTTCTTGCTTGGATAGTTTTTCTCTGTTTAATTGGAAAATCGGTTGACTGGTTATGATTATGAAGCGTCTGTTGGATAAAGCGATCAACGGCTTTCTGGGTGTTTTCGGTTATGAAGTCAGAAGGAAGCATGACGACTTTTTTCTGTACGAATATGCATCTTATGAAGAGTACAGACAAGTTCAGGAGTTGCACAACAAGAGAAAGATAAATGAGATCTGGGCCGATGAGGCAACCTTGGATTTGGTCATCAAAAGGGTAAATGAAGAATTCCCCAATGTGAAAAATCTGTTCGGTATTTGTCATGGCACCAGGAACGGTTTCGAGCAAAATTACATCTCTTCCAAGTTGGGTGTGGAAATAATAGGCACTGATATATCCGAAACCGCGAGTCAATTTCCGCAATCGGTACAGTGGGATTTCCATGACCGAAACGACGAATGGGTGGGTAAATGCAGTTTTATATACACCAATTCCCTCGATCAAAGCTGGAAGCCCAAACTGGCTGTATCGACATGGCTCGAGCAGTTACGTGAAGGCGGGTTGCTGTTCATTGAGCACACCGAGGCGCATGGCCCACAGGGTGCAGGTGAAATGGATCCTTTTGGCGCCAAGCCTTACTATGTGCCGTATTTATTGTGCGATTGGTTCAAGCATCGAATAGCTATAGAAATCATTACATCGACCAAATCGAACAACAATAATAAAGTCTGGCTGTTCGTAGTTAAAAAACTGGGTCAAGTTGCAGCGGTTGTATGATTCCGGCAATCGCGTAGGTTGTTAGCCGTGCCTCAGAGTTGAAGCTAGGCTCCGCCCTCGCCAATGCCGGGATTCATCGCAGACACCGTATCTTTCAATGTTGCTTCCAGTTTATCCAGCACGATCTCCTGAGAATAATTTTGCTGAAAATAGTGCAGGCCGCGGCTGCCGTAGTCGCTTCTTTGCTGCAATGGGATCGACTTCATCCTTAGGATTGCTTCCGCCAGGGCGGTAGGAGAGCCGGGCGGCACTACGATGCCGGCGCCCGCCTCGAGCATGATGCGTGCACCCTCACCTTTGAGCGAAGCGATGATTGGCTTTCCGCAGGCCATGTAACTTTGCAGTTTGGAGGGAACGGTGAGCGCGAATATGGGCGCATCTTTCAAGCTCACCAGCATTGCGTCGGCGTGAGCGAACAGCAGAGGCATGCGTTCCTCGGGATGACGGCCCAGGAATAGCACCTTCGAAGTCAGACCGAAGCGCGCCACCTGGTCTTTCGCACGTTCGAGCCCGCGTCCCGATCCGATAATCACCCAGCTGATATCCTGCGTCTTGAGTTCGCGGGCGGCCTTGATCAGGGTATCGAAATCCTGGCTCTCTCCGATATTTCCCGCAAATACGAGTCGAAAACCGGATTGCGGCATCAATGCGGCCTCGGCCGGCGCCTGCTCGGGTGGGACGGGACGATAGATGGCGCGTGCTGTATTCGGCAATACACGAATTCGTTCCTCCGGCACTCCGAAACGGGTGATCATCGGAACGAATCCGGCGCTCTGCACGAGTACGCAGTCGGCTTGCCGATGCAGCCAGCCACAAATCCAGTTCAGCGGCTTCACCAGAATGGGGTTACGCAGATTCAGCGTGTAAGTTGCGCTTTCCGGCCAGATGTCCTGGACCCAATAGACGCTGGGTACTCTGCGAACTCTTTTCAGAAATATGGCGACAAAAGCCTGAAACACCGGCGAGGGCATAGAGACGAATGAGACGTCAGGCTTGCTCTTCAGCTTTCTCCAGGCAGTCCAGCTGGCGGTCACGGGATAGGTCAGATAATTCAACGCCAGCCGCAGTCTTGATCTGCCGCGGGCGACCGTCCATGCACGGTCGATGCGAACGCCATTCCAGGTTTCGCTGCGATTCAGCCTGTTTGAGTACCCTGCGAAAAAACTGTCTTGTCCATAATTGGGAACGCAGCATATCACGTGCACCTGGTGTCCCCGTTTTACCAGTTCGCCGGCGATCAGATTGTTGAAATATTGTTCGGGAAAAAAGTACTGCGAAATATAAGCAATGCGCACGCTGCCGCCTACTTTGCCGGTTCGGTCGAAAGATCGTTTTTGCGCACGCCGGCCCAGGTGTTTGACAGGCGCGCGGTACCCATAATCAGGTTGACGACACGGTCTGAAGTATTGGCCACGGAATAATCGACAGGGACCGGGCGTGTCACTCCCGCTGCAGCGTTTGCAGCAAAGGACTCAGTCACCAGTCTGACACCGTCAAGCATTGTCTCCTGGTCTAGTCCTGTCATCATGACACAGCCGACATCCAATCCCTCGGGGCGCTCTATCGCGTCACGCGGTGTGACCGCAGGGAATCCCAATATCGAGGCTTCCTCGGCGATGGTGCCGCTGTCCGAAACGGCACAAAAGGCATTCATTTGCAGCTGGTTGTAGTCGAAGAAACCAAACGGCTTCAGAAACCGGATACCAGAGTGCAGTCGTTCCTCGCCGATCGCCTCCAGCCGCTTGCGTGTGCGCGGGTGGGTAGAAAACACCAGCGGCATCTCATAGGTTTCGGCAAGCGTATTGAGCGCTAGAAGCAGCGACTTGAGTCTCGCGCTGCTGTCCACGTTCTCCTCCCGATGCAGTGAGATGACGAAGTATTCCCGCGGCCGCAGCTGTAGCCGCGCCAGTATGTCGGATGCTCCGATTTCGGCGCGGAAATGGTCCAATACCTCGCGCATCGGCGAGCCGGTCAGATATATGCGCCGTTGGGCGAATCCTTCGGCAATGAGATGGCGACGGGCATGTTCCGTGTATACGAGGTTGAAGTCGGAGATGTGGTCAACCATCCGTCGATTGGTCTCTTCCGGAACGTTGAGATCGAAAGAGCGGTTGCCTGCCTCCATGTGATAGATTGGTACTTTCATGCGTCGTGCAATGATGGCGGAAATGGCAGAGTTGGTGTCGCCTAGAATCAATACGGCTTCGGGTTCCTCTTGCGCTATCACCCGTTCACTCTCGGCCAGAATGCGACCGAGCGTGGCTCCCAGTGATTGGCCTCCTACCCCGAGGAAATGATCCGGTTCACGGATGCCGAGCTCCTTGAAGAAGACCTCATTGAGTTCGTAGTCGTAGTTCTGCCCCGTATGCACCAGTACGTGATTACAGTAGCGATCCAGCTTGGGAATGATGCACGAGAGCCGGATAATCTCCGGTCGTGTACCGACGATGGTCATCACCTTAAGCATCGAGCGCCTCACGAATGTAGTCCAGTGTCAGGAGCAGCTCCTTCACCTCTGCAACGCCAAGGCGCCGGGTGTTGTGTGAGGTGTAGTCTTCCGTCAGAGAGAAGCTCGTTTCGCCCTCGACGAAGTATTTGGCGTAGTTCAGATCGCGCACATCCATCGGTACGCGGAAGTAGCGCTCGGTTTCAACCGCCTTCGCCACCTCCTCCCTCGATAGCAGCGTTTCGTAGAGTTTCTCGCCGTGTCTGGTGCCGATGATGCCTGTGGGAATCGTGCTGTCGAACAGCTCTTTTAGCGCCTGGGCCAGGTCGCCGACGGTCGACGCTGGCGATTTCTGCACGAAGATGTCTCCCTGCTCGGCGTGTTCGAAGGCGTGCAACACCAATTCGACCGACTCATCCAGCGACATCAGGAAGCGCGTCATGTTCGGGTCCGTAACTGTCAGTTGCCTGCCCGTTCGTATCTGCTCTATGAACAGCGGAATGACGGAACCCCGTGAGGCCATCACGTTTCCGTAGCGGGTGGCACACATCACTGTCCCGCCGGGAGGAATGCCGCGCGACTTTGCGACCATCAGTTTTTCTGCCATTGCCTTGGAGATACCCATGGCGTTGATCGGATATACGGCTTTGTCGGTGCTGAGTACAACCACCCTGCTTACCCCGCGTACGATCGCCGCATTGAGCACGTTTTCCGTGCCCAGCACGTTGGTGCGTACCGCTTCCATGGGATAGAACTCACAGGACGGTACCTGTTTCAGCGCCGCTGCGTGGAACACGATATCGACGCCGCTCATTGCCTGCACCACGCTGTCGTAATCGCGTACGTCTCCGATGTAAAACTTGACCTTGTCATTGGCCAGTGCAATGCGCATATCTTCCTGCTTCTTTTCGTCGCGCGAGAAGATACGGATCTCGTGAACCGCAGTATCGAGGAAACGCTTCAGGACAGCATGGCCGAATGATCCTGTTCCACCCGAAATCAGAAGGACTTTGTTTTCAAACATCTGCACTCTCTAAACTATGCTCGGTTTGCGTACATGAGATCGACCAGCGCCCGCCAGGTTGGTGCCTGATAGCCGGTCGCCTCACGGAAGCGGGTGCCATTCAGTGACCGGTCGATGCAGACCCTGTCGTCCGGTTCGATGTGGATTCTCTTGCCATAGACCTTGGCTACCAGGGTCAGCAGGTCGTATTTAGAAATCGGCTCCGCAGCCAGGTGATAAAGACCGTTCAGTTCCGGATGAGGTAGCACGTGATTCTGTATGACCCGGGCCAGCTCAACAGTCGGCAATCCGGAGAATACTGCCCGCCTGTATCCTTTGATCGATCCTTCCTGCGCAAGGAACCACTCTACCAGGCCGTGCGTTGTCCCTAACTCGTGGCCGATTATCGAGGTGCGCAGGGTGATCGCGTCGGGACCGCCGACCTCGCCTATGTACTTCGATTTTCCATACAGGTCGATGGCGTCGGAATGGTCGTCCTCGCTGTAGTTGCCGCGCGTTCCCTGGAAAACACAGTCTGTGCTGATATGGATCAGGCGTGCACCGCCGATTCTGCAAAGGTTGGCAAGCCTGTGCGGCAGCATGGCGTTGATCGGTAGCGCGGCCAACGGCTCTTCGGCTTCCCTGTATTGCTTGACGAGGCCGATACAGTTGATCACGCAATCTGGTCTGGTGCGGGAAAAGAGGGTGATCAGCGCATCGCTGTTTTCCGCGTCGATCCCGATCACGGATTCAATACTGGACAGAGCGGGAAAGTGGTTGCGAAGATCCAGCGAGCGGCTCACCGCAACGACCGAGTGTTCACTGCTTGAGGCAAGAACGCGAACGACCGCATGTCCCAACATACCGGAAGCACCCAAGACCAGAATTCGCATCGTTACTCCTGTTACCGCAGTGAGGACTGCAGTTGTCCGGGACGGGTCAACGCGTCGTGTTGCGTACGCTCGGGATAGTTGATCAGGACCGCGCGGTATTTGCCTTTGAAAACGAAGAGACTGCCCGCTGCGGCGCCAATTACCGGATGTCGTTGAACCAGCTGGCTGATATGGTCAAGCGAACCGGCGCCGCCGAGTACCGTCAACGGCACCTTGATGGCTTCCCGCACCCGATCGACCAGTGCAAGATCGTAGCCTTGCATTTTTCCATCATTGTCAACGGAATTGAGGACGATTTCGCCAACACCCAGATCCTGCAATTTGCGGGCAAAAAGGATGGGATCGAGCCCGGTACGGCGCGTGGCGTTGAGGGTCACCACCTCCTGTTTCCGCAAGAGGCCACCGGCTTTGACGTCCATTACCGCAACGATGCTCTGACCTCCGACACGTTCGGCGGCATGCATGATCAGTTCGGGATCGTCCACCGCTGCGGAACCAAGCGCGACTTTTTCGACGCCGAGCGCAATCAACCCCTCAATCTGATCGACTCTCTTGACGCCACCTCCGTAACAGAGTGGCATACGGCACTCTGCAGCCAGCTGGCCGATCAAGGTCATATCCGGCGCCTTACCCTGACGACTGGCATCGATGTCCAGCACCATCAGTTCGTCGACCTCCTTTTCGTTGAAGATCCTGACTGCATTTAGCGGGTCTCCAACATATTTGGGATCGGTAAACCGCACGGTTTTGACGAGACCTCCCTTGTGTATCAGCAGGCAGGGAATGATACGTGGCCGCAACATGGTTATTGCACCGCAAAGTTCCGTAGCAGGTCTATGCCCCACTGGTGGCTCTTCTCCGGATGGAATTGCGTGCCGAAAATGTGCCCTTTTCGCACGGCGGAGGTGAATTCATTACCGTAGTTTGCCGTGGCAAGTATTTCCGTCTGCTGTCGGGGCACGACGTAGTATGAGTGCAGAAAGTAGTAGCGTGGCGCCTCGATACGCTGGAACAGGCTGTCATTGGATATCGGTTGTACATCGTTCCAGCCCATATGCGGCAGGGGTGCGTCGCCAATCTGCACCGCGTCAAAGCGCGCCACTTCCGCATCGATCCAGCCGAGGCCCGGCAGGTCACCTTCATCACTGCGTCGCGCCAATATCTGCATGCCGACGCAGACGCCGAGCACCGGTACCTGGCGCTCCAGCACCAGCAGGTCGAGAATGTCCCGGAGACCGGAGTTGTTCAATCGCGCCATGGCCCAATCGAATGCTCCGACGCCGGGCAGGATGATCTTTTCCGCTCCAGCCAGCTGCTCGGGTGTCGCGGCTACCTCGACCGGGATGTTCAGGCGCTGATAGATGTTTGCAAAGGCCTGGATATTCCCCAAACCGTAATTGACCAACGTCACACCTGGCATCGTTAGAATGCTCCGCCGCGGCGTGTACCTGCGAGACGCGACAGCACCCATTCGCCCAACTCAAAAATCCGATGTTGGTTGCGATAGTCCCGATAAGACTTCAGCGGCATCTCAAGATACCCACGCAGTGTTTCGGAGCTTATACCCAGCTTGGTAGCGATGTAATCGAAATCCTGCTGGATGAGTTCCGGGTCGTAGGGTGGGCGTTCGAGTTCCTGCAATGCCTGATCGCGGCTCAATTGATCTGTAAGAATCAAGCTGGAGAGATCGACGCGGCGCATGTCGAAAGCAAAGCGGGTGGGCAGCCAATAGCCTTCGAAGAAGCGAGTGAATCTGGACTCGAAATGCTTTTGTGGATAGGGTTTCCAACCGTACTCACGCTGCATGGTATCCATAGCCTGTTGCTTTACGTAGGGCATGTAATTCAGCGGTTTGAATACCTTGATTCCGCGCAGGTATCGCAGATAGAACTTGTGGTAGAAAACGGAACTGAACGGATAGGTGCGCATGGATACGGTGCCGAAGCGCGCCAGAATATCGCGTATCTGCATCATGTCCGTCCCCCAATATATGATATCGAGGGGGCGCGGAACGCACTCGGTGGAGATGTTTCCACCGTTCAGAATGTATTTGATCCCGTGTTTTCGGGCAAACTTGTAGAGCACGCCGATGAATGCCAGGTCCTGGGGGGTATCGATATGCGGTACACCGCTCTTGAACATCGCAAGCTGAAAGTCACGCATCTCCTCCCAGTTTATCACCTCGGTGTAGAGGTCGAGTCCCAGCCTGTCGATCAGGCCGTTGATGTTGTGAACCGCTATTTCTGAATTCCAGCCGCCGTCCACGTGGAATACCAGAGGCCGTAAGCCGAACTCCGTCACCATTACGTGCAGCATGTAGGAACTGTCCGCGCCGCCGCTCAGGCCCATGATGCAGTCGAAATCTCGGCCTTTGCCGGAATTCCTGATTGCGTCGACGGTGGCTTCCAGTTGGTGCCGGCCTTCGCTGCCGCTATGCCAGTGTGGTTTCACATTGTGGTAGAAATCGTGGTACAGATTACAGACGCCCGCTGCATCGAAGGAGATCCCGGGGTAGCTCGTATCCAGTACCAGCTTGTTGCAGATTTGGTAGGAATTGGTCGTTGTCATCAGTTGGTTTTTCCGGCTCGCTTCGCGGTCTGGGCAACAAAAGCCAGGGTTTCTCGCGCACAGCGTCCCCAAGAGTATCGGCGTGAGCGTTCTTTGGCGCGATCCGCAAGCCGGGACCGTTTTTCCGGGTTCGCTATCATATCTGCCACTGCGGCAGCAATCGATTCAGGATTCTCGGGATCGAAATAGACGCCGGCGTCTTCCAGTACCTCTGGCATGGGACCACGATCGGAACATGCGATCGGCATGCCCGCCGCCATCGCTTCGACCAGTGTGTTAGGCATATTCTCGCAGCTTGAGGCGAATACGAAAAGATCGGCCGAGGCAAGAAATCCGGGCAGCGTGAGCTGCGGCACGAACTCGTGTTGGCTGACGAACTCATTGTGCGGGTCCGATTGCGCGATCTGTGCCTCCAGTCTTTCCTGCGCCTCGCCCTCTCCGCCTCCGACCAGCACCAGTCGTATGCCATGTCCCTGTTTGCGAAGCTGCGCGATCGCTTCGACGACATGCCACTGATGCTTGTAAGGGAGCGCATTGGAGATGTAGAGGCACTCTATCGGGCGGGTGCCATCTTCCGGCCAGCTGCGGTCAGTCGGGTTGTCACAGAATTCCGCCCCAACCCCATGAGGAATATGCGCAACATTTTCCAGCGGTCCGCACGCCCTCTGAACCACTTCAGCGGCATATCTGGTGAGAAAAATCACCCCGTCGGCGGTACGTAGGGAGGCATTCTGTACATAGCGCAGGGCAACCAGCCGCAACCTGGCTACACTGAATCCATAGCGCTCCATTTCGCCCGGTTCGTAGGAGAGCATGTCCCGGCTCATCGTAATCGAGGGGCGAAAACGACAGACGGAGCCGGCATCGACGTTCAGTAGAACGGAACAGCCGGTTTCATTCAGTTGCTTCGGAAGCTTGAATCGTTCCCACCACAACTGGTGTGCCAAGGATGACTCGAGCTCGGCGGCACCATGTTTCAGCAGCCACGGAGCTTCTGGCAGTTGAGCAAGCAGTTTCCGATAGCTCCACACGTGCACCTGGCCGATATCGTATTCTGCGGGAGTTGCCTCCCGTAGGAGTCCGATGAGGTGCGCGACGGCACCACCGGAGCGTGCACGGCAGGCGTTGATCCCTAGAGTCAGCGTCATACCGCCACTTGTTTCCTTCCCCGGCCGACCAGATGCCCCCAGTGGAACACCTCCACATCATCTATTCCCGCCTGCTTGAACCATCGGGTCACGGTTGCCGCCGATTGCGGGTTGTCGTAAGCGGGAGCCAACATATCGAAGGTGTCGAGCAGGGCCCACTCCTCGAGTTGCTTCTGCGTAAGGGGGTAGATGCCGGTGTAATCCACCACCGGTATGATCCGCTTGAGGAATCTTCCGAGCATCGGAACCCGGCCCAATGCTTGGCTCATACGCAACATGCCGGGTACGTTGGACGTCAACCACGAGAAAAGTCGCTTCTGGTCCATTCGCTTGGTGAAAGGGCGCAGAACATACTTTGGATTGAGCAGGGTGCGCAGCCGGTTCCAGTAGAAGTCCGCGCACAACTGCCCGCCCGGTTCAACTATCGGCGGCAGTGCGGCGAACGCTGCAGCGACGTCGGGGGTGTGCTGCAACACGCCCAGCGAATAGACGAAGGGGAAGGAATCGGCCGCAAAAGGGAGCGCATAGACATCGCCCTGTATTACATGCAGGCAGGGGTGGTGCCGAAGATTGGCGTAACAGGCATCGGCCGCGCTGGAATAGTCGAGGGCCACCACTTTCGCACCGGCGTTGAGTGCGACCTCGGCGAAACGCCCCGAGCCACAACCCACGTCCAGTACCCAGCTTCCGCGCAGCGCTTCCGGATGCCAGCCGGTGGCATGCCAGAAGCGCTCTGCCGAAATTGGCTGGCCGGAGTGGCTGTCGAGTTGGGTCTTGGCGAAGAGGTTCCATTGCATGCCGAAGTTGTCCGCGTAGTTGGATTCAGCGACGAAACGCGGTATGCCTCCGATGATCGGATAGCGATGGCTTCCATCCGCGCACACGAGCCAGCCGTTGTCGATTTCGTCGGCTTGGCCGGAGACGGCGGTATCGGGCTCAAGGGTCAACGACTGTCCTGTTTGAGGGCAGCGCAACAGTGGTAAGAGTTCAGGTTTCATCTGCTCGGTCTCCGGTTGCCCGGTGCTCGTTGTATGCTCAACAAACCGTCAATTTTACAGGATTGCACGGTAATGGCGACGCCACAGCTCGAACTGCACCAACGAGAAAAGGCGCTCGCTATTGTTGTACCCACGATCCTGTCCTCTCAGCAGACCTTGTACGGCGGTGCTGTCGAACAGGCAGTCGGGACCGCTCAATGTATCCCAGAACAGTTCCCGGAAAGGGCCGCCTTTCAGCCAGTCGGTCAAGGGGATGGAGAAACCCTGCTTGCGCGCTTGATCGAATTCGGGTGGCAGGAGACGGGCGGCCAGTCGCTTGAGGATGATCTTCTTCTCTTTTGTCGTGGCCTTCAGGTGGGAGGGCAGCTGTCCGAAGGCAAACTCGACCAGTCGATGGTCCAGCAACGGCGAGCGGATTTCGATGGAGTTGAGCATACTGGCGCGATCCACCTTCACCAGCAAGTCATCGGTCAGATAGTCGGTGAAATCCATACGGGTGGCGCGTTGCAGCAGGTCTGGCAGACGCGGCATATACTCCCGGCGAATCCGTTCCGCGGTCGGTCGGTAGCTGGATCGGGGGCGCATCAATCCAGCTCTGCTGTAGTCGTCGAAGTGGCCCGCCACCATCGGCAGTTCAAGTGAAAGATCTTCTCCCAGCGCCATCAACCAGGTACGCAGGTTACTGCCGGCATATCCCTGCGGCAGCCAACGCCTCGACGCCGATGCGATGAGACGCCGCATCCACCGAGGGACCTTGTCGAGATGCTGCTGCATCCATAGCAGACGGCAGTAGTGGGGGTAGCCGGCGAATAACTCGTCCCCTCCGTCGCCGCCCAGGGCGACTGTGCAGTGTTGACGCACCAAGTGGCTGACCAGGCAGGTGGGGATCATGGAAGAGTCCGCCATGGGCTCGTCGAACTGCTGTACCAGGCGGGGGATCAGGTCCGCCTTGGCCGGATCGGCCATCAGTTCCAGGTGTTCGGTCCCGAAGTGATGCGCGATCAAGCGGGCATGCTTGGTCTCGTCCAGCTCTCCATGGCCCGGAAAACCGATGCTGAAAGTTCGGACCCGGTCTGAATTACGCACCGCCAGGGCTGTAACCAGGCTCGAATCCAATCCGCCGCTGAGCAATACACCGACCGGAACATCAGCCACCAGTTGGCGTCCCACCGCCTTTTCGAGAAGTGTCTCCAGGGTGCTGAGCAGGGTCTCATCATCCGCGTGAGCGGCAGCTGGTTGCGGAAGTGACCAGTAGCGCCAGATTCGCGACTTGCCGTTGTCCAACTGAAAGCTCATTGCATGAGCCGCCGGCAGTTTGTTGTAGCCTTGTAAGATGCAGCGGTGACCCGGAACGAAGCCCAGGGCCAGGTAACAGTCGAGCGCATCCTGGTCGATCCGTCTGGAAGATGTCGGATCGGCAAGCAGTGCCTTGAGTTCAGACGCGAAGCGAAGTGTCTGCCCTGCCTGGCAGAAGAACAGCGGCTTCTCTCCGACGCGGTCACGGGCCAGAAAGATCACCCGGTGCCTGGCATCATACAAGGCGAACGCAAACATGCCGTTGAGGTATTCCAGGCAGCCCTCTCCCCAGATAGCGTAAGCGGCGAGAAGCACCTCGGTATCGCTGCGCGAGCGGAAGCTGTAGCCATATGCCGCCAGCCTGTTGTGCAGTTCGCGGTGGTTGTAGATTTCACCGTTGAACGCAATTGTCAGGCCGCGTGCGCTGTCCACCATAGGCTGGTGACCAAGGGGCGATAGATCGAGGATCGAGAGCCGACGGTGCCCCAGCCCCACCTGTCCATCCTCCGACCACCACTCGCCTGCATCATCAGGTCCACGATGAATCATGGCGTCCCGGCCCGTCGCTAGCCAGGATCGATCCGTGATCGATCGACTGGAGGCAATTCCGACAATTCCACACATACTTTGGATGCAGTGAGCGTCAGTGGCGGAAGTGCGCCGGGTGCTCCTGCCCCGGCAGCAGAACCTTCAGGTAGGCGGAGGTGATCCTGGATGGGGAGAACTCCGCCGCTCGTGATCTTCGGCTGGACGGATCGGCATCATCCAGCGCAGCCAATATCGCCTGGGCCATCCTTTCCGCATCTCCGACGGGTACCAGTCGTCCCCATTTACCCTGCCCCAGAAGCCAGGAGGTATCGCCGGGGCAGTCGGTGGCGACAATGGCGGGTCCTGCAGCTAAAGCTTCGGTGATGACGTTTGGGAAGCCTTCCCCGGTTGAGGCGCTGACGAACACCCTTGCGGCGGCGATCCATTTGTAGGGATTGGGGTCGAAGCCGAGCAGGTGCACATGCTCGCTCAAGTCGAGCTCGCCGATAACGGACTCCAGCCGTTGTTGTTCAGGTCCTTTTCCCAGAATCACCAGTTTCACGGCTCTCTCGGCTCTGGCGATTGCAATGGCTCTGATCAGGGTTTCCATATCCTTGCGTTTGCTGAGACTGCCGACGGACACGATCAGCGCGTTTTTATCGTCGGCGGCCAAACCGGATGGGAGCGGCTCCCGTGCCAGACGATCGATACGCTCCAGATCGACGGCATTGTTGATCGTGAAAATCCTTTCGGCAGGCACTTCCAGCAAAGCACTCACTTCCGATGCCGCTGCATGGGAGTTGCTGATCAGCGCATGAGCCCCGGGAAATAGAAAGCGCATCAGGATGCGGGTCAACTGTCTGCGCATGAACCCAAGTTCCCTGAGGCTCGCATCGACAACGGCGCGTTGACTGATCACTTTTCGGCCCCTGTAGAGAGAAAACCTCGCCGCTACCAAAAGCATGATGTTTGCCAAGTCCAGCGCTGACATCACCACCGTAGGATTTCGTCGACGCAGGTATCTGCTCAGATTCGAAAACTGCAGCAAGGGAGAGTTGGTGGCGAAGTCGATCAAATTGACTTGGCTCGACACTTCGTCACGATAGTCGCTGCCCGCGTCACCCACGACCAGGTCAATTGCGTAGCCGCGTGAAGCGATCTCGTTTGCCAGCGCGACGATCGACCTTTCTGCGCCGCCACCCTCGAGATTCTGCAGAAAAAGCGCGATGTTGCAATTGCCGTTACAGCTGTTCGGGGAAGTGGCCATTCGATCCATTGACTCAGAGCAGAGATGCGGGACGGGCGTCGTGTACAGTCGTTAGAGCCCTCTCGGGCCACGCGTTGATTTCTCTCGGAACCCGCTTAGGTCAGCCGCTCCCATTTCCCAGGTAGTTACCGCCGTTCACCCCAGGTGACCGAAATTGCTGAATCAAATCAGATGTTCCGCAGGACATTTATCCAAACCAGGTAAGCAGCAGGTACTAGAGTAACCAAATACGCCCATGTGCGAAAACAGTTTACCAGTTTTACGGGGAACAGGCCGTGTAACCGGGTCTGAGTCGAGTCCCACCATGTAAAACAACTGCCCAGGCGACAGTGCAGCAGGAAATTGCAGCGGATCTGGAGGGGTACCAACAGAAACGTTGGCGCTTCGATCACCGTACTTACGGTTTTTTCAACAGGGGAAAGGAGAGCGGGCATATGGTGGATACCATCAGGTCTGCTTTGACCGCCGCAGCCGACCCCGATAAGTGATGCAGCAGACACTCTCGAAAAGGTGAGGAAACGTGCGTGGAATCGTGCGGTGCGCAATGCAGAAACCCGGTCTGGGATATCCTCAACACCCCCCCTGAAAATCGTCATACTTTGCTGGGTTCGGTGTGTAATCGGGTGAATTCGGCAGTATTCACATATTGTGTCCAGCCCCAGCCCGCAGCAATCGCAGCAGGCACAATCAAAATGATGGAGTTGAACAGGTAGGGCACGGTCAGGCCGATCACGAAATAGGGCAGTGCCACGAGTGTGAAGAGGACCAGGCCGGTACGCCCCATCGCATATTTCAGGCCGACCCGCAGGCTGTTGAGCAGCATGGTGAATACTAAAACCGCCATTAGTCCTCCGGGTATACCGCCGGCTATTGCATACCAAAGAAATGCCGCGTGAGGATTGGCCTCCGAGGGCGACTTTTCTTCAGCCGCGGTGCCGCTGCGGTAGGTCTCCGTAGCGGTAATGGCGTCAAAGAAGCCTGAGTATCCCACACCCAGTGGATGAATCGAGAGTATTTCTGCGCTCCCTTCGAAGTAGGCCCATCTCAGTGAGTCGCTGTCCCCCCCGGTCGATAATTTCTGCCGAATGAGATCGCCGATCCAAAGGTAGTTCTCCTGCACCAGCGATGAGGTCGGTGCAACAGCCAGAGCAAGCAGGACTATCGGAACCAGGACGACGCGTAACTGCTTCAAATAACGCCCCTGTTTCTGGTCAAACGGCCGCGCCGCCACGAAGAGGTATGCCCAGGCCGCGAGCCCCATGGTTCCGGCAAACCAGCCAACACGGGAGTAGCTGAGGGCGCAACTGAAAGCGAAGACAAGTGTCGCCAACAGTAAGAAGGCTTGCAGCAACCGCTGCCGGGTGTGATAGAACAGCCATGCCGAAAAGTGGATGGCCAGTCCCATCGCCACCCCGGGCGTATTCTGTCCCGACAAACGTAGTGTTTCGTTGACGATCAACGGATACTGAAACGAGATAATCAGGTTAATGACCGTGCCGCTGAAAAAGCCGAGGATCAGCGAGCCCAATGGCAGGTCGCCATGAAGACGGGTCCAGCGTACTACCGCCAACATCAGCGCAGCGTTGAGCAGAAGACGTACCGTGCGTCCGGCATCTATCCAGAGCAAAGGTGCTGTAAGAGAGATCAGGCCGCACCAGATTGCCATCACGATCAACCAGATGGCCGCCTGCCTGGTGGGGGTGCCACCATTCAAGAGGACCCGCTGCAGGTAGCGCCAGCCATAGAAGGCGATCCATGCCAGAAAAAGAAGCTCGTGCAGCAGGATCTTGCCTAAAACCACTCTTTTCGCCCACCATGGGTAGAGCGCGGCAACCTCATCCGAATGCGGTACCGGGAGGCAGAAGACTATAGCGGCGTAGAACAAAATGCCGGCAGCCAGATAGGTCTCAGTGCGACTGGTCCTCTCTGCTGTTCTGTCTGTCGTCATCGTTCGAATCGTGCTTTGTGGTCGGAGTTCAAACTCGCCTTGTCGTTCTGCTTCGCCGGCTCAGCCCGAACCTGCGGGTGTACTCGGCAACTCCTGAGCGGTACACAACCGGTGCCGCTTTTATGTTCGGGTTGACAGGGCTGAGCAACCAAGGGTGTATTCGGCAGAAACACGAACCTGGCGCGAGGTTGGAACACTTTGTTTTTTCACTATTGCGCAAGCACGCTGGAAGCCATGCGCGGCTGTTACCCTGGTTGGTCAACAATAAATTCGGTATCTCCTACATGGCCAGGACGGGTGATCTTCAGGTAAGGGGGCAGACGTCGCCCTGCCGCCTCTGCCGGCTGTTTCCCGTGCCGCCATCTACGGATACCGAACGCCGCTATCCGCGTGCACGAAACGCGGGGACAGGGATGGGCCCGTCCAGCCATGCCTCTGGCGCTATGCCGAGTTTCCGTGCCTCCGCGACTCGCTTGAAGGCATGGGCGAAGGCGGAAAGCACGGTTGTCGTCGCTGATTCATCAAGCGCCGCCGAGATATTGAATGTTGTCAGAATCAGTACCCCGCGCCGGGTTACTTCCTGCACCCATAACGCCCGGGTCGCGGGATCATCCGCGCCATTTTCGTCGACGAACGAGAAGAACGACCAGTGTGGGTGGCCCTTGAGGCGGAATGCATCGTCGAGGCCTGCGGCTGCCGCCATCACCTTGGCACCATCGAACAACTTCGTGCCTGCAGCGGTCATGCGGGCATAAGCATCACCTGACTCCAGAATATCCAATACTTTCATCGCCGCCGCGATCGCCGACACATCACCGGCAAAAGTGAAACTTACGAAAGCGTCTTCAAAAACCTGCATCACCTCACGCCGTCCAACGATACAGCTGATTGGCCAGCCGTTGCCAATGGCCTTGCCGAGCGTCGCCATATCGGGTGAAACGCCGAAGAGTTTCTGTGCCCCGCCCAACCCAAAGTGGAAGCCCGAGCAGATTTCGTCGAATATCAAGAGCGCACCATGCCGATGGGCTATCTCTTTCACACTCTGCAGGTAGTCAGGTTCCGGCCAGATGAAGTTAACCGGTTCCATAATGACAGCGGCAAAGCCGTTGGGGATGCTCGACAGCAGTCGCTCCAGTGCATCGAGGTCGTTGTAGGGGAACGGATGCGCCAGTTCGCGCACTGCCTTTGGCACGCCGGCCGAGCGCGAAGTAGTGCCGATAAACCAGTCCTGCCATCCGTGATAGCCGCAGACGGCAACATGTTCCCGTCCGGTAAAGGCGCGTGCTGCGCGTACGGCACCGGCCGTAGCGTCAGAGCCGTTTTTGCCGTAACGAACCATTTCCGCGCATGGGATAAGCTGGCAAAGCCGCTCTGCAAGTTCGACTTCGATCGGGTGCGGGAGTGAGAAGCAGTGGCCTTGACGTGCGCGGTCGTATACTGCCTGATCCACTTCCTGGTTGGCATATCCGAGAATATTGGGCAGCAGCCCCTGAACCAGGTCCACATACTGGTTTCCATCGACGTCGTGGACGACGGCGCCTTTGCCGCGCTCGAGAAAAACCGGCGTTACACCGCGAATGTGATGGCGCCAGCTTTTCGAGTAGGTCTGCGCTCCGCCCGGAATGACCTTGTCGCTGCGCTCCAGCCAGGCAAAACTCCGCTCGAGGTTCAATGGTGGCGCGGCCTCCGCTGTGGCTGCTTTGAAGATCGACAGATAAAACCCTTCATTGATGATCGCTTTGCCTTGCATTGCCCCACTCTCGTTAACCGCTGACATGATCTCCTCGTAGCCGAAAGGTCCCGGACCGTGGCGGTCCAGACAGGCCCAGACAGCGCGTGCGAATTCCAGGTCGTCGGGATGGTCGACGGACCAGCGCAGCGTCGGTTGATGCGGTGGGGGGTGCAACACGTCGAGCCTGGCCACTTCGTTACTGCGACGCATCCAGGGTGTGACGTGTTCCCGGTCGGGACCGCTCGAGGCGGCGTTGGATGTTCGAATCAGGAGTTCGCGTGTAAACACCTCTACATCCTGGCCATCCGGTCTGGTATAGGGGTTGGTGTTCGATGCGTAGTCGACTCCCGCGTCGAGAAACGCCTGTACGACCTCGTCTACCGTGTCTGGTGAATGGAGCGGGCAATCGGCAGTCAAGCGAACCACCACGTCGGCACCTGCCGATTCTGCTGCGAGAAGGTACCGACTCAATACATCCGTTTCGGAACCACGTACCACGCGGAACCCTCGTTCGTCGGAGAATGCTGCGATTAAATCATCGATCGGTGCATCGCTGGTGGCGACGACAACTTCATCAATCGTCCCCGCAGAGCTGATCTGCCTGAGGAGACGGTCTAAAAGTGGTGTGCCCGCCAGATCCATCATGGTTTTTCCAGGTAGTCTGGAAGAGCCCATTCGCCCCTGGATAACGGCTACGACTCGGCGGTGGTCTGTCATGATTTCGGCATGCCTTCACTGCAGAGCAGCGGATAGTGCGCGAGTATGGTTTTGTTTTCCATATACCAACGAGTTTCGTGCACCAGTTTCATTACCCTGATCTCGGTTTTCGCAATAGGCCATTCGGACAAGGATTTTATCAGACGTGCAAGCTCCGAGAACCGTTTCCGACCGAGTGGCTCCAGGATTCGTCCCAGTGGTATGTGCGCCCATCCGGATTGCCTGGCGGGCAGAGAGGGTATGTCAGCCTTGAGCTGTTCCCTGATGCGGAACAATACGGCACCCTGGTCGAAACCCCTTGCCACCACGCAGCCGTCCGGGTTTATCTGTACTCCGCCAATGGAGAGCTGGAAGCAGGGCTGCCGGATGGAATCAAGCACTTTCCGGATCTGGTCCAATCGCTCTCCCTGAAACGGCTCCTCCGGCCATTTGAAAACGCAATACTCGATGCCGAGGTTTTGCGGCGCGACCCAGTAGTGCAGGCGCTCGCCCAGAAGGTCGGAAATTCGCATTTGAACGGAATGTAATTCGCAGCTGAATTCCTCGGGAAACGCGAGCCCGGACAGCAGTGCATAGACCTCCAGTTCCTTCGGTTGCGGATTTCGTCGCTGCAGGCTTTCCGGTGTGAAAAGATCTCTGGAAACTGCCAGATTCTCTTCGGTAAAGTCCGCTGCTGACCATGTCTGATCGCCGACTCTGCCGTAGGCCGTGCTGAGATACTTGAAGTGCTGGTCTTGTTCCGTCTGCGCTGCCGTGTTCATCGGTTGAGTTGCTCTGCCCGGTCGGATAGTGCCACCGGTTGAATTCCGGTTCGCCGCTCGCCTTCCATTCTGATGATCGACGGGGCGCGTATTTGGCCGGTTCGCACGCTACTTGGCGGTGAGTTCTGCGGCATATCGATTGTTCAGCGAAGCAGCCCCGCAGATCGAAGTATTGCCTCGACCTCTGTTGTGGGCAGCAGGTCTTCATCAGAACGAAGCGGTACCCGCAGGAATGGGAGCTCTTCGTATTTCGAGTATTTCTGCCTCATCTCCATTGGCATCATATCCACCGTGTCTGGTAACACGACGTAGGTGTTTCCGTTACGCACGGTACGTGGTGCCTCGCTCTCGGTAACGAGCTCCTCATAGAGTTTCTCTCCGGGTTTGTGGCCCACCTCGATGTGCTCGAACGGACGGCCCTCGCTGAGCGCCGCCGCCAGTGTCATGATATTACAACTACCCATGCTCATCACGAAGATTTCGCCGCCTATCATCTCCGCCGCTGTATGCAGACAGAGATCCACTGCCTGTTCCATCGTGATGAAGAAGCGCGTCATACCCGTGGAGGTGATGGTAAGCGGTGTGTTGTTTTCGAATTGACGCCTGAATATCTGCATGACCGAGCCATTCGAATTCAATACATTGCCAAATCGCACGCAGGAAAATCTGGTTTTGTGGCTGCCGGAGTAATGGTTTGCAGCGATGAAGAGGCGCTCGCCGAGGAGTTTTGATGCTCCCATAGTGCTGGTCGGGTTGACAGCCTTGTCGCTGCTGGTCAGCACGACGCTTTCCACATTTGCGGCGATCGCTGCGTTGACCACGTTGTTGGTGCCGACAATGTTCGTCTGCATCACTTCGAACGGGTTGTACTCCGAGATATAGACATGCTTCAGAGCAGCGCAGTGAAAAACTATCTTGACGCCTTCCATTGCACGCCGCAGACGCTCCTCGTCTCTGACATTGCCCAGAAACGATTTCAGCCTGTCTCCTGCTGAAGATCTCAACTCCTGATCGAGCTTGAAAAGACCATCTTCGTTTTGATCGAAAGCGCAGACAGTATGGCCATCATTCAACAAACGCAGCACCAATGCAGTGCCGACAGAGCCGCAGGCGCCAGTGACGAGAATACGTGTATTAGGTGAAATCATTTTGCTGTGTACATTCGGTGGAGAGTAAAAGCCTGTGTGCTCACTGAAGATCATCCCAGTTCAGGTGTTCACCGAAACTGACGGCTCTCTTCAGTTTCTTGCCGATCAGCTTGTGCATGTCGTAAGGTGGTATCCCTTCGGCGGGACAGGGTCTGAGCATGGTCAGGTCGGCCTTTGTCATAACTGTTCCTTGTTCGAGATCACGGTTGGCGCGAATGCAGCGGCGCTGAACGAGAGCGGTCTCGCGCTCGTTCTCCTCTATCTTTTTACGACCATCTCCCAAGGAAGCCTCCAACTCTCTGGTTCGGTCCACCATCTCCCGCCAGCTCGCCGGATCCATGGCGAAAGAGTGGTCCGGTCCATCACGTTCTGTCGAGTCGGTGAAGTGTTTTTCGATGACCCGTGCGCCCAGGGCAACGGCGCCGAGCACCGACACATGACCTGGCATATGGTCGCTCAACCCCAGAACAACGCCTGGGTACATGGCTTCGAATGATCGCAGGACATTTAGCTGCAGATAGGGATAATTGTCTATCTCAGCCGTATAGTTGGTATTGCACTGCATGATCACCAGCTCGGGCGTAACGGCCAGTACGGTATCCGCGGCACGTTGCACATCCTCCCGGCTCGAGGCGCCGGTTGCCAGCAGCACTGGTTTCCCTTTGCACGCAATGTGCTCAATAATCTCCGGCCAGGTAATGTCTCCCGATCCGATCTTGTACGCCGGTACGAAAGGATCCACGAAATCGACCAGCTCAAGAGAGTAGGGGCTGGTGAAGAACGAGACCCCCGCCTCGTCACAAGTCCGCTTCAGTGCTTCAGTCCAGTCACGATTGAGCGACGCATCCTGGTAGGTCTCGAATACGGATTTTTTCCACATTGCCTGATGCGATCGCCGGTTACCGAGTTGGTTGAAACCATAATCGCTGACCAGCGAGTCGGCAGTATAGTGTTGAAACTTCACGGCATCTGCACCGGCTTCCCGCGCCAGATAGATGAGCTCTTTTGCTCTGCCTAAATCCTGGTCGAAGTTCGAACCAATCTCGGCGATGAAGTAGACCGGAGCCTCTCTGCCTACCGTTTTTCCATCTATTTTCATGGCCGATGCCGGTTTGTGCTTCATATTGTAACCTCGCGTTCCTTTTTACAGCGCTCTACCCTGGCGTGATCGGCACGCAGCTTCACCTGCCGCTATGCGATATCCGTGAATTCGGGTGATTTCTCCAGATTTCCGATCATTTCCTGATAGCTCCCCACACGGTGGATTGTTCCCTCTCTCAGCTCCACGATTTGATCGCAGTTTTTCAACGTGGTCAGGCGGTGAGCAACTATGATGATAGTCATTTCCCTGTCAAGAGATTTGATCGATTCCATGACGGCGTGCTCGGTATCGCTGTCGAGAGCGCTGGTCGCCTCGTCGAATACGATGACATCCGCTTCTTTGTACAGAGCACGGGCGATACCGATTCTTTGTCGCTGACCGCCTGAGATTCGAACACCGCGCTCACCAACCACGGTCCGATATCCCGCCGGCCAGGATTCAATGGAATCAGCAATCTGGGCGTTTCGGGCCGCTTTGAGTACCAGTTCCTGATCGATATCCTCGGGTGGCACGCCGAAGGCTATGTTTTCGGCAATCGATGTGTCGGCCAAATAGATCATCTGAGGCACATGCGCAATGTGAGCCTGCCACTTCCGGTGGTTTGTCTCCGTAATCGCGGTGCCGTCAATGAGCAACGATCCAGCAGTCGGAAAAAGGAGACCCATTATGATATCCAGCAAGGTGCTCTTGCCGCTGCCGGTAGTCCCTATAAAACCGATTCTACTCCCCCTCGGTATCTGCAGAGAGATGCCGCGTAAAACTTTTGCATCCCGGTCGTTATAACGGTAGTGCACATTATCGAGTTCAATAGTTTGTGTAAACCCGATTGGTGCGCCAGGTGGCTCGGTGCTGTGGGCCGGTAGTGGCTGTTCCAGGAGTGCCAAGACATCCTTGAGCGTGGCTTGTCCACCGAGTATGGAGGACCAGCCGGCGTAGGTCTGCTGAACCAATGGCAGCAGCCTTTGTGCCGCCAGCACAAAGGCCCCAAGAACCGGGAGCGCGGTCATGATCCCTTCCTGACTGTCCGCCAGGAAATAAGCCAGGATGCCGATAAGCACCAGCGCCAGGGATTCGATCACCGGCCGCGGTGCGCCGCTGATAAACGCAATATTGGCGAGTGACAGGCGCAGCCGGCCATCAGCCGAGCGGAAAATCCTGGAGTACTTCTCCTGCAGCCCGTCAATTAGAACTTCGCGGATGCCACCCAATCCTTCCTGAATTATCTGGGCCACTTCATTCTGGCATGTAGTGACATTCACGCTGTCGCCCGACACCCTGCTCTTGAAAAAAATTGCGACCATCGCATACATGCTGCCAAATCCAATGAAGGTCACCGCGGTGAGCTCCGGATCCACCAGGATCATGCAAGCCACGATGGTCAGGATCAAAAACAGCGATGTGACGAGCGTCAGCAACGGAATGATAATGAAGTAAACGACAGTGTTTATTTTTGTTATCAGGACGGCGATCACTTCGCTGCTGTTTCTGGAAGAGTGGACAGAGTACGGCTGGTATAGCGTGCGCCGATAGGCGGCCGCACCAAGATCCCTGCCGATCGCATTTCCCAGATGTGTCTGCCCCCACAGCAGTGCCAGGCGAGTTGCGCCGGATAGCACTGCAGCTACGCCAAACAGTATCGTTAACGGAAGAAGCATCTGCTGCGAGTCCGTTAATCCCATACCGACGACAAACGGTTGAGCCCAAGGGTGGGAGAATATGCGCTCGGGAGCGGTGATTGCGCCGAGAAAGGGCAGCACCATGCCCAGAGAAGCGACTTCCGTCACAGTTCCCAGCAACATCAACCCTGCTAGAGCCGCAAGTTGCATCCTGCGTTGATGAGTAATGTGCGGCCATAATCTTCGCATATCACCCAGAAGATTCTGCTGGTGTTCGCTTGTTTCCGTGAAGGACAAATCACAGGCCCCACGACAGACGGTCATGAAACTGGAGGCTCTCGACAGCGGAGGTGTGCGGAAAGTCCAAACTGATTAGCCCTGCATACTCCGAGCTGCGGTCCAAAGCGGCGACTCTGCTGGCAAATCGCGCACTGGCTGTGGCGTCAATTCCCGGCCGACTGTAGGGGGTGCCGGTAGTGGGGCAGGAATGGTGCCGTTCGGTATGGGTCACGGGCGCAACTCCCAGTGCGGTATTTTGCGATCGAGAGCGCAACTCTCTGTCTTGGACCATGGCCTGCTTATCACACCTGTTTAAGCGGGTTACCGGGAAGCGCATTGTATCAATTGTGACGAATCCGGACCTCGTATTCACCCACTGAACGGGCGGCAACCCAATTCCAGGCCATATTGTAGGATTATCCCTTTCGCCAAGCCAGCGCCGAGAGGGGGAAATTGTACATGAAGGGCCCGGTCGGCATGCGAAAGTCTCCAGTGGCTGATCTGGTGGATACCCCGACTCCGGCAGGTGCGTATCATGCCGGCACTAGCCGTAATCGTCTCCCCTCCGCTAACACCCCGGGTGACCAGCGCCGCTCCAGGCCACCGGATTATCATGTGCTGCCGAAACCATTGGAAGGTTGACCGCGTCATTGCCGTTCATTCAAAATTCCCGGTCCGGCAAGCGGGATTCGGCGTCCCCGCCGGGAGAAGGGTGCAATGGAGAGGCTGGCACCTTTCATCAGACGTTTTTTGTTGTTTCCATAGTTGACGATGACCGCTGAACGGGTTCAACCACAGACACCGATATGATGCGTATTCTGGTGACAGGGGCCAACGGATTTGTAGGTTCTGCTTTGTGCGAAACGCTGCAAAGGCGTGGCTTCAAGGTCAGAAAGGCCGTGCGAAGCGGTGGTCAAGACCCGGACACCGTGAACGTCGGTTCCATATGCGGCGATACCGACTGGTCCGGGGCTCTGCGGGGATGCGATGTGGTAGTCCATCTCGCCGCCCGTGTCCACGTGATGAACGATACCGAGCACGATCCGCTGCAGGCGTTTCGGAAGGTCAATGTCGAAGGCACGCTCAACCTCGCGGATATGGCGGCCATGTCAGGCGTGAAACGCTTCGTTTTCATAAGCTCGATCAAGGTAAATGGGGAGGGCACTGCGCCAGGAAGCAGATACAACGCAGATGACGAGGCGAAGCCGTCCGATCCTTACGGCGTCTCCAAGCACGAAGCGGAAGAGGCGCTACGACGGTTGGCTCCCGGCACCGGTATGGAGGTGGTCTGTATCAGGCCGGTCCTTGTCTATGGTCCAGGTGTCACGGCGAATTTTCTTTCCATGATGCGATGGCTGCATCGCGGCGTACCGCTGCCGCTGGGCTCGATAGACAACTCCCGCAGTCTGGTCGCATTGGAAAATCTGATCGATCTGATAGTCACCTGCATCGATCACAGGGCGGCCGCAAATCAAGTGTTCCTGGTCAGCGATGGTGAGGATGTCTCGACCACCGAACTGTTGCGCCGTCTGGGTATTGCATTGGGCAAGCCAGCCAGGTTGTTTCCTGTTCCCTCCAGGCTGTTGTCGTTCTTTGCAAGAATGGTGGGAAAGGAAGCCGTTGCGGAGCGTCTGCTGAGTTCACTGTCAGTCGATATCGTCAAGACCCGCACGTTACTGAATTGGGAACCGCCACTTGGTTTGGACGAAGGTTTGCGCAGAACGGCACAACACTATCTGGCGGAACCGAAAGAGTGAGCTACTGGCTGTTGATTGTCCTCGCAGGGTGCATCGCGTTGGTGCTGACTGGCGTGTTGCGCCGATATGCGATGGTTCGCAAGCTGCTGGACATGCCCAACGAACGCAGCTCCCATAGTCGGCCTACCCCGCGAGGTGGCGGTATGGCGATTGTTCTGGTATTTGTCTCTTTTATGCCAGTGCTGAGACTGTTCGACGTGGTTTCGACAGAGGCTCTCTGGTCACTGATCGGGGCGGGTGCCGGAGTTGCGCTGGTTGGTTTTTGGGACGATCACCGGCATATCCCGGCTCGCTGGCGTTTGCTGATCCATTTCGCGGCGGCATGCTGGGGGGTACTGTTGTTGGGGGGGCTGCCGCCAATACCCTTATTCGGCTCCCATTATGATTTGGGTTGGTTTGGTGGCCTGATCGCCGTCACCTACCTCGTCTGGTTGATCAATCTCTACAACTTCATGGATGGAATCAACGGCATCGCCGGTGTGGAGGCCGTAACCGTCAGTTTGGGCGGATCTCTGTTATATGCGACGTCACCGGCTACGGGGGCGGAATGGGTCGTGCCCATGTTGCTGTTGGCAGCGGTAAGCGGTTTTCTTTTCTGGAACTTTCCGACGGCGCGGATCTTTATGGGTGATGCGGGTAGCGGTTTCATTGGCATCATCCTGGGATTGATGTCAATCCAGTCCGCCTGGATCGTACCGGAGCTGTTCTGGGGCTGGATTATCCTGCTCGGCGTATTCATTACCGACGCGACTGTGACGTTGGTACGCAGGCTGTTGCAACAGCAGAAAATCTATCAGGCCCATCGCAGCCATGCCTATCAATACGCATCACGCAAATTTGGATCTCACAAGCCCGTCACGCTTGCGGTGGGTGCTATCAATCTGTTCTGGTTGCTCCCTTTCGCTCTGCTGGTCGGACTGAAACTTATAGATGGGATCCTGGGCATGCTGGCTGCCTACGGGCCTTTGCTCTGGCTCGCTCTCCAACTCAAGGCTGGAGCGTCGGGACATCAGGAAGTTTGATCGGCCGGCTTTAAAAACTCGCTCGGGAGGGATAGGGAGCCGGAACACCTATACCCCATCGACGAACTCAATCGGTATCCGGTTATCGCGCGCGGCGGCGAAATACCAGTTGAATGGAGTGTGAGCACCCGATTTTGGTAAACAACAAATCGACAGCCTTTCGTACTCCACGAACAAAGAGCGAATTTCCTTCATATTCGTAGAGCGGTTCGAGCGCCGAAGAGAGTGGGCCGAGTTCACCAAGAATACCCTTGAACCCGGCCAGGCGCGTTTCTCCGACAAGTGTGAAGCCGTGTCTGGACATGGTTTCGACAACGACAGGTTTGGACAGGGCGAACTGGTAAAAATCAGATGGTTCCGACTCAAACTCCGCCAGCGGGTAGAGGCCCATGCGTGCTTTCAGTTGTCGCATCGGATTGAGAAAGGGAAACGAGCAGAACAGGCAGCCGCCATCTTTAATCACTCGCGACATTTCGGCTGCCAATGTCTCGAAGCCATCCCAAAAGTGTTCTATTACACCTATGGACCAGTACCCGGCAACAGAGCTTTCCTGCAACGGAAGCGAACGAACATCCCCAAATCTTATATCCAAATCAGGAGCATGTTCGTTCAGTGCTTTTACTGTTTCCTGGGCATAATCTATCCCAATCGTTTTAAAGCCGGCTCGCGTCAATGCAGCAACATACTGACCGCGTCCGCAGCCTCCTTCGAGGATGGCGCCCTCACTCGGATCCAGGTGATGTCTGGTAACCGCGACCAATTGGTCGCAGTCCCGGGTCGGGGAGAGCGACCGCTGGACCGCTTCTCTGTCCATTGACCAGAGTGTGTCCCACAGGTCGGGCGTGGCACTTTTGCCTATATAGATCAGCCTGTCGTTTGCTTTATCGAACAAGCGTGATGAGATCGGATTTTCCATCTGGTTACGACAACCTTCGAATATCTTCTACCTGCCGCTCGACGATCCAGCCTGTCTCAGCAAGCGGCACAGGGTATTGGTGGATATAGACAGCCAGGTTGAAAACACTAACTGCTTTAGTGATGCCGGGGGAGAGTGGCGGCGACAGAAAGGCCAATCCCGCATGGCAGAACTCCGAGACAGTTGCTCCTTGCCGATCAGTCGATGATGCCCACTCGAGGATCGCGCCATTGCCAACCGTACCGTTCCTGGATCTCCGGTTGGACCGGCCAGTAGGCGGCATTCCAGGCACTATCCTAGCTCAAGCCAGTTTCCCATCCTAGGGTCAGATACTGTTTTTTGGCAGTGCATGAAAAAACACTCGATGTCGTGCGCCGATGACTATCGCTGAGGTGCAATCTGACGTGTCAGCCGCCCATGGTTCCTTGTCGACGGGATGCGCGGTTTGCGTGAGCAGGCGTATTCAGGTCCACCGGTGTGCGCGCGCAATACACGCATGGAATGGGCTCCCCGAAACTCCCCAGTGACCAGGTATTCAATTATTCCCATAGAATTGTCAGTATATTTTACATTCAGAATCTGCTTTCTAACGCCCAATGCCGGCTGTTCCGCCACCAGTGGTATCCAGGCGCTAACCAGTTTCCGTTGATGACCCGGCTCGTCAATCACACCCGAGACTTTACTGGAGCACGTTCCGCCATTGTGCGATCAATCGGAAATATCTTTGAAAAACAGAAACAAATGGTGATCGATATCGACGCGGAGCGGATTGCCGGCAAATGGCAATACCGCTTGAGCGGCATTTGTGGGGAAGCGACGATCGACGCTGAATCGGGAGCGGATCTGATGCTGGATTTGCCAGATGGCATGTTAATTGCCCTGTTACTGCCAGCGGAAGATTCAAAAGTGTTTCAATTATTTACATGATTGGTAGAGTGAGATGAAACTGAATAAATTTTTGGGAATGTCAATTCTTATCACCGCGCTTAGTCCGCTCGAATCCATGGCGGCTCAGGTGTTTGTTGGGAACGCGGGTTTCGAAGCGGTCGTCTTGTCCGACGGCGCTTGGGCGACGGGTAATGTTCCGGACTGGACTATCCTGGGAGTAGCCGGCACCTTCAATCCCGACTCCGGTTCGATGCCCGGCGGCAGCACACCCGAAGGTAACAACATGGTCTTCGTCCATGGTGGCAGTCTGACCCAGACCCTGGGTACCACTCTGACTGCAAACACCACTTATACGCTGACCATGGATGTGATCAAGCGTTCGGATACGATATACCAGAGTGCGCCATATCTCATCGAATTACTGGCTGGTAATGATGTGATCGCGCAGGATAACAACTCCCTTGCCATCCCCAGCGGCACGTGGCAAACGTCTACGTTGATCTACGATGCGCTGCCCGGTGATTTGTTGTTGGGGAGTGCGCTTGGTATTCGGATTTCCGGTGATGCGCAGACGAGTTTCGACCGGGTAGTGCTGGATGCTTCCCCTGTAATCCCGACCCCCGTTCCGGCAGCCCTTCCGCTTTTCGCTTCCGCGCTTGGATGGATGGGTTTTGCTGGCTGGAAACGCAAGAAGGCCGCGTAGAGGGATAGTATGCCGTCTCACCCCACTCGCCATGGTGGGGTGTAGATCAAGAGTTACACACCAGCATGTGCGAACGGGAAAAGCTTGCGCGTGCTGGTGTGCCTCGAAGATCTTTGCACCAGGTCCCGCGGAGATCGTTTTAGCCAAAGCGATCGGCCCACACGCTGAAATTTCGGGCAACGCTGATCCGCTATCGTAGCGGTCCGTTGCCACCAAAACAAAAGCCAATCTCCACTAGGCGGCAGGAGCAAGGGTATTCCACCGGCCCTGCCGTGGCTCACTATCGACCAACTGATCGATAATCGCAGCCAGCGTGGCGATAGCCGACATCCCACCATCTGCCTCGGTTGCTCGGGCGAGAGCATCATGTCGGTCGCTTCGCTGCGATGCGAAGGTGAATCCCCCGCTCGATCGAATTGGCCGATTGGAAGATGCCGCCTGAGAGGCATTCGAAAAAAAGATCGGCACCAGTTTAAGCAAAGCCCGAGCCGTCAAGACGGTCCCGACCATGCGAATACGCCTGTTGAATCTATACTTGCGTCAGTAATTCCGACCCATTCGTTCAGATCGATCATGGCGTGGTATGGTCTGTAGCTCCTTCGAAAGCTGTATTCAGCAGCCGCTAGAGAATTGATCCATTCGGTCTACCGGCCTCCATCGACTTCCCCTTCACAGAAAAACAGGAGCCTGATGACCGTCGGCCCTTCCGGAGAATCCGGGGATGGGCAGTCGGTGGCCTGAAAAAAATGGTCGGAAATGTGAAGGTGGATACGAACCGGTCACCAGTAGCCGGGTAATATTAGGCCGGCGCGTATGCGGAGCGATTGGAGACAATGAGGCCGGCATTTCCCGCCGGTCAGGTGCTGCGGCTCCATTCGGTCGGGCGCGCGAACTCGCTGTCGGATCAGGCCTGCCAGGATGGCTTGATGCTGCTGTTCCCAAATCGGATCTACGCTATGGTAATGTCCGCACTGCACGACGATATAAGTTGCCAGCGGCACATAGGGCGCCCGGAACGCAGCTGTGCGGTATCGAGTCCCAGGTTCAGATTGGTGATATATTAGTATCCTGACATGAGCTTAGACATCATCCCTACCAGGTTTCGTTCACAGGGTACCGCCCTGCTTCATGATACGCTCATGGTTCCCATCGCCTGGGCCCTGGCGTTTTGGCTTCGCTTCAATCTCGATTTTTTACCGACCAGTTTTTTTCAGGAAGGGCTGCGGGCGCTGTTGATTATCATTCCCGTGCAACTGGGAGCGTTTGCCGCGTTTGGCCTCTATCGTGGTATCTGGCGTTTCGCATCCCTGCCCGACATTCTAAGAATTCTCAAGGCTGTCCTGGTTGGCACCGCAGTAGCGATGGCACTTCTGTTTGTGTTTACCCGGGCCGCGGGAATCCCACGGTCGGTACCGGTTATCTACACAATCTTACTGGTCATGCTACTGGGTGGTCCAAGGCTGATCTATCGGTGGATGAAGGACCATCATCTCTATATCTCATCAGGAAAGCGGGTGCTCATTGTCGGATCCGGAAAGGCGGGGGAGATGCTTGCCCGGCACATCCTGCGCAACAAGAACGACGCATATCGCCCGATTGCCTTTGTGGATGACAATCCGCGCCGCTTGGGGAGGGACATTCAGGGACTTCCGGTGGCGGGGAACTGCAGTGCGATACCTGCGTTGGTTCAGGAACTGGATATTGACCTGGTTATGCTCGCGACACCTGCGGCGACTGCAGTTGAGATGAGGCGAGTGGTCGAGTTTTGTGAAAACGCAGGAGTCCCTTTTCGCTCGGTACCGCAACTTCGCGACCTGATGTCGGGCAATTTGCAGATTAATGAGTTGCGCGAGATTTCCATTGAAGACCTGCTGGGCAGGGATCCGGTGTCGCTCGATTGGACCGCTATTCGTGGGGCGTTGGCCGATAAAACAATTCTGGTTACCGGAGGAGGTGGCTCAATAGGATCGGAGCTATCGAGGCAGTTGGCGCAATTGGGGCCAAATCGTCTCGTAATATTCGACAACTGTGAGTTCAACCTATACCAAATCGAAATGGATTTGATGCAGCAATACCCGGAACTGGAACTGCAGTGCCATTTGGGTGATGTCACGGATCCGCCCAGTATTGAAGATGTATTTCTGCGACATCGGCCGGATCTGGTTTTTCATGCCGCCGCTTATAAACATGTACCCCTGCTGGAGCATCAGATCAGACAGGCTGTGCGCAACAATGTGCTGGGAACACGCAATGTGGCCCTGGCTGCGGACAAGTACGGGTGTTCCGTTTTTATCCTGGTTTCAACTGACAAGGCGGTGAATCCAGCCAACGTGATGGGTGCCAGCAAGCGGGCAGCGGAAATATTCTGTCAGAACTTGGACGCTCAATCGAAGACGCGGTTTATCACGGTGCGGTTCGGAAACGTATTGGGCTCCGCGGGTAGTGTAATCCCTCTGTTCCGCAAGCAGATAGCGGAAGGTGGACCGGTCACCGTTACCGATCCGCGGATGGAGCGTTACTTCATGACGATACCGGAGGCATGCCAGCTTATCATGCAGACAGTTGTGATGGGCGTGGGGGGGGAGATTTTCGTGCTGGACATGGGCGAACCGGTAAAAATCAGCTACCTGGCGGATCAGATGATTCGGCTGTCGGGCAAGATCCCGGGAGAGCAGATAGAGATTAAATATATCGGGCTGCGTCCTGGAGAAAAGCTATTCGAAGAACTGTTTCATGAAAAGGAACGGCTGGAACGCACGGACCACGAAAAAGTATTGCTTGCGCATCATCGTAAAGTGGACTGGGATAGTCTCAATCGCACCGTTAACGATCTCGCCCACGCCTGTGATGCGATGGACGCCGAGGCGCTCAAGAGATTGATGCTGGCCCTGGTGCCTGAGCATGCTCAACACGTACCTAAAACCGGGCTGCGCAAGCAGGAAACAAAAGTGGTCTACATCAATCAGTAAGCCGCATCCCGGTCTGACTTTGCCGGGTTACAGCGCGAAGTCATGCTTCCTATCCACTCGGTTGTCTATCGACGGTTGTTTTGGTCAGACAGGATCTGAGCCAAACGCTCAACATGCCCAATATCAAACCGACCAAGGCCGCGATGAGAACTATCCTGGTTGACGATAAACCTTGAGGTGTCCGCGATCGCAGAGGCATGGTCAGTGCACGCGTACCGAGCTGACTCTCCAGTTGGGCTTGCATCTCATCGATCTCCAACTTTTTCAGCGCTATCTGCCGCTCGAGAAGCGCGTCGACTTCTGCCAGATTCGCTTCGATTCTGCTGATCTCGGCAATTTGTTGGGCTTTTTCCAGGCGGGTCTCAATCTCGAATTTTTCTTTGTTGACCTTCTGCAGTGCAATGATACTGGCCTGGTGTTCCTGAGACCGCTTGTTCTCGTCAACCGCTTTTTGAAGCGCGGATCTCTCTACTTCCAGTTGTACATAAAGACGTTCTTCCAGTTCTGCCAGTCGATATCGGGCGAGGTGTAAATCGTTGCTTATGAGCAGTGACGCAAAAGCATGTGAGTCGCTCGGGCCCTCTTCAGCCACCATTTTTTCATATATGGAGGGTTCACTGGTTTGCTTCTTGAGGTCGTCAATCCAGCGTAAGAGCATCTCCCTTGTCGTCTCCAGTTGCACAGCCTTCTGGCCAAGCAGAACATCCTGCCCTTTCAACGATTCGAGCTTCTGCATCTCACTATCGAGCTGTATCTCCAGGTTTTTTGTCTCATAGTCGAGGATGACCGGGTCGGTCATGCGGGTCAACGCTGCTTTCGCATTCTCAATTTTTGCCTCAAGATCTTTTTTCTTCGACAGCTGAAATCGCTCGTCATTCAACCGGTGTAGATGTTCGTTTGCCTGCGCCATTTCGGCTTGCAGCTTTACCTGCTGCTGCTTCAGCATTCGGTCATGATCCGTGGTCAGCCTGGATACCAGCTCTCTGTGGAGCTTTTTCGCCATGTCGACAGAATTTTTTTCCGCCAGGTTTTGAATGAATACGAGATTACTGTTTCTGGGAATTGCTACGGTTAACTTGCTCTGCTGGTGGTACTCCTCGGCCTCCTCCTGCATGCTGGGGCCAAGTGCCATCTCGATTTTTGCCTTGACCGATTCCGGAGACTCAATGGGGATGCGCTGATTGTTCTCGATCAGAGTGGCGATCTCTATCGTCGAGCTGACACTGAAGTAAGTCGGCCTCAGCTGTGAATACAGCAGGCCACAGACCACCGTGAGCCCGAACACACCCCAGAAGAGCCGCTGGTGTCTAACTATGGCTGGCCAGAGATCAGCCAGGTTAATTTCATCCTCTCCGGCCCAGTTTGCGGGAGCATTCTGTTTCGACATTGTTGGGCTACTACCGTTGCGTCTGTAACGTTCATTCTACCTCATGCCAACAGCGGACGTGATCACAATATCGCGTAACCAGGATCATCGATCGATTGCTGGTTCACAACACCCAGTGCTGTACACTTCAATATCAGTGTGACTGGTTTGGATTCCCCCGTGCCATCCATGCGTACTTTTGGCGGGGTGTTGAGGAATACCTTGCGCTGCTGGTTTCGAGTAAGGAAGAAGATCATTGGGCGGTTTGCTGCGGCGAAGCTACACATTTCTGCTATACCTGTCGCTTCCCCTGGTACTGCTGCGTCTCCTCTGGCGCAGCATCAGGGCGCCGGCATATCGTCGTCGCTGGGGGGAGCGTTTCGGTCGTTTCGCACCGCCGGCCGAGGGCGGCGGGCTCTGGATCCACGCGGTTTCGGTCGGCGAGGCGCAGGCGGCGGCGCCCCTGATCCGGCAGTTGCTGGATGAGCATCCCTCGCTCCCGCTGGTCGTCACCACCACCACGCCGACGGGTTCCGAGCGGGTGCGCTCGCTCTTTCCGGAGCGGGTCTTCCACGTCTATCTGCCCTACGACATACCCTTTGCGCTGAACGGGTTTCTGTGCCGCGTGCGCCCCCGCATGCTGGTGATGATGGAGACCGAGGTCTGGCCCAATCTGCTGGCGCACTGTCACAATGCCGGCATCACTACGATTCTGGCTAATGCGCGGATGTCGGCCGGTTCGGCGCGGGGTTATGCCCGTTTCGGGCGTTTCGCCAGAGAGACGTTCGCACGAATCACGCTGGTCGCCGCGCAGAGTGAAGCGGATGCCGGCCGTTTCAGCGTATTGGGGGTGGCGGATTCCGCGGTTGTGGTGACCGGTAGCATAAAGTTCGATATACGCATCCCGGCCAGCCTGCGTGAACGCTCTGAGGCGGTCCGGCGCGCTTGGGGGGATCGCCCGGTATGGCTGGCGGCAAGTACCCACGAGGGTGAGGACGAGCAGATACTCGAGGCGCACCACCGCTTGCTGCAGTGGGATCCCAGGGTTTTGCTGGTGTTGGTGCCGCGCCACCCGGAGCGTTTCGAGCGGGTGGCGCAGCTTTGCCAGCGGCTGGGATTCGAGATCGCACGCCGTTCGCTCGCGGAGGCGGTCTCGGCGCAGACGCAGGTTTTCCTCGGCGATACGATGGGCGAGTTGACGCTGTTCATCGGTGCCTCCGATCTGGCGTTCGTCGGTGGCAGTCTGGTGCCCGTCGGCGGTCACAACCTCCTGGAGCCGGCGGCGTTCGGCGTACCCGTCCTGATCGGGCCGCACATGTTCAATTTTGCCGAAATCAGCCGCATGATGCTGACGGCCGGGGCGGCGGTTCAGATCGAGAGTTCCACGCAGCTCTCCACGCGGGCGCGGGAGTGGTTGGAAAATGCCAGCCTGCGTGCGGAAGCGGGGGAGTGCGGTCGCACGCTGGTCGCGCGAAACCGCGGCGCGCTCGAGCGTCTTTATGCGTTGATCGAGCAGCGGCTCTAGAACTGCTACTGCGCGCGGTGACGCTCTGGAGGGTTGATCAGAAAGTGAAATGGTCGCGCTTGGGCGCATTCTCAAGCGGCGGAATATCGGTCTCGAACAGTCCCTCGGTGTGCCAGCTGGCTTCGCCGGTGCGGGTGATCAGTGTCGCCTCCATCGCCGGTGCCTCGTCGCAGACCAGGAACATGCGGCCGCCGACGCGCAGCATCTTCTTCCACTCGAGGGGAGGCTCCGGCAGCGAGCCGGTCACCGCGATGACATCGAAGGGCGCCCCGGTGATCTCGCCATTCATCGCATCCTGACAGCGCAGCTCGACTCCCTCTATCCCCTGTGCCTGGAGCGCCGCCCGTGCCTGATCGATGAACGCCTGCCTTATATCGATGCTGACCACCTCTCCGCCGAGATGGGCAATGCAGGCTGTCAGGAAGCCGCTGCCGGTACCGACCTCCAGCACCCGTTCCGTCGGCTTGATATCCAGTGCCTGCAGCAGTCGGCCCTCGACGCGTGGGAACATCATCTGCTGCCCTTCGGCCAATGGGATTTCGATATCCGCGTAAGCCAGCCCCCGGTACGCCTCGGGCACGAAAGCTTCGCGCGGCAGATTTCCCAGCGTCTCCAACACGCGCCGGTCGATCACTTCCCAGGGACGGATCTGCTGTTGCACCATATTGAATCGGGCGTGTTCAAGGCTCTCAGTGGTCATGGTCGGTATTCGCTCAACGCTGTGATGGGTCGCTGCGGCAATTTTAGCATTGGTACCGCGTCCTGTGGGGTCAGGCTCGCCGAACCGCACGTCGCCGCCAAAGGTAAATGTTTGTCCGCGGGCAGGCAACCCCCGCTTCATCAGCGAAAGCTGGTTCCCGCACCTTGCGGTATACTTCCCGCCGAGCCGATAGCGACGGGGATGCGAACGATGATGCAGTGGCCGGAACTACTCTCCCGCAAGCGCCTGGGGAGCCAGCAGTCGCCGACCGAGTCGACATTGCGCACAGATTTCCAGCGTGATCTGGACCGGATCGTCTTCTGCTCGGCCTTTCGACGCATGCAGGACAAGACGCAGGTCTTTCCGCTCTCTCGCGTCGACTATGTGCGCACCCGCCTGACCCACAGCCTGGAAGCCTCGAGCATCGGTCGCTCGCTCGGCACGCTGGTCGGCGAGCAGGTGATCACGCGGCATCGGCTGCAGGGATTCGAAGCGTCGGATTTCGGCGACATCGTCGCCGCGGCCTGTCTGGCGCACGATATCGGCAATCCGCCGTTCGGCCACTCCGGTGAGGACGCTTTCCGTCACTGGGCGCGCCGCGGCAGCTACGGCCGCCGCCGTGTGGAGGTTCTGCGCGGCAGCGAGCGCGAGGATTTTCTCGCCTTCGAGGGCAACGCGCAGGGGTTCCGCATCCTCGCGCGGCTGCAAAACCCGGACAACCCTGGGGGGCTCCAGCTCACCTGCGCGACTCTGGCGGCGTTCACCAAATATCCGCGCGAATCCTGGCTCGGCGGCAGCAATTTCGGCGGTGTCGGGGCGAAAAAGTTCGGCTTCGTCGCTGAGGACCGCGAACTGTTCGAGCAGGTGGCCGACTGTGTCGGCCTGATTCGCCGCGACCCGAGCCACGCCATCTGGTGCCGCCACCCACTCGCTTTCCTGGTCGAGGCGGCGGATGACATCAGCTACCGGGTGATCGATATCGAAGACGGTTTTCGCCTCGGCTATCTGAGTCTGGAGGAGGTGGAGTCGCTGTTCCTCGAAGTTACAGGGAACGACGCGCAGTTGCGGACGCGGCTCGACCGTCTCAGCGATGACCGGGGGCGGGTGGAGTTTCTCCGCGCCAAGGTGATCAACGAAGCGATCAACCAGACGGTCGCGAGTTTTCTCGATCAGGAGCACGCGATTCTGAGCGGAGAGCTGGCCTCGCCGCTGCTCGCGGCCATTCCCTCGCAGCTGGCGATGGATCGGCTGATCGAGATCGCGCAGGCGCGCATCTACTGCGTGCCCGAAGTGGTGGAGATCCAGGCGGCGGGATTTCAGGTGATCGGCGACCTGCTGGAGCGCTTCGTCGCTGCGCTGGACGATATCGCCGAGCATGGCGAGGCGGCCACCGCCGAGAGCCGCATGCTGGGCCATCTGGTACCGCGCCAGTTCCAGGGGGGACGCGAGGGTTTGGCGCTGGGTTTCTATCCGCGGCTGCTGTCGTTGACCGATTTCGTCGCCGGCATGACCGACTCCTACGCGGTTTCACTTTATAAGAAGGTTACGGGTATCTCGCTGCCGGGGCGGTGAGTACGCGCTCGCTAGAGCGCGATCACCAGCTGCACCGCGTCCAGCCGCAGGTGGGTTGCCTGCAGATGCAGCTCCGAAGCTTCCGCTTGCCGCTCCCAGGCCAGGATCTCCTCGCGGGTGACACCCGGGTTGACCTTGCGCAGCGCATGCAGTCGGCTCAGTTCCTCGCCGTAGTGTCGCTGCAGCCGTTCTCTGCCATTGGTCAAGATCTGTCGCATGCGCGCCTCCGCCAACGGTTCGCTGAATTCGATCTGCGCCTGCGCCGGTGTGCGCAACGTGCGCGACAGCTTCTTTGCCGCCGCGGTTTCGAGCGGAACCCGGTGTGCGGCAAGCTCTGCGCGCGATATCTCGCCGCGCTCGCGTGGGGTACCGTCGATCAGCAGACGGATCATCGTCGGTGGCAGAAAACGGCCGATGCGCAGCGCGCGCGGCGCCGGACATTCGACCAGGTAGAGCAGCTCCAGTAGCAGCGAGCCGGCCTTGAGGTTGGGGTGATGCACCGCGCAGCAGCTGCTGTTGCCCAGGCCGCGATCGATAAGCAGCTCCATCGTGCCAGAGATCAGCGGGTGTTCCCAGGTGAGAAACTGCCACTCCTCGCGGCTCAGCGCGAGTTCGCGCCGGAAGGTGCCAGTGATCCCCTGTTCGGGCAGTCCCGGCAGCTGCGTTTCGAACATCTCGTTGCCGGGCTTTAGGATCAAGGTATCGGCGGAGTGCTCCTCGCAGTCGACACCCAGGCTCTCCAGCAACCGCTGGGCGAAACCGGGCAGCCGGCCATCCTGGTCGCTCTGCGCCAGCTGCTGTCGCAGGCGATCGGCGTCGGGTTGCCGGCAGGAGTTGAGTTCCAGCAGCAGGTCACGCCCTTCGCGCATGCGCGTTTCCGCCTGTCCGCGCAGCTCGGCGGTGGCGGCGATCAACACCCGGGTGGCGTCCGCCTGCTCGTCGGCTGTTTTCAGGCACTGTTCCAGTTTGTCATGCTGCTGGCTGAAGAGCAGATGGGCGGCGGCGGAGGTGTGGCGGAACGCGTCCAGCCCGCGGTCGTACCACTCGAACATCACCGCCTGGGCGCTGGCTTCGAAATAGGGCAGGTGAATCTCGATGGTCTGGCTCTGCCCGATCCGGTCGAGTCTGCCGATGCGCTGCTCCAGCAGATCGGGATCGAGCGGCAGGTCGAACAGCACCAGGTGGTGGGCGAACTGAAAATTGCGTCCTTCGCTGCCGATTTCGGAGCAGATCAGCAGCTGCGCGCCGGCGTCGGTGTCGGCGAACCAGGCTGCGGCGCGGTCGCGCTCGACGATCGTCATCTGCTCATGAAAAAGCGCTGCCGCGATTCCCTGCCGGCTGCGCAGCGCCTCCTCGATGGCACGCGCGGTTCTGGAGTAGGCACAGATCAGCAGCACCTTCTCATGCTTCAATTTGCGCAGCAGCCCGAGCAGCCAGTCGATGCGCGGGTCGCTCCGCCACCAGGGTTTCTCGCTGCGCAGCATCAGCATCTCCGGCGTCAGCTGCAGCGCGACCGGCAGATTTGCCTCCGACCGGCGCGAGCGGTAGCACTCGGGCATCGGCAGCGGATAGCTGTGTCGCTGCCGCCGGGGGAAGCCCTTGATGCCCTGGCGGGTGTTGCGAAACAGCACCCGGCCGGTGCCGTGACGATCCAGCAACCGTTGGGTCAGCGTATGTGAGATCTCCGTGCGTTTGGTGAGATCCGCAGCGGCATGACTCTGCAGCAGCGGGAGCGTCTCCTTTGCCCCCAGCGTCGCGATCAGCTCCGCCCGGAGAGGTTCCTTCAGCGTGGATTGCGTCTGCAGCGCGCTGGCCAGCTTCGCGATCGAACGGTAGCCGCCCTGTTCCTGGCGGAAATGCTCCAGATCGGGAAAACGGTCCGCATCCAGCAGGCGCAGGCGGGCGAAGTGGCCGCTGCTGCCGAGCTGTTCGGGGGTCGCCGTCAGCAGCAGCACCCCCGAGGTCTCGGACGCCAGACTCTCAACCAGTTGATAGGCGGCGCTCACTTTGTCGATGTGCCACTCCAGATGGTGCGCCTCGTCGACGATCAGCAGATCCCAGCCCGCCTGCCGGACCAGCTCGCCGCGCTCGGCCGACTCCAGCAGCAGCTCGGTGGTGCAGAGTATCAGCTGCTCGCTGTGAAAGGGGTTGGCACCGGGGTTGGCGCTCTCGATGGCCTGGTAGCGCTCCTCGTCGAACAGGCTCGCCCTCAGGTTGAAACGACGCAGCAGCTCCACCAGCCATTGGTTGAGCAGCGCCGGGGGGACCAGGATCAGCGCGCGCTGCGCCCGCCCGGTGAGCAGCTGCTGGTGCAGGATCATGCAGGCTTCGATGGTCTTGCCCAGGCCGACTTCGTCGGCCAACAAGACACGCGGCAGGGCGCGTCCGCCAACTTCGTGGGCGATGTAGAGCTGGTGCGCCAGCAGCGAGGTGCGGCCGCCGCCGAGTCCGCGCAGTGGCGAAGACTCCAGACGTTGGCGGTGCGCCAGCGTCTGCTGACGCAGATCGAACCAGTTCGGATTGTCGAGTTGACCGTTGAACAGCCGCTGCTGCGGGCGGTTGAATTGCAGTGCATCGTCCAGCTCGCGCTCTGACAACTCCACTACACTGCCATCTTCGCGCAGCGCCCGATAGTGGATCAGTCCCTGCTCCTCGCGCAGCGCGCTGACGCGTAGCGGCTCGCCGTTGCGATGGGTGAGTTTGTCGCCGGGGAGGAAGCGGACCCGCGTGAGCGGGGCGTTGTCGAGCGCGTAGATACGCTGCTCGGCGCTGGCGCGAAATGCCAGCTGTAGCTGACGACCATCGCGCCGTAACAGCGTGCCCAGACCGAGCGTCGGTTCGGTATCGCTGATCCAGCGTTGTCCGGGGACGAAGCGCTCCTGGTCCATGGCCTGGGCCCCTCCCCGAGCCGGTGCACTAAAACCGGCGCAAGAATAGCCGAAATCGGCGCGCGACGCGAAGCCGCTAGTGAGGGGGGACGCCGCGTGTTACCCTCCGATGCCCGGTAGGAGGCGCTGTAAACCTTGACCGGAATTGAGGATACTGGGGGTGGAGCTGGCGTGGACAGCATCGAAAAATGGTTTGAAGGGGCGCTCTGGCAGAGCCGACTGATCGTACTGCTGGCGGTGGTTGCAAGTGTCTTGAGTGCTATCGGTCTGGTGCTGATGGCGACGGTGGATGCTTTCAACATGTTATCGCACCTGGCCCACTACGCCTCGTCCGAACTCGATGGCGCAGGCAGGGCCGTGATCCGGCGCGAGACCGTCACCCATGTGGTCGAAATCGTCGATGGCTACCTGCTGGCCACCTTCCTGCTGATTTTCGGCATGGGGCTGTACGAGCTTTTCATCAGCAAGATCGACCAGGCCGAAAACTCGGACAGCGCCTCCAAGGTGTTGCTGATCCAAAGTCTGGACGACCTCAAGGGTCGTTTGGCGAAGGTGGTGCTGATGATCCTGGTGGTGCGCTTCTTCGAGTACGCGCTGGGGATGAAACTGACGACACCGTTGGATCTGCTGCAGTTTGCCGCCGGTATTGCGCTGCTGGGTCTGGCGCTCTACTTCGGGCACCTCGCCGACAAGCGGCATTGAACCCGGGGTCATGCCCGGAACAATGTAAGTATTTGCAAATCTGATAATTATCATTGGCAGCCGTTCGTTGGCGAATGCTATTATTTGGGCCCCAATTGTGCTTCGACCGGCCTGCGAGCGCGCTGGCCGGATCAACTGTCCTAGAGAGGAATTTCTATGAAAATCAGAGCAGTAGCTATGATCGCAGGTGCTTCTTTGTTGGCGCTTGGTGTTGCCGGTTCCGCTGTTGCCGCCGATGGCGCGGCACTCTACCAGTCGAAGGCCTGCTTCTCATGCCACGGCGCGGATGCCAAAACCCCGATCATGCCGGCCTACCCGAAGCTGGCCGGTCAGAATGCCGACTACGCTTACAACCAGATGAAGGACATCAAGTCGGGTGCGCGTGCCAATGGCCAGACCGCTGCCATGAAGGGTATCATTGCCGGCGTTTCCGACGAGGAGATGCGGGCGATCGCCGAGTGGCTGTCGCAGAAGTAGCCGGCCACTCCTTTGCTGCTGCCCCCCTCTGCCCGGGTTCGGGCGTCGGGGGGCAGTCAGCGCCTGATCCCAGGCGCGCCCTGGTACCTTCTTTCCATCCCCTCCGGGCGACTGCGCCCGACCTCCCGCCAGTTCCCGGGCATCTGATTTCCTGACCTGATTTTTAGGACGGCTCCAGATCACCGCCGGCCTTGCGTCATGCTCGCAGCCAGAGTCGGAAAAATATGGCATTTGACGCACTTTCCGCTCGATATCACTGTCTCGTTTGATCAATGTCAAGGTGGGTTGGGACGACCAAAGGCAACATTCCCCTGCTAAATCGTTTTCAGACGAAGAAGAACGGTTGTAATTCCCAGACGGAGACAAGTCATTATGAGATATAAGAAGCGTACATTGTCGCTGCTGGTGGGTATGGCGCTTGGCCTCGGGGCCGCGTCCAGTGCCTACTCGCAGGAGTCGCTGCAGGATGTTATGAAGGCGCGCGGTCTGACCCAGAAGGATCTGCTGGCCGCAGCCAAGACCTATACTCCGACCGGCGGTCGCGATGAGTACCTCGCTTTCAGTTCCGGCGGTCAGAGCGGACAAGTGATCGTATACGGCATCCCCTCGATGCGTATCCTTAAATACATAGGCGTGTTCACTCCGGAGCCCTGGCAGGGCTACGGCTTCGATGACGAGTCCAAGGCGGTGCTGGCGCAGGGCCGCATTAATGGCAAGGATATCCTCTACGGTGACACCCACCACCCGGCGTTCTCGGAGACCGAGGGCGAGTACAACGGCCGCTACCTGTTCATCAACGACAAGGCCAATCCGCGTATGGCGGTGATCGATCTGCACGACTTCGAGACCAAGCAGATCGTCGTCAACCCGTTCTTCAAGAACGAGCACGGCGGCGCTTTCGTCACGCCCAACACCGAGTACGTCATGGAAGCGGCGCAGTACGCCGCGCCCTTCGAACACGGCTTCGTTCCGCTGGAAGAGTTCAACGACAAGTATCGCGGTGGCGTGACCTACTGGAAGTTCGACGACAAGGCTGGCCGTCTGGATCCCGAGCAGTCCTTCACCTTCGAACTGCCACCCTATAGCCAGGATCTCTCCGACGCCGGTAAGAATGCCTCCTACGGTTGGGGTTTCACCAACTCCTTCTGTTCCGAGCGTTATGTCGGCGGTATCGAGCGTGGACGTCCTCCGTTCGAGGCCGGCTGTTCGCAGAAGGATACCGACTTCCTGCACATCACCAACTGGAAGAAGGCCGCTGAGCTTGTTGCCGCCGGTAAGGTCGAAAAAGTCAACGGTTCCTATCTGATCACCTTGAAGCAGGCCGCCGAAGAGGGGCTGGTCTACCTGGTGCCGGAGCCGAAGAGCCCGCACGGCGTAGATGTCAACCCGAAAGGCGACCACATCATCGTCTCCGGCAAGCTCGACAGCCACGCATGGGTCTACAGCTGGCCCAAGATCCAGGACGCCATCAACAACAAGAAGTTCGAAGGCAAGGATCCCTACGGCCTGCCGATCATTGCGCTCAAGGATGCGCTGCACAAGCAGGTCCAAGTCGGCCTGGGTCCGCTGCATACGCAGTACGACTCCAAGGAGTGCGTGGTCTACACCTCGATCTACGTCGACTCGATGGTCACCAAGTGGGACTACTGCGAAGGCAAGGTGCTGGATCAGCTGAATATCCACTACAACATCGGCCATCTGGTTTCGATGGAGGGTGATTCTGTCTCCCCCGATGGCAAGTATCTGGTTTCGCTGAACAAGCTGGCCATCGACCGCTTCAACCCGGTCGGCCCGCTGCATCCGCAGAACCACCAGCTGATCGACATCAGCGGCGACAA